>JAFQQV010000065.1 GCA_017410425.1 Oscillospiraceae bacterium
GCGCCGACAAGATCATTGAGGACTGGTGCGCAGAATCCGGCTATCAGCTGGACAAGGCCATTGATGCATACACCCATGCCGAGATGAAGGCCTTCATCGACGAGCATAACATCCCCTGCCCCTCCTGCGGCAAGCACAACTTCACCGATATACGTCAGTTCAACCTCATGTTCAAGACCTTCCAGGGCGTAACTGAGGATGCAAAGAACACCGTTTACCTCCGTCCCGAGACCGCTCAGGGCATTTTCACCAACTTCGTCAATGTCCAGCGCACCACCCGCCGCAAGCTGCCCTTCGGCATCGCCCAGATCGGCAAGTCCTTCCGTAACGAGATCACCCCCGGCAACTTCATCTTCCGCGTAAGAGAGTTCGAGCAGATGGAGCTGGAGTTCTTCTGCGAGCCCGGCACCGATCTTGAGTGGTTTGACTACTGGCGCAGCTTCTGCAAGAACTTCCTGATGACCATCGGCCTGAAGGAAGAAAACCTCCGCCTGCGCGACCATGAGCCTGAGGAGCTGAGCTTCTACTCCAAGGCCACCACTGACTTTGAGTTCCTCTTCCCCTTCGGCTGGGGCGAGCTCTGGGGCATTGCCGACCGTACCGACTATGACCTGACCTGCCACCAGAACGTCTCCGGTCAGGATCTGAGCTACTACGACCAGGAGAAGAACGAGCACTACATTCCTTATGTTGTTGAGCCTTCCCTGGGCGTTGAGCGTACTGTCCTCTCCGTCCTCTGCGATGCTTACGACGAGGAAGTTGTGGGCCAGGACAAGAAGGGCAACGACGATGTCCGTACCGTTCTGCGCCTGCACCCCGCTCTCGCTCCCTTCAAGTGCGCTATCCTGCCCCTTTCCAAGAAGGAAATCCTCACCGGCCCCGCTCTTGAGCTGTATCAGGAGCTGAGCAAGCACTTCATGTGCGACTATGACGAGACCGGCTCCATCGGCAAGCGCTACCGCCGTGAAGACGAGATCGGCACTCCCTTCTGCATCACCTTTGACTTCAACACCGTTGGCACCGAGACCGACGAGGCTGACCACTGCGTCACCGTCCGTGAGCGCGACAGCATGACTCAGGTCCGCATCCCCATCAGCGAGGTCAAGGACTATATCGAAGCACGCATCAATCTGTAAGTAACGAGAAATAGGGAAAGGAAAAAACTATGAAACACGGATTTATCAAAGTTGCCGCCGCATCCCCCGTTATCAAGCTTGCCGACGCATACTACAACGCCAAGCGCACTATCGAGTGCATCAAGGCCGCCGAGAAGAAGGGCATCAAGATCCTGGCTTTCTCCGAGCTGAGCCTGATCGGCGCCAGCTGCTATGATCTGGTCAAGCACCGCGTCATCGTTGAGGGCGCAAAGGACGCTCTCATTCAGGTAAAGCGCGCCACCAAGGGCGTGGACATGCTGGTTTTCGTGGGCCTGCCCTACGCTGTCGGCTCCCGCATCTACTCTGTGGCTGCTGTTCTTTATGACGGCCACGTTCTGGGCCTTGTTCCCCGTGAGCAGGTTGACGGCTCCCACTTCCAGAACATCGTCTCTGCCGAGTGTGAGACTGAGATCGACGGCGACATCGTTCCCGTCTGCCCCGAGACTCTGTTTGAGTCCAATATCATCCCCGGCCTGAAGGTCGCTGTTGAGCTGGGCGCCGATATGGACGCCATCGTCCCCCCCTCTGTTGCTCACTGCATCGCCGGTGCCACCGTCCTTGTGCAGATGGCATCCTTCCCCTGCACCCACTCCTCCACTGATGAGGCTACTCTCAACGCCAAGTACCAGTCCAAGCGCCAGAGCTGCGGCATCATCATGGCTGCCCCCGGCAAGGGCGAAAGCTCCACCGACAATGTTTTCTCCGGCCTGTGCCTGATCGCTGAAAACGGCGTCATCCTTGCCTCCGACGAGCGTGAAGACTCCCTCGCCATCAGCGAGATCGACGTTGAGTATCTGATGAACATGCGTCGCGCCCGCGGCGGCTTCGACATTGACGGCGACGTTTATGAGACCTGCTTCTTCGGCATGAAGGAAGAGGAAACTCAGCTCAGCCGCACTTACTACAAGTACCCCCACATTCCCGAGGATCCCGCAGACCTGCCCCGCTACTGCAAGCGCGTTATGGACATTCAGGTCTCCGGCCTTGTCAAGCGTATGCAGTACGCCGGCCTTGACCACTGTGTTGTTGGTATCTCCGGCGGCAGTGACTCCACTCTGGCTGTCATGATCTGTGCTCAGGCTGTCAGAAGAATGGGTCTGCCCGCAGAGAATGTTATCGCTGTCACCCTGCCCTGCTTCGGCACCACCTCCCGCACCAAGTCCAACGCCATCATCGTTGCTGAGCAGTGCGGCGCAGAAGTCCGCGTTGTTGACATCTCCAAGTCTGTTCTGCAGCACTTTGACGATATCGGCCACGCCCATGACGACTACTCCATCGCCTTTGAAAATGCCCAGGCCCGTGAGCGTACTCAGGTTCTCATGGACATCGGCAACAAGGTCAACGGCATGATGGTCGGCACCGAAGACCTCTCCGAGTTTGTTGACGGCTGGTGCACCTACAATGGCGACCATACCTCCATGTATGACGTCAATCTGGGCCTGACCAAGACTCAGGTCCGCGCAAACCTCAGCTTCATCGCCGCCAACACCGACAACAAAGAGCTGAAGGTGGCTCTCTACGACGTTCTCGACTGCCCCATCACTCCCGAGCTGCTGCCCGTTCACGATGATATCATCGAGCAGAAGTCTGAAGACTCTGTCGGCTCCTACAGCCTGCAGGACTTCTTCACCCACAAGATGCTCATCTGCGGCTTCACTCCCGAGAAGACCCTGCGCCTTGCAAAGATGTCCTACTCCTCCGAGTTCACTCCCGAGGAGCTGCATCATTGGCTCACTTCCTACTGCAAGCGCTACTTCTCCCAGCAGTTCAAGCGCAGCTGCCTGATGGACGGCCCCGCTGTGGAGAACTTCTCCGTCAGCCCCAGAAACGGCCACCTGATCCCCTCCGACGCAGAGAACACCATGTTCCTGCGCAACATTCAGGCAGACTGACGGCGTCAGAAGAAGCTCGCACCGCTCTGTTTCCGCCGAGGCGGCGAAAACGGCGCTATGCTCCCTCCTTCTTCCTTTTCAACTCAAACCCGCTTCGCTGGGCTTTGAGTTGAGTAACAATGTATATCGTAGGGACCGCCCTCCCGGGCGGTCCGTTTTTTTACCTTAGGGACCATCCACCTTGCCGCATCTGCCATTTCCGCTTCACTCCCGTTTGCGGTAATGGCGCGGCTGCGGAACAGAGTCATTTCCTTTATCTGCCACCGGCAGCGGAAACGCCTCTGTCCCTCCCGGGCGGTCCGTTTTTTAATGTAGGGGCGGATATTATCCGCCCTTTAAGCCTCCCTCTGGGAGGGAGGGGGACCGCGTTAGCGGTGGAGGGAGAGAGCATCGCGGACCGTCGAGGACGCCGGTCCCTACAAAGCATAATCCGGAATTTTCACCGTAGGGCGGGGGATGATAGCTTAATTACGCAACAGCCGGCTTTAAAGCCCCCCTTAACAAGGGGGGTGCCGAGCTTGCAAGGCGGGGGGATTTTCTCAGCAAACAGCAATAAACTTGCCCCTCAGGATAAATACAATTTCATGTAAAATTTTTCTTGTATCTTTCTTCCAATAGGTTTATAATTTACTGTGTTAAACAATCGCACACTATTTGGGAGGAATCCATTATGTATAAAAGCGAATATTTAAACCGCGTATACGCCGAGGTCGAACGCCGCGACGCACACGAGAAGGAATTTCTGCAGGCCGTCCGCGAGGTCTTTGACTCTCTGGATCTGGTGGTTGACAAGCACCCTGAGTGGGAGAGCCACGGCCTGATCGAGCGCTTTGTTGAGCCTGAGCGCGTTGTCCAGTTCCGTGTTCCCTGGGTTGATGACGCAGGTGTCACCCATGTCAACCGCGGCTTCCGCGTACAGTACAACTCTGCCATCGGCCCCTACAAGGGCGGCTGCCGCTTCCACCCCTCTGTAAACCTGTCCATCATGAAGTTTTTGGGCTTTGAGCAGACTCTCAAGAACTCCCTGACCACCCTGCCCATGGGCGGCGGCAAGGGCGGCTCTGACTTTGACCCCAAGGGCAAGAGCGACAATGAGGTCATGCGCTTCTGCCAGAGCTTTATGACCGAGCTTTACCGCCACATCGGCCAGTTCACCGACGTTCCCGCCGGCGACATCGGCGTTGGCGCCCGCGAGGTTGCCTATATGTACGGCCAGTACAAGCGCATCGTCAACCGCTTTGAGGGCGGCGTCATCACCGGCAAGGGCCTGACCTTCGGCGGCTCCCTGGCCCGCACCCAGGCCACCGGCTACGGTCTGTGCTACTTTGCACAGGAGGCTCTCAAGAACCTGAAGAACGACAGCTTTGAGGGCAAGAAGGTCATCGTCTCCGGCTCCGGCAACGTTGCCCAGTACGCAGCAGAGAAGTGCCAGCAGCTGGGCGGCACCGTTGTTGCCATGTCTGACTCTCAGGGCTATGTCTATGATGAAAACGGCATTGACCTGCCCAAGCTCTTCGATATCAAGCAGAAGCGCCGCGCCCGCATCAGTGTCTATGCTGACGAGGTGCCCACCGCCAAGTACGTTGAGGGCTGCAAGAATATCTGGAAGGTCAAGTGCGACATCGCAATGCCCTGCGCATCCCAGAACGAGATGGATGAAAAGGGCGCTCTGTGCCTTATCAAGAACGGCGCCATCGCCGTGTTCGAGGGTGCAAACATGCCCCTTACCCCCGAGGCCATCGAGCTTGTTGAGCACTCCGGCCTGATCTACTCTCCCGGCAAGGCCTCCAACGCCGGCGGCGTTGCCACCTCCGGTCTGGAAATGACCCAGAACTCCATGCGTCTGAGCTGGACTTTCGAGGAAGTGGACGAAAAGCTGCAGGGCATCATGAAGAGCATCTACAAGGCCTGCTACGACGCATCTGTTGAGTGCGGCCATCCCGGCGACCTGATGCTGGGCGCAAACGTAGCCGGCTTCCTGAAGGTTGCCGAAGCCATGCTGGCACAGGGCATCGTCTGACGGCGTCAGAAGAAGCTCGCACCGCTCTGTTTCCGCCGAGGCGGCGAAAACGGCGCTATTCTCCCTCCTTCTTCCTCTTCAACTCAAACCCACTCCGTTGGGCTTTGAGTTGAGTAACAAAAGTATTTACCATAAGGTCATGTGCTGCCGCAAGCGACAGCACATCGACCGATGACATTATTCTTCCTCTTCAACTTGAACCCACTTCGTTGGGCTTCAAGTTGAGCATATTAACATCGTAGGGCGGGGCGTGCCCCCGCCGCATATAAAAAGAGACAGTCGTGTGACTGTCTCTTTTTTCCTTGCCTCTCCCTCCGGGAGAGGTGCCCAGTGCGCACACTGGGCGGAGAGGGCAACGTTGGATAAGCGAGCTGCCCATGGCCGCGTTTCCCTCTCAGTCAGCCCTTCGGGCTGCCAGCTCTCCCACAGGGAGAGCCATGATCCGTAGGGGCGGATATTATCCGCCCTTTAAAGCCTTCCCCCTTTGGGGGAAGGTGTCAGTGAAGCTGACGGATGAGGGGTTTTAAATCCCCCCTTAACAAGAGTCGCCATCTCGGCTGTCTTTTTTATACGCCAGATTCGTTGACGAAAAATGGCAACTATATTATAATATTATGGTTTTCAGAATTTTATAAGGGAAAGGGCGCCCTTTCCCTTCACTCAGTAAACTGAGTTAATTATTCGCGAATTTGGATTTAGGAGAAACACATATGAGCTTTACAGATATGATCAAAAAGTCTGTGCTGGAACAGATGAGTCCCAGCAATCTGGGCACTTCCTCCATTGTGGTCACTTTGGCCCTTGCGGTGGCCCTCGGTCTGTTCATCTACTTTGTCTATCGCTTCAACAGCAAAAGCGGTTTCTACCAGCGTGACTTCAACAAATCTCTTGCCACCCTGCCCGCCATCACCGCTGCAATCATCCTTGCCATGGGCACCAACCTCACCATCAGCCTTGGTATGGTGGGTGCGCTGTCCATTGTCCGCTTCAGAAACGCAGTGAAGAACCCCATGGATCTGAGCTACCTGTTCTGGAGCATCAGCACAGGCATCGTCATCGGTGCCGGCCTTGTGGAGCTGGCGCTTATCATGTCGCTGGTGGTGGCCGTGCTGCTGAGCCTGCTTGACCTGCTGCCCGGCCTGCGCAGCCCCGGCCTGCTTGTGGTCTGCGGCAGTGACATCGGCCTTGAGGCCCAGCTTGTCTCCATCGCAAAGGAGCATAGCCGCGTGGTGAAGATCCGCAGCCGCAATGTCAGCGCAAAGCAGTGCGAGTGGATTTTTGAGCTGCAGCTTAAAAACGAGGCTGAACTTCTGGAGAAAATCTCCGCCCTGGAGGCTGTCCGCTCCGCCCATCTGATGAGCCACGATGGTGAGCTCCGCTTCTGAGCCATGGACTACCGTGTAGAAAACAAGTATCTGGTCTCTGACACTGAGCTTTACGTCATAGGCCACCGGCTCCGCCCCTTCATGGCTTTTGACCGGAACCAGCAGGGCGACAGCTATGAAATACGCAGCATATACTTTGACGACATACGCGACAGCTGCCTTGAGGAGAACGACGCCGGCGTGGACGCCCGGCTCAAGTACCGCATCCGCAGCTACGGCCCGGACTTTGACTTTCTGCGCCTCGAGATAAAGGAGAAGCTCAACGGCTACACCCGCAAGTACTCCTGCCCCATCTCCATGGCAGAGTTTGAGGCCATCATGCAGGGCGGCGACAGTCTGGGCTTTGGCCAACGCAGTCCGCTGAACCGGCTGCTGCTGCATATGCGCTGCGATATGCTGCGCCCCAGGCTCATCGTGAAATATGAGCGCAGCGCCTTCATTCACCCCAGCGGCAATGTCCGCGTCACCTTTGACCGGAACATCTCCGCCAGTCTCAGGCTGGATGAATTTTTCAGCCCCGCCGTCTCCGCTTGTGTGCCTGTGCTGCCACGGAATATGCATGTGCTGGAAGTGAAGTATGACGAGCTGCTGCCCGACACTGTGGCCGCCCAGCTGGAGACGGGCAGACTGCAGAAAAGCGCCTTTTCAAAATACTATCTGGGCAGGCTTGCAGTAAACAATCAGTTTCTTCTGTGACTTAAGGAGTCTTTTCAATGCTGGACAGACGGCTTTTCAAGTTAATATTGTTCTTCCTGCTGCTGGGCCTTAGCCTTCTCTGCTGCTGTTTTTATCTGTTCTGGGAATTTTCTGCCGCCCGCCCTGTGGAGCGTATCAGCCCGCAGACCCTTGCCGGTATGGAGCACAAATACCTGGTGGATTTTTCTATGCTCAGATACAAGGGCCAGCCCGCCCCCTTTGACAAAAACAACGAGGTTTTGCTGCTGCCCTGTGATCTGGATTCTGAGCAGCTCTTTGAGGGGCTCAGCTGCCTGGATATGCAGTGCAGGCTGTATCTGGTGGATGAGCCCGCATCCCGGGATCTCTCCGCCGCCATGGCCTCCGGCGCTGCTTTGCATCTTGCCGTCTGCCGGGGCAACAGTTATCAGCTTGTCAATCTTGCTGTCACCAGCTTTCCCGTGCTCAGCCTGCAGATGAGCTCCTCCTTTATTGATGATCGCGGTCATGCCGCCTACCGGGGTGAGGTACATCTCTCCGCCCCCGGAGATATGGAAAGTCTTAGCTCCATCTGTCAGTGGAATGTCCGCGGCGTCTCCTCCGCCACCCGGGAAAAGAAGGCCTGGAAGCTGGAGCTGCAGGATATTGGTGGCTCCAGCACGCAGGCCCGTATGCTGGACCTGGGCAGCGACAGCGACTGGATACTCAACTCCATGGTCTTTGACACTCTGAATATGCGCGAGATGCTGTCCATGGAGCTGTGGAACAGCTATATCTACCCGGACTATCAGCCCTACAGGATGTCGCAGGCTCGCTATGTGGAGCTTTTATTTGACGGTGAATACATGGGGCTTTATATGCTGCAGAATCGTATCGACGAGGAATATCTGGGGCTCGACAAGAGCCGCAGCATGCTTTTCAAGCACGGCACCAGAAATGAGGAGCTGAGTCTTCAGGAAAACTATGAGCTGGTCTACTCCCCCTACAGCTTTGAGCGCAGCTATGAGCTGCTGGATCAGGCGCTGAGTGACACGTCCAGCATAGACATAATGAGCCTTATGAATATGCAGCTGTACATAGACTATCTCTCCTCCTGGGACAATGCAAAATACAAGAATATGTACTTCATCGTGGATGTTCTGGATGAGGGCTATCGCATCAGCTACCTGCCCTGGGATACTGACCTGTCCCTCGGCATAGACTGGAACGACAGCCGGGGCAGCGTGCTTGACTATGAGGCATCTGTCGCGGACACTCTGATGCACCGTGAATATAGGCGGCTTCTCAGCTCCCGCCCCGAGTTTGAAAGGGAGCTTGCCCTGCTCTGGCAGCAGCAGCGCAGGGATGTATATTCCGAAGAGTCTCTCCTTTCTTTGGCAGACTCCATTCACGCCCGTCTTGAAGCCAGCGGCGCTCTGCTCAGGGATGAAATGCGCTGGGGCAGTACCTACAGATGGGAAGATTCCTTTGAGCAATTGCGCGGCTTTATCAGCACCCGTCTTGACTATCTGGACCGGCATTTCGCCGCCATACTTGAGCAATAAGAAAAGAGACAGTCACAGGACTGTCTCTTTTTTCTTGGCTCCCCACCTGTGCCCCAGAGGGTATATAGGGGAGCCAAGGTTCTTGCCTCTCCCTCTGGGAGAGGGGCCCAGTGCGCACACGGGGCGGAGAGGGCGTCTTGGCTATCCACCTGTGCCCCAGAGGGTATCTGGGAGAGCTGTCAGCGAAGCTGACTGAGAGGGCGTCTTGGCTCTCCCTCTGGGAGAGCTGTCAGCGCAGCTGACTGAGAGGGCTCCTCTCCTTTATCCTATTGTCGATCATCTCGCAGACGCTTTTGAATCTTTCATTCACATCTGCGTTGGAAAATCGCAGCACCTCAAGCCCGAGGCTGTTGAGATACTCCGTCCTTTTCCGGTCGTAATCCATGCCCTTATCCTCATAGTGCTGTGAGCCGTCCAGCTCAATCACAAGCTTTGCAGATGCGCAGTAGAAATCAACGATATATCCGCCGATTATCCGCTGCTTGTATATCTTCACCGGATAAGTTCTCAGAAAAGTGTACCAGAGTCTTCGCTCCTGCTCGGTCATCTCCCGGCGCAGGCTTTTTGCTTTTTCAAGCTTTGAGTTGTCCTTGGGGATAGCCATACATTATCCTCCCTTGCCCTCTCAGTCTCGCTGCGCTCGCCAGCTCCCCGCCTGAGGTGTAAATTCGATTTAACCAAATCAAAGATTTGGAATCTCATTTACCAAAGGGGGAGCCAAGACTCTTGCCTCTCCCTCTGGGAGAGGTGCCCAGTGCGCACACTGGGCGGAGAGGGCTCCTTACTCCCCCGCCTTGTCACTCTTGCGCCTCGTGCTTTGCGAAAAACCGTTCGGGCTTACGCTTTTCCTCCGGTTTTTCGAGCACAGCGGTAGAATAAGCTTCACTTCATCTGCCGCAGGCAGCGTGAAGCTTATTCTTCATCTATAGTACTCACCGGATTAACTGTTTCCTCCAGCACATCCAGCACCATGCGGACGGTGTCGAGGGAGGTAAAGAGGGTCACGCCGTTTTCCACCGCGCAGCGTCTCATGGCGGCGCCGTTTATGTAGTGCACGCCGGACAAAATCGCGCGGGTGTTGATAATATAGCTCACATAGCCGGAGCGGATGGAGTTGAGGGAATCCTCGCTGCCCTCGGAGAGATTCTTAAGCTTGCGGCAGCGGATACCGTTTGCCCGCAGATAGTCGGCGGTCATGGTGGTGGCCTCGATATTGAAGCCCAGCTCATAGAAGCGGCGCGCCAGAGGCAGAGTCTCGGCCTTGTCCTCATCGGCAACGGTGATGAGCACGGTGCCGTAGTTATGCAGCTTTATGCCGGCGGCCTGCATGGCCTTGTACATGGCGCGGCCCCTTGAGCGGTCATAGCCGATGGCCTCGCCGGTGGACTTCATCTCGGGAGAGAGATAGGTGTCCATGCCGGTGATCTTGGAGAAGGAGAACACAGGCACCTTGACATAGCTGCGCTTTTTCTCCTCGGGATAGAGGTCGAATATGCCCTGCTCCTTGAGACTTACGCCCAGGATGCACTCGGTGGCGATATCCGCCAGGGAGTAGCCCGTGGCCTTGGAGAGGAAGGGCACGGTGCGGGAGGATCTGGGATTGACCTCGATGATATAAACATCGTCATTCTTGTCAACGATGAACTGGATATTGTAAAGACCCACAATGCCGATGCCGCGGCCCAGCTTCTTTGCGTAGCTGAGCACCGTGGCCTTCACCTTGTTGCTGAGAGAGAAGGGCGGGTAGACGCTGGTTGAGTCGCCGGAGTGGACACCGGTGCGCTCCACCAGTTCCATGATGCCGGGGATGAACACGTCACGTCCGTCGCAGATGGCGTCAACCTCCACCTCCTTGCCGGAGAGGTACTTGTCAACGAGAACCGGCTTGTCCTCATCCACCTCAACGGCGGTTTTCAGATAGTGGCGCAGCATCTTCTCATTGGCAACGATCTCCATGGCTCTGCCGCCCAGCACGAAGCTGGGGCGCACCAGCACGGGGTAGCCGATGCTCTCGGCGGCCTTTACGCCGTCCTCGATATTGGTGACGGCGGTGCCGGTGGGCTGGGGGATGTTCAGCTCCTTGAGAAGCTTTTCAAAGCTGTCCCGGTTTTCGGCTCTGTCGATGGCCTCAACGTCGGTGCCGATGATTTTGCCGCCCCGCTCCTCAACGGCTGCCGCCAGATTGATGGCGGTCTGGCCGCCCAGAGAGGCGATGACCTCCCATGCCCCCTCAAAGCGCATGACATTGTAAACATCCTCGGCAGTCAGCGGCTCGAAGTAGAGCTTGTCGGCGGTGGTGTAGTCGGTGGAGACAGTCTCGGGATTGTTGTTGATAATTATGGACTCATAGCCCGCCTTCTTGATGGTCTGCACGGCGTGGACGGTGGAGTAGTCAAACTCAACGCCCTGACCGATGCGGATGGGGCCTGCGCCCAGCACCAGCTTTTTGGCCCGAGGCGTGACTACAGAGTCGTTCTCGCCGCTGTAGCTTGAGTAGTAGCAGGGTATCTTTGCGCCCACGTGGCTGGTGTCCACCATTTTGAAAACAGGGCGAATCTCCATGCCCTCGCGGAAGGCGAAGACATCCTTTTCCTTGCAGTTCCAGAGCTTCGCTATGAACTTATCGCTAAAGCCCATAACCTTGGCAGCGCGGAGAGAATCCACATTCATGGGCGTGGCCTTCAGCACTTCCTCCATGTGGATAATGCGCTGCAGAGCCTCAAGGAAATAGGGAGTGATTTTGGTGATGTCGTAGAGCTCATCTATGGTATAGCCCCGGCGCATCAGCTCAGCCACACCGAAGAAGTTGTCGTCACGGAACTTGGAGATATACTCTGCAATTTTCTCCGTCTCCATGGCATCGAACTTGGGCATATGGAAATGGCACACGCCAATCTCCAGGCTTCGCACAGCCTTCAGCAGGCTCTCCTCCAGCGTTGCGCCGATGCCCATGACCTCGCCGGTGGCCTTCATCTGGGTGCCCAGCATGTTGATGGCGGTGGCGAACTTGTCAAAGGGGAAGCGGGGCAGCTTGGTGACGGCGTAGTCAAGCCTGGGCTCAATGGAGGCGGGAGCGCCAGCCAGCATGATCTCGTCCAGAGTCATGCCCACGGCGATCTTGGCGGTAACCCTTGCAATGGGGTAGCCGCTGGCCTTGGAGGCAAGGGCGGAGGAACGGGACACGCGGGGATTTACCTCGATGAGGTAGTATTCTTTTGTCTTGGGATGCAGGGCATACTGCACGTTGCAGCCTCCCTCGATTTTCAGCGCACGGATGATCTTCAGCGCGCTGGAGTTGAGCATGTTCAAAGTCTCATCGTCAAGGCTCATGATGGGGGCGACAACCATGGAGTCGCCGGTGTGCACGCCCACGGGGTCGATGTTTTCCATACCGCAGATGGTGATGGTCCTGTCGCTGCCGTCGCGCATGACCTCGAACTCAATTTCCTTGTAGCCCTTGACGCTCTTTTCGATCAGCACCTGATGCACGGGAGAGAGCTTGAAGGCGTTGACGCCGATGTCCAGCAGCTCCTCCTCGTTGTTGGCAAAGCCGCCGCCTGTGCCGCCCAGGGTGAAGGCGGGGCGCAGCACAACGGGGTAGCCGATGCGGGCCGCCGCGGCCTTGGCCTCGTCAAGGTTGTAGGTGATCTCGGAGGGGATGACAGGCTCGCCTATGGACTGGCAGAGCTCCTTGAACAGCTCTCTGTCCTCTGCCCGCTCGATGCTCTCGCTCTTGGTGCCCAGCAGCTCCACCTGGCACTCTTTGAGGACGCCGCGCTTTTCCAGCGCCATTGCCAGGTTCAGGCCGGTCTGACCGCCTATGCCGGGGATGATGGCGTCGGGGCGCTCACGGCGGAGGATGCGGGCCACGTACTCAAGGGTCAGAGGCTCCATGTACACCTTGTCTGCAATAGAGGTGTCGGTCATGATGGTGGCGGGGTTGGAATTTACCAGAACCACCTCGTAGCCCTCTTCCTTCAGGGCCAGACAGGCCTGAGTGCCTGCGTAGTCAAACTCGGCGGCTTGTCCAATGACGATGGGGCTGAGCCGATGATCATAATTTTCTTCAGATCCTTGCGCTTTGCCATAAAAATACCTCCAAATA
>JAFQQV010000066.1 GCA_017410425.1 Oscillospiraceae bacterium
AGGGCTTGCATTTTTTCGAAAGCTGTGCTAATATAACTAAGCTCTGAAAGAGCGATATGCGTGGTTAGCTCAGCTGGATAGAGCGTCTGGCTACGGACCAGAAGGTCAGGGGTTCGAATCCCTTACCGCGTGCCAAGAACCCGACTTCCGAAAGGAAGCCGGGTTTTGTGTTTTAAATTCAAAAAGGGATTCGAATCATAGTCGAAACTGCCGGTGGCAGTTTCATAAACCAGTTCGAAAACTGGTTTATACTTCTATTTTCTCCGCTACGCGGAGAAAATGCAAGCGACATCCCTTACCGCGTGCCAAGAACCGACAACTTTGGTTGTCGGTTCTTTTGTTTTATGCAGGTAAAACCCCGGAAAAGTATAACTTTTCTGGGGCTTTTGCTTTTTCTGTGTTTTGTAGGATTTCTGAAAAGCGCGAATTTCAACGCGAATGTGTTCAGCCAGCGAGTGTTTTTATGCCCAATCTATTGGGGAAAGGACAATCAAACGGCAAACATCAGAGAAAACAAATCAGGGAAAAGGCTCCTCTGTTTATACTAAACAGAGGAGCCTTTTTATTTTCTTATGTTTTTTCGTCTCAACCTTCAAGCTGAATCCAGCACACAGGACGAAGGGCAAGGCGGCAGTTGTGGGTGGCCCAGCCATAGTTTCCGCTTCCACCAATAATTGCAATGCTTGCTCCACTGGAGTAATTGGAGATAGCGGTTCTCAACCACCAGTCACAGGTGCCGTCCTCTTCCAGACCGTCAAGATGAATGGTATCAGTAAACTGGGCAACCAGATAGTCCGTGGCATAGCACACGCGGTCTTCGGGATTGGGAAGATATTTGTTGACTTCCTCTACACTGAGCAGATGGAGGCCATGCTCAGTGTTTGAGCCCTGGTCAGTTTCGGGATAGTCCGGATGTGAGTCCGCGGTGACGACTGTCTCAACAATCATTGCTTTTTCTTCAGCGGTAAAGTCCTTTATGTAGGAGTAGTTGAGGTATCCGCCTATGTGGCTGCGTTTCCAGTATATGCCAAAGTAGGGCAGCATTTCGGTAGCTTTGTCGCTCATGATAAACAGTTTGCCGTCCTGCTTGTCCAGTAC
Source organism: Oscillospiraceae bacterium (assembly GCA_017410425.1). Lineage (GTDB taxonomy): Bacteria > Bacillota > Clostridia > Oscillospirales > Oscillospiraceae > Limivicinus. Next base: position 1,099 of record JAFQQV010000066.1, read on the forward strand.
ACGCCACTCCAATTCTTCGGGACCGTTGTCGTAGTTATAGTCCTGCTCGTATCGGCCGAAGCTAATGATGTCGCCGATTTCTGTGAACTCATAGGGGGCGGTTGCTCTGCACTCCTGGTATTTCTCTGCGCTGTCTGAATAGTCAAGAGTCTTGAAGATAGCTCCGGCCTCCAGATAATTTTCTTCTGCCATAAGTTCAAGGGCCTCATTGTACTTCTGTTCGGCGATTGCAGTCTCGCACTCGGCGATCTTGGCTGCGCTGTCCTTGTAGTCAATGGCGCTGAAAATATCAATGGCGCTGCTGTACTTGCCTTCTTCCATCAAGGCAATTGCGGACTTGTATTCATTTTCAAGAATACCGGTCTCACATTCAGAGATTTTGGCTGCACTGTCTTTGTAATCGCCCAGTGCGGTGAAAATTTCCACAGCCGCAGCATAGTCGCCGGACGCCATAAGCGAGCAGGCCTTTTTGTAATCGGAACTGTCACAGCCGCAGAGGCAGATGACCATAATAGCAATCAAAGCTATTAATACGATTTTTTTCATAACAGATTTCATCTTAATCCCTCTTTTTGTTTTTTTGATTATGCTGCCTTTAACATAGTAAAATAATGCAAATTTGTCAAATTGTTTTTGGACATTTTTTGCTGATTGTCACAAATGAGAACTGAGAGAAGCGCAAAGATGTTTTTTGCTTTTTCTGGAATTTTTCTATTTCAAAAAAGGCACGGAGGCTGTATTATAGGTATGAAACAAAACTCTTGGAGAGGTGAAACGCCATGGATTACAATCAGCTGCTTATCGAAGCCAGAAAGCATATCGGCCCCAACTGCAAGGCCTGCCCCGTGTGCAACGGTCTTGCCTGCGGCAACACCATGCCCGGCCCCGGCTCAAAAGCGCCCGGCAACGGAGCCTATGACAACTGGAAGGCCTGGCAGAATATCAGGCTGACAATGGACTGCATAGCCCCCGCCGGCGAGGTGGACACCGGCCTTGAGTTTTTGGGCAGACAGCTGGATTTCCCGCTGATAACCGGCCCTATAGGCTCCATCAAATGGCAGTACAATCCTGAGAGTGACGTGCGTGATTTTAACCGGGATGTGGCTTCTGCTGCGGCGAAGCTGGGCATCGCCGGCGCATTTGGCGACGGTATAGAGCCCGGCGTTTATACAGATTCTCTTAGGCACAGCGCAGATTTTGGCGGAGTATCCATGCCCATACTTAACCCTTATTCCGACGAGGAGATAAAGGAAAAGATCGCTCTTGCAAACGAGGCAGGAGTCTTTGCGCTGGGCGTGGTAATTGACAGCGCAGGCCTTCCCCATCTGCGGCAGAAGGGAATAAGCGCGGGCACCAAGACCGTGGAGCAGCTTCGGACACTGCGGGAATGCAGCAAGGTTCCTTTTGTGATAAAAGGCGTTATGAGCGCAAAGACCGCGCTGAAGGCGGTGGAGGCCGGGGCCGATGCCATCATCGTGTCAAACCACGGAGGCAGAGTGCTGCCCTTCTCCCCGGCAACGGCGGAGGTTCTGCCCGAGATTGCAGATGCGGTAAAGGGGCAGACGAAGATAATCGTGGACGGCGGTATTCGTACCGGCATTGACATCTTTAAGGCTCTGGCACTGGGCGCGGATGCGGTTATGATATGCCGGCCCATACTGGTGAGCTGGTATGGCGCAGGAGAGCAGGGCATTGAGCTGCTGGTGAATAAGCTGAGAGCGGAGCTTGACGATGTGATGTACATGTGCGGAGCAAGAAAACTCAGCGACATAAACCGAGATATGATAAGATTTTAATTTCGTTTGAGAATCATATTCCGTTTCAGCGGAAAATTAAAGAAGCCAAACCTTTTTATAAGGTTCGGCTTCTTTTTTTGCTTACCAGCCCATGGCGCCGGATATGGAGTCCACCACTTCGCCAACGTTTTTCAGCGTGCGGCCCAGAGCGTTCTTGGCGCAGCGCTGCTTCTTGCCGCGCATGGCAAGGCCGGCGCAGCTGCCCACAACAAGACCCATGCCCATACCCAGATAAAAATTGCTTTTGCTCATATTGCTCATGATCTATACCTCCTTGATACAGCATTCTTAGTATGCGCACAAAAGGCCTTGAGACAATACTCCAAATTGTGGTACAATATATTATTAAATAAAACCCAGACACGGAGGTGTTTATTATGGCATTCAGAGTTCTGGCCGTTGGTGACGTCTGTGGTCAGCCCGGCCTTGATATGCTGGAAAGAAGACTTAAAGACCTGAAAAAGGAAAGAAATATAAATTTTATCGTGGTCAACGGTGAGAATGCAAACGTTGTGGGCATAACACCCCGCCAGGCAGATCAGATTTTCCGCGCCGGTGCGGACGTGATCACTCTTGGTAACCATACCTGGACCCGTACTGAGCTGCAGCCTTATCTGGATGAGCGCACGAAAATCCTGCGCCCGGCAAACTTCGGCCCCCAGTGTCCCGGCAGGGGCATCGCGGTTTACTCCACTGCTTTTGGTGATGTCTGTGTGCTCAATCTTATGGGCCGCTTTACCCTGGACAGCAATACCGATAACCCCTTTGTCATTGCCGACGGATTTATGGAAGAGATTAAGGAAAAAATAATCCTTGTGGACTTCCATGCCGAGGGTACCAGCGAAAAGCGGGCCATGGGCTATATGCTCGACGGCAGAGCCAGCGCGGTCTGGGGCACCCATACCCATGTGCAGACCTCTGATGCCTGCGTGCTGCCCAATGGCACCGGCTATATAAGCGACATCGGAATGACCGGGCCGGTACATTCTGTTCTTGGCATAGATGTGCAGCAGAGCATAGGCAAGTTCCTTGGCGACCCTCCCAGACGCTATGAGTCCGGCAAGGGCCAGTGCAAGCTGGAGGGCTGTATTTTTGAAATCGATCCGGAAAGCGGTAAGTGCATCAGTGCAGAAGGGATAAGGATAACATGAACGAGATAAAAATACTCCACTGCGCAGATATGCATCTGGACTCTCCTTTTGAGGGTCTGGGTTCCGGTAAGGCCAGCCTGCGCCGCCGGGAGCAGAGAGAGCTGCTCCGGCGTCTGGCAGAGCTTGCCCATGCCGAGCGGGTGGATATGATGCTGCTCTGCGGCGATTTGCTGGACAGCGACAACACCTATTATGAAACCGGTGAAGAACTGAACCAGTGCCTGCGCAGCCTGAGCATACCTGTGTTCATATCTCCCGGCAACCATGACTATTATTCCCCCAAATCTCCCTATGCAAGGCTGAAACTGCCCTCAAACGTGTATGTTTTCAGTAAAAATGAGCTGGAATATGTACCCTTGCCCGATCTGGGTGTAAGGGTTTACGGTGCAGCCTTTACCGACAAGCGCTCCGGCCCTCTGCTGCAGGGCTTCAGTGCCGAGCGTAAGGAAGGCACAATGAATATCATGTGCATCCACGGCGATGTGGGGGCAAAGGAATCAAACTACAATCCCATCAGCCTAGACGATATTGAGCACAGCGGCATGGACTACATTGCCCTGGGCCATATCCATAAGGCCAGCGGACTGATGAGGGCGGGGGATACCTGGTATTCCTGGCCCGGCTGCCCAGAAGGCCGCGGCTTTGATGAGACCGGGGAGAAGACCGTGAATATCGTAAAGCTCTGCGGCGATAAGTGCGAGCTTGAGACAAGGAGCATTGCCGGTCGGCGCTATGAAGCGATAAAGCTGGATGTAACCGGGATTGACCCCCTGCTTGCCATACACACAAACCTGCCCGATGATACCATGCGTGACATTTACCGCATAACCCTCGTGGGCGAGGCTGACGGCAACTGTGACATGAACCGTCTGCACAGCAATCTGGATGAGATGTTCTTTGAACTGCAGCTCAGAGACGAGACCCGAATCTACCGCGGGCTCTGGGATTATGCCGGTGAGGACAGCCTTCGCGGCCTCTTCCTTAAAAAGCTCAAGGAGGAGTACGATTCCGTCAAAGACGATAAGCAGAAAAACACCATTGAGCAGGCAGCCCGCTGGGGCCTTGCCGCCCTGGACAATATGGAGGAGGTAGTGCGTCATGATAATCAATAAGCTGACAGCCTCCTTCGGCAAGCTGGAAAACGATACCCTTGAGCTGCATGAAGGCCTGAATGTTATCTATGCCCCCAACGAGAGCGGTAAGAGCACATGGTGCGCTTTTATCCAGGCCATGCTCTATGGTATTGACAGCTCCGAACGCATGAAAAACGGCTATATCCCCGACAAGCTGCGCTATGCGCCCTGGTCCGGCGCGCCCATGGAGGGCACCATGGAGCTGACTGCCGACCGCTGCGACATTACTATCACCCGCCGCACCAAGACCAAGGGTGCCCCTATGAAGGAATTTTCCGCCACCTATACCGGCAGCAATGTTCCCGTGAAGGGGCTTAACTCCGCCAACGCAGGCGAGGAGCTTACCGGCGTCAGCAAGGATGTTTTTCGCCGCAGTGCTTTTATTGCACAGGGTGCAGTCAGCCTCTCCGGTAGTCCTGAACTTGAAAAGCGTATAAATTCCATCGTTTCCACCGGCGAGGAACAGACCTCTTATTCCGAAGCGGACGAGCGTCTGCACCAGTGGCAGCGTAAGCGCCGCTACAACCGCCGCGGCCTTCTGCCGGAACTTGAGGGCAGAATGGATGAGACCCGGCGCAAGCTGGAGGAGATGGGTGGATCAGTCCAGTCCACCGAGGAGCTGGAAGCCAGACTGGAAGAGAGCAAGCTTCGCTGTGCCCAGCTGGAGCTGCAGGTAAATCAGGCCCGCAAACGCCAGCGCCGCGAGGCTCTGGACAGGCTGGGCAAAGGCAGGGCTGATCTGCAGCGCTGCTCAGGTAAGCATGACGAGGCCATGACGGCCCTTTCCCAGATCAGGGAAGAGCTACGTCAGGACCCCTTTGGCATTATAGAGCCGGAGCGCCTTGAAGAGGAAGTCCATGCAGAACTGCGCGAGATGGAGCGGCTTAAGGCCGGGGCAGAAGAGAAGATAAAGCCCATATGGCCTGTTCTGTGTCTGGTTTTCGCGGTGCTTTCTGCCGCCCTCTATACAAACTACAGGCACTGGGCATTCATAATTTGCGCGGCACTGTTCTGTGTGGGCGCACTGGTGACCCTGATACGCTATGGCAATTTCCGCAAGAACCGGGAGGCCATGCGTGTTCAGCTAAAAAAACAGTTGAAAAAATACGGCGCACGAAGCGCCTCGGAGATAGAAGCCGCGCTTATTGAGCACAGGGCCCTGTGGGAGCGGATGGAACTTGCTGAGGAGGAAGAGCGCCATTGGCGCAGTGCCTTTGACAATGCCCGCATTGTGCAGAGCACACTGGAAGAATCTGCCCTGCAGGAGCTGGATTTCTCAGACGGTGATTCCGAGGCCGCACACCTCAGCCGTGAGCTTACCCGTACCCGTCATCATATAGAAAAACTCAGCCAACAGATTGCCGCCGCCAACGGCAGGCTTGCCGCCATGGGCGACCCGCTTGTCCTTGCCAGCTCCCTGAGCTGTATGAAGGACAGGTATGAAATGATCTGCGATGAGTATGATGCAATAAGTCTTGCCATTGACACCCTGCGTGATGCCAATGACGAGATCCAGAGCCGCTTTTCCCCGGAGCTGGGCCGCGTTGCCGCTTCCTACATGTCCGCTGTCACCGGTGGCCGCTATGAGGATGTGTTCATTAACCGGGACTTCTCTGCCCGTGTTCGCACGTCCGATGATGTGGTGGCAAGGGAGGCGGAGTATCTCAGTGCAGGCACTCTTGATCTTATGTACCTGGCGGTGCGTCTGGCCGTATGTGAGCTTGCTCTGCCCGAGGGTGAGCGCTGCCCACTGATAATTGACGATGCCTTGGTGAATCTGGACGAGAAGCGCATGGAACAGGCCATGGAGCTTCTGCGAGAGATTTCCCGCGACAGACAGGTCATTCTTTTCAGCTGCAGAAAATAAATACAAGAAAAAATCCCGACGGTTTTCCGTCGGGATTTTTATGCTGATTTTTACAGGCAGATGAGGTTCTTGGGGCTCTTGGTGTAGTCCTCATATCCGTTTTCACAGTAGATGATCAGGTCCTCAATGCGCACGCCGAACTTGCCGGGAATGTAGATGCCGGGCTCGGCAGAGAGGACGGCGCCAGTGGGGATGGGCTTGTCATTGACTGCGTTGGCTCTGGGATTTTCGTGGATTTCTATACCCAGAGAGTGACCATAGCCGTGGCCGAAGTATTCACCGTAGCCGGCTGCAGCGATTACATCTGCTGCGGCATTGTGCACATCGCAGCCGCGAACGCCGCCGCGGCAGAGCTCGATACCGGCAAGCTGGGCCTTCAGAACGGTATTGTACACAAGCTCCATCTCCTCTGTGGGCTTGCCCACGCATACGGTGCGGGTCATATCAGAGCAGTAGCCGCCGAACATGCAGCCGAAGTCCAGAGTGACAAACTCACCGGACTGGATAAGCTTATCGCTGGGGATGGCGTGGGGCATGCTGCCGTTGGGGCCGGAGGCAACGATAGGATTGAAGGAGTTGACGCTGGCGCCCATGCTCATCTGCAGATAGGTCAGGCGGGCGGCGATTTCCTTCTCGCTGAAACCGGGCTTGATGTAGTTGAGGATTTCAGTGAAACTGCGGTCGGTAATATCCTGGGCGGCGCGCATGCACTGAAGCTCATCCTCGTCCTTTACAGCGCGAAGCTGAGCCATGTATTCGGAGGCGGGGACAAACTCCACCTCGGGCATAAGGCCCTTGAGCTTTGAATATTCCTGCACGCTCATATACTCGTCCTCAATGCCGAGGCGCTTGATATTCCATGCCGCTACGGTTTCGGCGGCATACTCTGCATGGCCCTTGGTGGGGGATATGCAGATAAGCTCTGCACCTTCTATTGCCTCAGCAGCCTCAATATAGCGGGCATCGGTGGAGTAGCGGCAGGCGCTCTTTGTGATGATGGCGTAACCCTCGCCCTGGAAGCCGACGGCGTAAAACTCACCGGGGGCGGAGCTTATCAGCATTGCGTCCAGGCCCTGCTGCTCCAGACCTGCGGCGATTCTTTCAATATGGTTCATGGTATTCTCCTTACGATTTAATTTGATGAAATGATAATAACATTTGACAAAGGATAGCGCAACGGCTTTTTTGCTGTTGATATCGTGGGGAAAAGTGGTATAATCTACAAATGTGTAAAAAACGAGCGAGGTCATTGGAATATGCTTGAACTAAAGAACCTGTGCTTCGGTGTTGAAACCGAGGACAGTACAAAGGAAATTATAAAGGACATCAGTTTCGTTGTGCCTGACGATAAATTTGTGGTCATAACCGGCCCCAACGGTGGCGGTAAGAGCACTCTGGCAAGGCTCATCATGGGCATTGAAAAGCCTAGCTCCGGCCAGATTCTCTATAACGGCCAGGACATTACCCACATGGATATTACCGAGCGCGCCAATATCGGCATCAGCTTTGCTCTGCAGCAGCCGGTACGCTTCAAGGGCATCCATGTTGTGGATCTGCTGCGTCTTGCGGCAAAGCGCAACCTCACTGTGGGTGAGGCCTGCGATTATCTTTCCGCAGTGGGTCTGTGCGCAAGGGACTATATCGACCGCGAAGTCAACGCCAGCCTCTCCGGCGGCGAACTCAAGCGCATCGAAATTGCCACCGTGCTTGCCCGCGGCACCCAGCTTTCTGTTTTTGACGAGCCTGAAGCCGGCATTGACCTCTGGAGCTTCCAGAGCCTTATAAAGGTTTTTGAGAATATGCAGAAGCGCAACCACGGCTCCATCCTCATTATCTCCCATCAGGAGCGTATACTGAATATTGCCGATGAGATCATTCTCATTGCTGACGGCCAGCTGCGTGATCAGGGCAGCAAGGACAGAATCCTGCCCGAACTTCTCAAGAGCACTCTGCCTGTCACCTGCAACAGAATTCTTGACGGAGGTGCAGCCGATGCTTAACGAGGTACAAAAGCACATTCTTGCGGAGATTGCAAACCTGCATAAGGTTCCCACCGGCGCCTACAGCATCCGTGCCAACGGCGAAACCGAGAGCATGAACTCCACTGCCAATATCCAGATCGTAAAGAAATCCGATGTGCCCGGCATTGATATTTTCATCAAGGACGGCACTGTAAATGAGAGTGTACACATCCCTGTTGTTCTCAGCGAAAGCGGCATCAAGGAAGTTGTTTACAACGATTTCCATATAGGCGACGGCTGTGATGTCACCATCGTTGCCGGCTGCGGCATCTCCAACTGCGGCGATCAGGACTCCGCCCATGACGGTATGCACCGCTTCTTCATCGGCAAGAACTCCCGCATCAAGTATGTGGAGAAGCACTATGGTGAAGGCGATGGCAAGGGCAAGCGTATCATGAATCCCGGCACCGAGGTTAATATCGGTGAGGGTAGCAGCGTTGAGATGGAAATGGTCCAGATCAAGGGTGTGGATGACACCGTCAGAAAGACCACCGCAAAGCTTGAAAAGAACGCAAAGCTTGTTGTGCATGAGCGTCTCATGACCCATGCTGACCAGCGCGCCGACAGTGACTATGTTATCGAACTCAATGGCGACGGCAGCAGCGCAGACGTGGTGTCCCGTTCCGTTGCCAAGGATGAGAGCGTGCAGGTTTATCGCTCCCGCATTGTGGGCAGCGCTGTCTGCTCCGGACACACCGAGTGTGACGCCATTATCATGGACAAAGCCCGCGTAGTTGCTATTCCCGAGCTGGAGGCAAACAATGTGGACGCCGCCCTTATCCATGAGGCCGCCATCGGCAAGATTGCAGGCGACCAGCTTATAAAGCTTATGACTCTGGGCCTTACTGCCGCCGAGGCAGAGGAACAGATAGTCAATGGCTTCCTGAGATGAAATACAAAAAGCTATGCTGTTTTTACGGCATGGCTTTTTGTATTTGTTGCAAATCACTGTTGTTTTATAGTACAATCGTTGTATCATAAAGATAATAAGCCTTGATGTCAAAGGAGGTTTACCCATGGCAAAATATATCATGGCGCTGGACTCCGGCACCACTTCCAACCGCTGCATACTCTTCAATGAAAAAGGCGAAATGTGCTCCATGGCACAGCGAGAGTTCACCCAGTACTTCCCCAAGCCCGGCTGGGTGGAGCATGACCCGGAAGAAATCTGGCTGACTCAGTATTCCGTTGCATCCGAGGCTATGGCAAAGCTGGGTGTCACTGCGGCTGACATCGCCGCCATCGGTATAACAAACCAGCGCGAGACTACCATCGTCTGGGACAAGAGTACCGGTGAACCAATATACCGCGCCATCGTCTGGCAGGACCGCCGCACCGCAGACTATTGTGACGAACTGCGCGCCAAAGGCCTTACGGACGTCTTCCGTATCAAGACCGGTCTTGTAATTGACCCTTATTTCTCCGCTACCAAGATACGCTGGATTCTGGACAATGTCCCAGGCGCAAGGGAAAAGGCCGAGGCAGGCCATTTGCTTTTCGGGACTGTTGAAACCTGGCTTATCTGGAAGCTTACCGGTGGCAAGGTACATGTCACTGACTATTCCAATGCCTCCCGTACCATGCTTTTCAACATTGTGGAGCTTAAGTGGGACGAGCAGATTCTTGAGGAGATGGGCATTCCCGCCTCCATGCTGCCCAAGGTGAAGCCCTCCAGCCATGTCTATGGCAATGCTAAGGCAGACCTCTTTGGCAGAACCATCCCCATTGCCGGTGCCGCCGGCGACCAGCAGGCCGCCCTCTTCGGCCAGACCTGCTTTGAGCCCGGCGAGGCCAAGAACACCTACGGAACCGGCAGCTTCATGCTGATGAACACCGGCGAAAAGCCCATTTTCTCCAAGAATGGCCTTGTCACCACCATCGCCTGGGGCTTGGACGGCAAGGTTGAATATGCCCTTGAAGGCTCTATCTTTGTAACCGGCTCTGCAATCCAGTGGCTGCGTGACCAGCTGAAAATTCTGGACAGCGCGGCAGATTCTGAGTATTTTGCCAGGAAGGTGGAGGACACTAACGGCTGCTACGTTGTACCCGCCTTTGCGGGTCTGGGCGCACCCCACTGGGATGCTTATGCCCGGGGCGCTATCGTGGGGCTGACCCGCGGCACCAACCGCTACCATATCATCCGCGCCACGCTGGAATCCATTGCATACCAGTCCTACGACGTTCTGGGCGCGATGGAGGCAGACTCCGGCATCAAGCTCTCCTCCCTTAAGGTGGACGGCGGCGCCTGTGCAAACGACCTGCTCATGCAGATGCAGGCCGACATCAACCAGGCCCCTGTCAACCGTCCCGTCTGCGTTGAAACCACCGCCATGGGCGCGGCCTATCTTGCAGGTCTTGCCGTGGGCTACTGGAAGAGCAAGCAGGACGTTATAGACAACTGGGCCATAGACAGGGTCTTCGGTCCTTCCATAACACCTTCGGGGAGAGATGCAAAGCTTGCCGGCTGGAGAAAGGCCGTAAAGCGCAGCTTCGACTGGGCAAAGGATGAATAATAAAAAGGACAGCTTCTTTTGAAGCTGTCCTTAAATTTTTTATTTAACGTCAACAACAATTGCAGGCTCTGCTGCATCCAGAATCTCAATGTACTCCATAAGCTTTTCGGGGATTTCATCCACTATATCGTAGGGGAGACGATCAAAGTCGATGCCGGTTTCAGTCTGGGAGATGGTAGAGCGGTGAGGTGCGGTTGCATACTCATAACCCTCAATGGGCTTTGCGTCGCCGTCAAGTGCTACGGCCTCAAGAGGCTGCCAGTTGAGCACGAACTTGCCCTGACCTTCAAAGTCAATAACAGGGAAGTGCAGGCCGGTGGGACGCAGGAAGAGCGGGCCAAAAACATGCTTGAAATAATTGCCGGAATACTGGACTTCGATTCTGGTCATGGACTCTACCGGGGAATCATCTTCGCCGTTTTCAAAGATTATATTATACATGGAAAAGGTCTGCCTGCCGCCTTCTATCGGGTTGAAGCGGATTACGGTGTCGAGCCACTGTACGCCTTCGGCGCTCTGCACTCTGCCGTGATAGATACCTTCACCGATGTAGGGCTCAAGAACGCTGCCGTAAAGGAAGATGGCAACAAAGAGCAGGATTATAAGCATTATAATGGGAGCTTTCATTTATTTTCCTCCATCTGTAATAAAAAGCCTGATAATTATATCTCATTTCATGCCACAAATCAATAGGCAGGGGCTTGACCACGCCCCATCTTTGTTAATCTTTTGTTGAAAGAAGGGGAGAGACATGCTATACTATAAAATAGACCAAACCCGGAAAAACATATTTATAAACATATAAACAGGAGGATACTTTAATGGCACTGAAAACCGCAAAAGAGTATATTGACTCTCTGCGTACCCTTGGTACCCGTGTGTACATGTTCGGCGAGAAGGTTGACAACTGGGTAGATCATCCCCTGATCCGTCCCTCCATCAACTGCATTGCCATGACCTACGCTCTGGCCCATGATGAGCGCTATAAGGATCTGATGACCACCACCAGCCATCTCACCGGCCGCACCATCAACCGTTTCTGCCATGTGCATCAGAGCAGCGAGGACCTGGTAAAGAAGGTCAAGATGCTCCGTCTCATCGGCCAGAAGACCGCCAGCTGCTTCCAGCGCTGCGTTGGTATGGACGCTTTCAACGCCGTTTACTCCACCACCTATGAAGTTGACGAGAAGTACGGCACCAATTACCATGAGAACTTCAAGAAGTTCCTGATCATGGTTCAGGACGAGGACCTGGTTGTCGACGGTGCAATGACCGACCCCAAGGGCGACCGCAGCCTGCCTCCTCACCTGCAGCCCGATCCCGACCTCTTCCTGCGCGTTGTTGAGCGCCGTGAAGACGGTATCGTTGTCCGCGGTGCAAAGGCTCACCAGACCGGTTCCATCAACTCTCACTGGCATCTGTTCATGCCCACCATCGCCATGGGCGAGAAGGATAAGGACTATGCACTGAGCTTTGCCTGCCCCTCCAATGCCGAGGGTATTTACATGATCTACGGCCGCCAGAGCTGTGACACCCGCAAGCTGGAGGGTGGCTGCATCGACACCGGCAACAACAAGTTCGGCGGTCAGGAAGCCCTTGTTGTTCTGGATAATGTCTTTATCCCCAATGAGTACATCTTCCTCAACGGTGAGTATGATTTCTCCGGCGCTCTGGTTGAGCGTTTTGCAGGCTACCACCGCCAGAGCTACGGCGGCTGCAAGGTCGGTGTTGGCGACGTTCTCATCGGTGCTGCCGCTCTCGCTGCCGAGTATAACGGTGTTGAGAAGGCCAGTGCTGTCAAGGACAAGCTCATCGAGATGACCCACCTCAACGAGACTCTCTACTCCTGCGGTATCGCCTGCTCCTGCGAAGGCTGCCCCACCAAGGCCGGTAACTACCAGATCGACCTGCTGCTGGCCAATGTCTGCAAGCAGAATGTCACCCGTTACCCCTATGAGATCGCACGTCTGGCTGAGGACATCGCAGGCGGCCTGATGGTCACCATGCCCTCCGAGACTGACTTCAAGTCTGACACTGTTGTCGGCGCCAACGGCGAAACCATCGGCGATATCTGCAACAAGTACTTCGCTACCCGCGAAGGCGTCAAGACTGAGGACCGCCAGCGTGTGCTCCGCTTCCTGGAGAACATCTGCCTCGGCTCCTCTGCTGTCGGCTACCGTACCGAGTCCCTGCACGGCGCAGGCTCTCCCCAGGCCCAGCGTATTATGATCGCCCGCCAGGGCGACATCCAGGGCAAGAAGTCCCTTGCCAAGGTCATCGCCGGTATCCCTGAAAAAGAGTAATTGAACATATAAAGAAGCTCCCCATCTGGGGAGCTTCTTTAACTTTAAATATCGCCAACTCAAAGTCCAGCGAAGCGAGTTTGAGTTGGAAAGCTGAAAAAGTGTTGCCGGTCAATGTTCCGCCCCTTGGGGCAGAACATGACCCTCAGCACTTTTTCAGCGTAATCCGCAGCCGTAATACACCATTTCCACAGCGTGGGCTGCTTTGTCGCTGTAGGGCCAGGCCTCGGTGGCCATACCGGCGTCACGCAGCAGGCCCTCGCCGTTTTCGGAGCGCAGGTCATAGCTTGCGTTATACACGGGGTAGAAGCTGTCAAAGAACATCAGCAGCCTCTCATCGCTCTGTTCATCGAGCCAGCAGCCTACAGCAGAATATATCTCGTCATCCGTCAGATTACTGCTCTCACCCCAGGCGAGAAGCTTTGCCGCGCACTGGGCCGCGCGCAGGGAGCTGCCGGCAGTGCCAGGATGTACATCTGCGGTAATGCTGTCAAGAATGGTGTTAAGGGCCTCATCCACTACCTCCGGCAGTTCCGGTTGGATAGGTATGGGTGTAGGTTCCGGCGTAGGCTCGGGCTCAGGTGTGGCGGTAGGCTCGGGGGTCTTTACAGGCTCTGCCATAACGGGAACTTCTGTCAGAACCACCACATCCTTCACCGGCTCCTCTTTGCCGCAGGCGGACAGGCTCAGCAGCATTATCAGCACCAGCAGAATTACAAGTGCAGTAAGTATTTTCTTCATCATTTTTTCCTCCGATATGGGGATTTTTCATAAATAAAGTTTAAGCCCCGGCAGATTTTTAGTCAACTTAAGATTTGTAAATATTCTGTTTTTGTATTGTAATTGCATTTTTTGAGCTGAGGATTATAATTTCTACAGTTTTAATATAGAGAGGTATCTTAAATGAATAATTCAAACGGCGCAATTTATGATGCACGCAGCCTTGGCACGGGCAAGATGCTTGTTCTGGGTTTCCAGCATATGTTTGCCATGTTCGGCGCAACTGTTCTGGTTCCTGCTCTTACCGGCCTGAATGTCGCCACCGCTCTGCTGTTTGCGGGTCTTGGCACTCTGCTGTTCCACCTCATCACCGGCGGCAAGGTTCCTGCCTTCCTTGGCAGCTCCTTTGCTTTCATCGGCGGCTACAATGCTATCCGCACTGTTGGTCTGCTTGAAGACGGCACTGCTATTATGGCAGACAATCTTCTTCCCTATGCCTGCTTCGGCGTTGCAGTCGCAGGTCTTATGTACGTGATTCTTGCAGCCCTGTTCAAGGTTTTTGGCCTGAACAAGGTAATGCGCTTCTTCCCGCCCATCGTCACCGGCCCCATCATTATTTCCATCGGTCTGAGTCTCAGCTCCTCTGCCATCACCAACTGCTCTGCCAACTGGCTGATTGCTGTGGTCGCAATCGCCATTGTTATTGGCTTTAACATGTGGGGCAAGGGCATGGCCAAGATCATTCCCATCCTTCTGGGCGTTGTTGGATATTATATCTTTGCCATTATCGTTGATCCCGCTTCCAGAGCCAATGTTGTAAGCTCTGTTTCTGAGGCCAGCTGGTTTGGTCTGCCTGTGTTCTGGGAGAACACTGTGTTCGGTCTTCTCTCCGGTCCTGTGAACACTTCTCTGCTCTGGAGCTCCATCTTCACCATCGTGCCCCTGAGCCTTGCAACCATGGTCGAACACATCGGCGACGTCTGCGCCATCTCCTCAACCTGCGGGAAAAACTACATGGCTGATCCCGGCTTCCACCGCACCCTGCTGGGTGACGGTCTTGCCACCACTCTGGCTTCTCTCTTTGGCGGCCCCGCAAACACCACCTATGGTGAAAACACCGGCGTTCTGGCACTGAGCAAGGTCTATGACCCCCGCGTCATCCGCATTGCCGCAGTCATTGCAATCATTTTCTCCTTCTGCCCCAAGTTTGCAGCTCTGGTTTCTGCCATGCCCACCGCCACCATCGGCGGCGTGTCTCTGGTGCTCTACGGTATGATTTCCGCAGTCGGCGTCAGAAATGTTGTTGAAAATCAGGTTGACTTCACCAATACCCGCAATGTTATCATTGCAGCTCTCATTCTGGTTCTGGCTATTGGTATTACCTACACCGGCAGCATCCAGATCGGTATTGTCAGCCTCTCCGGCCTTGCAGTTGCCTCTATCACCGGCATTCTGCTCAACGCCATTCTTCCCGGCAAGGACTACGAATTCCAGCAGGAGAGCGAAGGCTCCACCTCTGTCAATTTCCAGGTCTGATACACATATAATCAACAGGGACAGCCTCAAAGGCTGGCCCTGTTTTTCTTTGCCCATTTAACGACTTTTTAGCTTGCCCCGAGAGCTTTATTACTATATAATAAAATAGAAATTTTACAACTTCTTAACAATAGTCAGAAGTCAAACAAACGGAGGGATGACACATGTTCCTTGCTCTGCTTGTGCTGTGGCTGGTATTTGCCGGCAGCATAACGGTATCGAATCTGGTCCTGGGCGTACTTATAAGTGGGCTCATCACGCTGTTCTGCCATTTCTTCATGGGCTACAGCAGCAAGGCTTTTTTTGCTTCGCTTAAAAAGCTGGGTGCCATGCTTCACTATCTTGCGGTTTTGCTGTGGGAGATTGTCAAGGCCAATATAGCCGTTATAAAGCTTATCTGGCGTAAAGAGCTGCCGCAGTCTAATCTGGTGCATTTTAAGAGCAAGCTGAAAAGCGACGCTTTCAAGGTGCTGGTTGCAAATTCCATCACCCTCACTCCCGGTACTTATACCGTGGTGCTGGATGGTCAGGACTATGCAGTGCATGCACTGGACGCCTCTTTCAATGAGGGTATGGAGGAAAATGTGTTCTTCCAGATGACGGAAAAGATGGAGGGCTGATAATATGGAAAAGACTATACTTACCATTGCCATCGGCGTTCTGGCCCTGCTTATGCTCTGCCTGATGTATCGCGTGGTTAAAGGCCCCCGTTTTACCGACAGGATACTTGCGGTAAACGCCATCAACACCATGATCACTGCCATTATTTGCCTGCTTAGCCGCTATCTGGCTGTGGCATATCTGCTGGATGTGGCCCTTATCTATGCGCTTTTGAGCTTTGTGGGCGGCACTCTGCTGATGCGTCTTCTGGCTGCGGAGAAAGAAGAGGAGGATGAAGCATGATAAGACTTGTTGTTGCATCCCTTTTCCTGCTGCTGGGCCTCTTTGTGTTCTTCACTGAGGTTGTGGGCTTTTTCAAGTTCAAGTACATCATGATGCGCATTCATGCCGCCGGTCTCGGCGACACTCTGGGTATCATGTCCATCGCCATTGCCGTGGCAATACTCATCGGCACTCCCAACGCAATCATCAAGCTGCTGCTGGTGGTAGTGTTCATGATGCTTACAAATCCTGTGCTTACCCATCTGCTGGCTAACATGGAGGTAAAGCTGCATCAGAATGCCGGCAATGAATACAAAGAGGAGGACAGAGCATGAAAATTGTTGAATGCATACTGCTTGTGATTCTGCTTGTCACCGGCATTTCTGCCCCCTTGCAGAAAAACTCCTTCCTCACGGTAATTCTCTTTACCACCTTCGGCCTTGTTATGAGCGTTGTGTGGATGATGCTCCAGGCCCCCGACCTTGCTATCACCGAAGCCGCCGTCGGCGCAGGCGTAACCAGTGTTCTGTTTTACCTTACCCTCCGCCGGGTCGGCGAGACCAAAAAAGGAACGGAGGATGAGAAATGATCGACAAAAGCTTCCTCCGCTGGCTGGACGGCGAAGAAGGCTACGGCCTGAATACTGAGCTTAAAGACAATAAAGTCAATTCCCCGGCAAAGAAGTCCAAAGCTGACGAAAAAGAGCAGCTGAGCCGCTTCAATAAGATATATGGCGGGCTTGCGGTCGCAATCTCCGTGCTGATGGTCGTCATACTCTGTGTCTCCATTATCACCTTCCCCACCTACGGCAGCGTCAGCAACCCCGCCAACAACGAGGTGGTGGAGCGCTATGTAGGCTCTGCCCATGATGAAACCGGCGCAGAAAATGTCATCGCCGGTATGATACTTAACTACCGAGGCTTTGATACCTTCGGCGAAAGCTGCGTGCTGTTTCTGGCAGTCTGCTGTGTTATGCAGCTTCTCTGGGCCACTGATGACAAGATTAAGGCCGAGGGCGAAAAGAGTAAGCGCGAGGCAAAGCCCGACCTTATCCTTTCCACCTGCGGCAAGCTTATCGTACCCTTTGTGCTGGTGTTTGGTATCTGCATCCTCTTCAACGGTCATATCTCCCCGGGCGGCGGCTTCTCCGGCGGCAGTGTGCTGGGAGCATCTGTTATCCTTTTTGCAGTGACCTATGGCTCCAAGGCCACCGGACGTTTCTTCACCAAGCGTGTTTTCAACATTATCCGTATCTCCGGACTTATGATCTATGCAATTATGTTCGGTGTGTACATCTATCAGGGTGCAAACGGCATCCAGAGCGATCTTGCCCATTACATAGTGCTGGTTATTGACCTTGCGGTCGGCCTTGTGGTCATGAGCACCATGTACGGCTTCTACTCATTCTACACGAAAGGAGATCTGTGATGCTGGAGCTTATTGTCGACAACAGATATACTCTCACCGCAGTTATCCTTTTTGTGGTGGGCCTTGGCAACATGATGCTGCACCCCAACCTTATCAAGAAGGTTGTGGCCTTCAATATCATGGATGCTGCCACCTTCCTGCTGCTGGCAAGCCGCGGCTTCATTGAAGGCCGCACCGCAGCCATTCTCACCGATGGCGGTGCCAATGTTGCCCTCTACGTAAACCCCATTCCCGCGGGCCTGGTTCTCACCGGCATCGTGGTCTCTGTCAGTGTTTCCGCTTTTTCTCTGGCGCTTATTCAGCGTATCTATGGCAGCTACGGCACTATAGATATGAATGAGCTGCTGGAGATTATGAAGAAGAAAGGGGAGTGAGCGTATGCCTTTGAGCTATAATTTCCCCTTTATCTGCATTTTCCTGTGCATGGTGTCCGCCATTCTTCTGTCCGTGGTGCGCGGCGCAAAGCTGAGCTACTATGTGACCCTGGCGGTGGCCATTGCATGCACCGTTCTTTCTGTAATCTTCCTCTTTGATATTGTGCGGGACGATGTGTCCTTTGCCTTTACCATGGGTAAATTCCCCGCCCCCTTCGGCAATGAAATTGCCGGCGGCCCTCTGCAGGCTATGATGTGCTCCGTGTTCTGCGGCGTTATGGCCATGGCGCTGCTGGGCGGCAAGAAGGAATTGTTTGAGGATGTGGACGAGAAGAAGATGGGTCTTGCCTGCGTCATGTTCAACATGGTGCTGGCCTCTATTCTGGTTCTCAGCTACACCAACGACGCCTTTACCTCTTACGTTTTCATCGAGATCAGCACTATCGCCGCCTGCGCGCTGGTTATGATAAAGGATAGCGGCCCAACCCTGATGGCAACTATACGCTATCTGTTTATGAGCCTTCTGGGCTCCGGCATGTTCCTGTTCAGCGTTATCCTGCTCTACGGTATCACCGGTCACCTGCTCATGCCCCAGATCAGCGAAAAGGTGGCCGAGCTTATGGCCATGGGCGACCAGCGCATGCTTCTGGCTCTCTGCCTTGGCATGATGGCCGCCTCTCTCGGCGTCAAGGCCGCAATGTTCCCCTTCCACCGCTGGCTGCCCGATGCCCACGGCACTGCCACCACCACTTCATCTGCAGTTCTTTCCGGCCTTGTGCTGAAGGGCTACTGCATGTTGATGATCCTTTTCTTCTGCCGCGTCTTCACTCTGGAGACTGTGCGTGAATTCCACATCAATGATGTGGTGTTCGTTCTCGGCCTTGCCGGCATGATTGTGGGCTCCGTCTGCGCTATGCGTGAGACCCATGCAAAGCGTATGCTGGCCTATTCCTCCGTTGCTCAGCTGGGCTATGTGTTCATGGGCATCGGCCTTGGCACTGTTGCCGGTATTGCGGCGGCCTGCTTCCAGATGCTCGCCCATGCCTGCACCAAGAGCCTCCTGTTCGTATCTGTTGGCAGACTTTCTTCCACCACCGGTCATGACAAGCAGCTTGCCGCCCTCCGCGGCAGCGCATGGAACGCCCCTCTCGCCGGTGTCGGCTTTGCGGTGGGCGCTCTGAGCATGGTGGGTATACCTCTCTTCGGCGGCTTTGCTGCAAAGGTCTTCTTTGCCAGCGCTTCCATTGCCGATGCTGAGAAGATAGTTCTCACCCTGGCTGTTCTGGCTGTGTCTTCCATACTTAATGCACTTTACTATATCCCCGCCCTCATTGGTATCTGGAGCCATAAGCGCCCTGCTGTACATGAGGCCGAGTGGGATGTGGCCTGTGCAATTGCAATCACCGTCCTCTGCCTTGGCATCTTTGCTCTTGGCATTGGCTTTAGCCCCGTCATGGACATTCTGGTCCGCGGCGTGGAGCTTCTCTAAGGAGGTGGCGATATGTTGATGATTTTATCCATACTGCTGCCTATGCTGGGCGCAATAGATGTTTTCCTTATTAAGGAAGATAAAAAGCGCAGAGTTGTCACCGCTTTTCTTGTAATTGTAAGTGCCCTTGTTGCGGTCGTTGCCGCATTTACAAACGGGGGCGAGGTCTTTACCCTCATGCATATAAGCCCGGCACTGAGCCTGAGCTTTGCCGCCGATGAGCTGAGCATTTTCTTCATAGTGCTGGTCAGCCTTATCTGGTGCTTTGTCCAATTCCACGCTTTCGGATATATGCCCCATGAGGGCGGCGAGAACCGCTTTTTCGGCTTCTTCATGCTGACCTATTCTGCACTTATCGCACTGGCGCTGGCGGCAAACGCCGTGACCATGTACATGTGCTTTGAGCTTATGACCCTGTTCTCCATGCCTTTGGTGCTGCACAACGGCTCCGAGGTTTCCAGAGAGGCTTCCATCAAGTATCTGGGCTACTCCACTCTGGGCGCAGCTCTGGCGCTCATGGGCTTCTTCATCTTCAGCCTGAACGCCGGCAGTCTGGAATTTAGCCCCGGCGGCGTTGAGCTTCTGGGCGGGGACAAGGGCCGTCTGCTGGTGGCCTGTTTCCTCATCGTGCTGGGCTTTGGCGCAAAGGCCGGCCTTGTGCCGCTGCAGATGTGGCTGACCGAAGCCCACCCTGTGGCTCCCTCTCCTGCATCCGCCGTGCTCTCTGGCCTTATCACCAAGGGCGGCGTAATCGCCATCATCCGCTCCGTGTTTTATCTTTTCGGTGCAGATTTCGTCAAGGGCACCTGGGTGCAGACTGCAATACTTACTCTTGCGGTGATCACCATCTTCTTTGGCTCCATGCTGGCCTACCGGGAAAAGCTGCTGAAGAAGCGTCTGGCCTATTCTACTATCTCCAATGTGAGCTACGTGCTCTTTGGTCTGTTCACCTTCAGCACCCTGGGCTTCACCGGTGCTCTGCTGCAGGTGGTCTTCCACGCACTGGCCAAGGACGTCTTGTTCCTTTGCGCCGGCTCCATCATATTTGCAACGCACAAGACCTATGTTGCAGACCTTAGCGGCATCGGTAAGCGTATGCCTGTTACCATGTGGTGCTTTGCCATAGCAGCCCTGTCCCTCATCGGCATTCCTCCTGCAGGCGGCTTTGTTGCCAAGTGGTATCTGGCCATCGGCGCGCTGCAGTCCGGTTCTGTGCTGCAGCTTGTGGGCGTCATCGTGCTGATGGTATCCGCTCTGCTCACAGCCTTCTATCTGCTGCCCATCGTGGCAAAGGCCTTCTTCCCCGGCAAGGATTATCCTGTGGAGGAGCCCTGCGAGGTGGAGACTAAGATGCTGGTGCCCGTAATTGTTTTCTCCGCGCTGGTCATTCTGCTGGGCATTGTCCCCGGCGGCCTGAATCAGTATTTTGCAGCCCTTGCGGGCATGCTCATGTAAGGGAGGGTGTAATATGCAGTATCTTACTTTACTCAGCATTCTCTTCCCCTGCATCATGGGTGCAGCCCTCTTTGTGTGGAAACCCACTGACCGCATCATCCGCAACCGCTATTCCATCACCGTGGTGCTTATCACCTCCGCTCTGGTGCTTGGTACCGCCTTCTGCACCTGGACCTATGGCGGCGACTCTGTGGCTGTCACTATTGCCCGGATATCAAAGCACCTGGTCTTTGAATTCAGACCTGACAATGTGGCCACCATCTTCGGCTGCATCATCGGTGTGCTATGGCCCGTTACCACCATCTATGCCTTCAACTACATGGAGCATGAGGGTAACGACAATATGTTCTTCGGCTTCTTCATCATCACCTTCGGTGTGGTTGCCGGCATTGCATATTCGGCAAACTTCTTCACACTCTACATCTGCTATGAGTTTATGACCCTGGTAACTCTGCCTCTGGTCATGCACTCCATGGACGCAAAGGCCCGCTCTGCCGGCAAGAAGTATGTTCTCTACTCCATGACCGGTGCAGCCCTGGTGTTTATTGCCCTGATGTACTTTGTCCAGTATTCCGACTCCCTCAGCTTTACTTACGGCGGCATCCTCGATCTGGCCCGCACCGCAGGCCATGAGAGCGAGCTTATGCTGGTGTTTGTGCTGGCTTTCTTCGGTTTCGGTGTCAAGGCTGCAATCTTTCCCTTCCACCGCTGGCTGCCTGCAGCCTCCGTTGCTCCCACCCCTGTGACCGCTCTGCTCCACGCTGTTGCAGTCGTTAAGTCCGGCGCCTTCGCCGTTATGAGACTTATCTACTTCGGCTTCGGCATTGGGTTTCTCCGCGGAACCTGGGCACAGTACGTGGTGTTGGCTGCCGCTGCCATCACTGTTATCTTCGGCAGCTGCATGAGCCTGCGTATGCCCCACCTCAAGCGCAGACTTGCTTACTCCACCGTCAGCAATCTGGCCTATATCCTTGTGGCCTTCGCTGCCATGAGTCCTCTGGGCCTTCTGGGTGGCCTGCTGCACATGGTGTTCCACGCAGTTATCAAGATCACCCTCTTCTTCTGCGCCGGTTCAATCCTGCACAACAGCCATCTTGAGTATGTCTACGAGATGGAGGGCATGAGCAAGAAACAGCCCATCACCTGCGCTGTTTTCGTGGTGGCCTCTCTCGCCCTGATGGGTATTCCTCCCCTTGGCGGCTTTATCAGCAAGTGGACAATCGCCACTGCCTCCGCTGCAAATCTCAGCTGGGCGGGCTATCTTGGCGCTGCAGCTCTCATCGTCTCCGCAATTCTCACCACTCTCTATATGATGAGTGTTGTTGTCCGTTTCTACTTCCCCCTGAAGAATGCCCCGGCGCTGTCTGATCATTGCCATGAGGCTGACGCAAGAATGACCGGACCTCTGGTCTTCCTCACCGTACTTATGATAGTTCTTTCCCTCGCGTCCTCTGGGCTCTATAGCTGGATAGGAGGTATGGTATGATACTTTCTCTTATGGTATTTCTGCCCATCGTGGCTGCTCTTGCCGCCTACCCCATCACCCGCAAAAGTGAAAAGGCCGGCAACGTGCTTATCATCGGCGTTACTCTTGCAGTTTTTGCCATGGCCCTGAGCCTGCTGGCAGGCTCTTTGAGCGGGGCCCAGATCCCCGGATTCTGCGGCAGCGGACTTAATTTCTCCTGCGGCAGCATGCAGACTGTCATGGCACTCATTGCCGCTTTCATGTGGCTGATGACTGCCCTTGCCTCTCCCGAGTATTTTGACCATGCCCGCTGCAACGCCCGCTACTACATGTTCTATCTCTGGACTCTGGGAGCACTTATGGGCGTATTCCTGGCCGCAGATCTGATGACGCTCTTCATCTTCTTCGAGATAATGAGCTTCACCTCCTACGTCTGGGTTGTACAGAACGAGACTCCCGAGGCTATCAAGGCATCCGAAACCTACCTCTTTGTTGCGGTTATCGGTGGTCTTACCATGCTGATGGGCATCTTCCTGCTCTACGCATCCTGCGGCACTCTCAGCTTCCATGAACTGCCTGAGCTTGCAGCAAAAATGTCAGACAGCAGAAAGCTTGTGATCGGCATCTGCATCCTCGTTGGCTTCGGCGCAAAGGCTGGTATGTTCCCCCTGCACATCTGGCTGCCCAAGGCCCACCCTGTGGCTCCTGCACCCGCCAGCGCCCTGCTCTCCGGTATACTTACCAAGAGCGGTATCTTCGGCGTGGTGGTGCTGAGCTTCCATGTGCTGGATTCCTTTGGCCACACCTGGGGCAATCTGCTGCTGGTGCCTGCTGTTATCACCATGGTTCTGGGCGCAGTATTGGCGGTGTTCAGCACCGATCTCAAGCGCACCCTTGCCTGCTCCTCCATGAGCCAGATCGGCTTTATCCTCACCGGTATTGCCATGGCCTGTCTCTTGGGTGAGCATGGCGGCATTGCAGCTTACGGCACAATGCTCCATATGCTCAACCACTCCCTCATCAAGCTGACCCTCTTCGTTGCAGCCGGCGTTGTGTACTTCAATGTCCACTCCCTGAATCTCAACGATGTGCGCGGCTTCGGCCGTGATAAGCCCCTGCTGATGGTCACCTTCCTGATGGGTGCCTGCTCCATCGCCGGTATCCCCGGCTTCTCCGGCTATATCAGCAAGACCCTTATCCACGAGAGCATTGTTGAGTATATACATGAACTTGCCCACCACGGCGCAAATGTGCTGCCCTATCAGGTGGCTGAGTGGCTCTTCCTCTTCTCCGGCGGCCTGACCTTTGCCTATATGGCAAGGCTGTTCTACATTATTTTCATCGCAAAGAAGCCCCATCATCAGCACCAGAAAGAGGGACGCTACATGGGTTCCCTTACTGCCTTGGTCCTGATTGTCGGCGGCGCACTGATGCCCATTCTGGGTCTCACCGCTCACTCCACCATGGATAAGATTGCAGAGTTTGCGGTGCACTTCTTCCACCGCCATGCTATGGATCACGCCGTGCACTATTTTGCGTGGATCAATCTCAAAGGCGCTGTCATCTCCATTACCGTGGGTATCGCGGTGTTCGCCCTTGTGGGTATGATGTGGCTCACCAAGCGCAAAGACGGCGAAGAAGAGTACATCAATGTCTGGCCCCAGAAGCTTGACCTGGATGATTACGCCTACCGTCCTGCGCTGAAGGGCTTGGCCTTCATCGGTGCAGTTGCTGCAAGATGTGTTGAGACTCTGGCTGCAATCCTTGTTATGGGACCTGTGAATCTCATTTTCACCGGTGCCGAGAAGGAGGTCATTCCCCCCGAGGACGAGGAGTTCAGCAAATACGACACTACTTCCGAGCGTAGCCTTGTACAGCGCAGCTTCAATTATGACCTGCTGTGCGCCATGTTGGGTGTTGCTGCATTGATGATATTTGTAATCATCAATCTGTAATTCAAGACAAAATAAAAAATGACACGGATCTGATCCGTGTCATTTTTATTTTTTGTATAGCCTTAGCAGAGCTGTGCACCTGCGGGGACGGAGTCGTCCAGCATGATGAGGTTCAGCTCTTCCTTGCCGTCTACTTCGCGGACAGCGGAGAGCAGCATACCGTTGGACATCTGGCCCATCATCTTTCTGGGGGGCAGGTTCAGAATAGCAACGACGGTCTTACCTACCAGCTCTTCAGCCTTGTAGAACTTGGCAATGCCGGAGAGAATCTGGCGGGGAGTGCCGCTGCCGTCGTCCAGCTGGAACTTGAGAAGCTTATCGGACTTCTTTACGTTCTCGCAGGCGAGAACCTTGCAGACGCGCATGTCGCACTTTGCAAAGTCGTCAATGGTAACATCGGGCAGAACGGGATTGACGGTGACCTTGGGGCCCTTTGCGGCTTCGGCCTTTGCAACCAGTTCTTCGATGGCCTTGTTGGCATCCAGTCTGGGGAAGAGAGTCTCGCCCTTCTTGACGGAAACCTCTGCCTCAACGCAGCCGTTTTCAAGGCTTTCCCAGGTCTGTGCATCTTCTGCAACGCCGATCTGCTGGAATGCCTTGGCGCAGCTTTCGGGCATTACGGGGATGAGCATGATGAGAGCTACGCGCAGAGCCTCAAGCAGGTTGTACATAACGGTGGCAAGTCTTGCCTTCTTGCTCTCATCCTTGGCCAGAACCCAGGGAGCGGTCTCGTCGATGTACTTGTTGGCGCGCTGGATCAGCTTGAAGACTTCTTCCAGAGCCAGGTGCAGCTGGAATGCGTCCATCTGCTTTGCGTACTTTTCGGGTGCAGCCTTGATCATGCTGAGCAGCTCGTTGTCAAGCTCGTCGGCCTCGCGCTCTGCAATCAGCTTGCCGCCGAAGTACTTCTCAACCATTGCGGTGGTACGGGAAACCAGGTTGCCCAGATCGTTTGCAAGGTCGGTGTTGATGGTGGAGATGAGCAGCTCGTTGGAGAAGTTACCGTCAGAGCCGAAGGGGAAGGTGCGCAGCAGGAAGAAGCGCAGAGCATCCACGCCGAAGAAGTCAGCCAGGATATAGGGGTCAATGACGTTTGCAGATTTGTTCTCCTTGGACTTGGAGACCTTGCCGCCGTCGATAACCAGCCAGCCGTGACCGTAGACCTTTTTGGGCATGGGCTCTTCAAGGCTCATCAGCATTGCAGGCCAGATAATGGAGTGGAAACGGACGATTTCCTTACCGACAATGTGGTATGCGGGCCAGTACTTCTTGTAATCGTCGTACTTGCCGTTGAGATAGCCCATGGCGGTGATGTAGTTTGAGAGAGCATCGACCCAGACATAGACAACATGGCCGGGGTCAAAGTCCACGGGGATGCCCCAGCTGAAGCTGGTACGGGAGACGCAGAGATCTTCAAGGCCGGGCTTGATGAAGTTGTTGACCATCTCGTTTACACGGGATGCGGGCTCCAGGAAAGTGCCGGACTCCAGCAGCTCCTGCACGGGCTTTGCGTACTTGGAAAGACGGAAGAAGTAAGCCTCCTCCTCAGCGTACTTGACCTCGCGGCCGCAGTCGGGGCACTTGCCGTCAACCAGCTGGCTGTCGGTCCAGAAGCTCTCGCAGGGAGTGCAGTACTTGCCCTTGTATGCGCCCTTATAGATGTCACCCTTGTCGTACATCTTCTTGAAGATGCGCTGGATGCTGCTGACGTGGTAATCGTCGGTGGTGCGGATGAAGCGGTCGTTGGAGATGTTCATCAGCTTCCACAGGTCAAGTATACCGTTTTCGCCCTCAACGATACGGTCCACAAACTCCTGGGGACTTACACCGGCCTGCTTGGCCTTCTCCTCTATCTTCTGACCATGCTCATCGGTGCCGGTCAAAAACATTACATCATAGCCCCTCAGTCTCTTGTATCTGGCAAAGGCATCGGTGGCCA
>JAFQQV010000067.1 GCA_017410425.1 Oscillospiraceae bacterium
TACCGACAGGGGGAGAAGAACTCCTGGGGCCGTTTTCTCAAGGTTTTCAGGTCAAATTTCAAGGCAAGCCTCCTGCCTACCCTGCTTTTTATCCTTCTCTTTGCCCTGCTCGTGAGGGCTATGGTATCCGCGTGGAACGCTGCGGTCTATGCTCAGATTTCATGGATACTCTTTGCCGCCCTCGCCCTTGTGGCTGTGCTGGTGCTGGGTATACTGGGGCTGATTTTCCCGGTGCTTTCCAGATTTGAAAACAGCTTTCCGGGCCTTTTGAAAAACACTCTTTTTCTCGCCATGGCAAATCTGCCGCGCACGCTTGTGCTGGGTATTATCTATGCCCTGAGCATTGGCCTCTGCCTGCGCTTTGTCTTCCCGCTCTTCTTCCTGCCGGCATTGATGAGCCTTATAAGCACGCTGCTCATTGAGCCCATGTTCAGGCCATTTATGCCGGAGGATTAAAGCAATCCAGGAACGAGCTCTGCCAGATTTTCTGCCAGGGTGGCATGGCCCTTTCTGGTCAGATGCATATAGTCTATCTCGTTAAACTCGCAGCCCATGGCCCCGGCATCAGCAAAATGCACGCCCAGAAGCTCACACTGTTCTTTATAATATTTGGAAAGCTGCTCGGACTTTTCCACACAAAACTCGCCCATGGTGTCACCAAAGATGCCATTGGGCATTTCTTTTCCCATGGCAGGCGGACAGACCACAAGGATATTGGGCTGCTTGCCGCCCCAGCACTCGGTACTCATGGCCTTTTTCACAAGCCTTGCCATGCCGATGCCGATGCAGGCAGCGCTGGCGTAGAACCTGTCCTTGGTGTCGTTGGTGCCCAGCATGATGATGAGCAGGTCCACCGGCTCATGGCTCATAAGGCAGGGTGTGATATAGTCAAGGCCGCTCATGCACTCATGCAGAGGGTCATCAAAAACCGTGGTACGTCCGGACAGGCCTTCCTCAAGCACCAGATATTCATCCCCCAGCTTCTGCTGCAGCAGACTTGTCCAGCGCTCATTCTCATTAAAGCGGTCGCCATGATCCTCGCAGTCCATAGGATCGGCGCAGTAGCCGTGGGTATTGGAATCGCCGAAGCAGACTATATGTTTTTTCATGGGCAAAGCCTCCTTTAGATATATAATAAATAAAAATATCATGTTTTGGGAGCCCGTCAAGTATGCCCCGATACTTTCGTCATTGTGCTTAAATCATTCCTGCCAAAATTGTGCATAACGGAAAACTTTTCCGAAACACATGGTTTTCTGAAAATAATTTTCAAAACATCGTTGACAAAAGTAAAAAATCATGTAAGATTTGGTACAGACAGGACATTATTTAAGGTCCTTTAATGAAGAGGAGCTCCTCTTCATTCTTTCGCCTTGGTGAAAGATTTTTCTGTTGACAACTTACTTGTTTCAAGTAACGGTCATAAAAAAATGAATTAGGAGAATGATTATGAAAAAGTTTCTCGCACTTCTTCTGGCTCTGATCATGGTTTTCTCTCTGGCAGCTTGCTCCGTTGAGAAGGCAGAAGAGCCCGCTCCCGCAGAAGATGCAGCTCCCGCAGAGGATTCCGCACCCGCTGCTGCAACTGAGCTGACCCTGTGGACCTTCCCCATCGGCAAGTGGGGCGATCAGGCAACTGTTGATGCTCTGATGGAAGGTTTCGAAGCTGAGACCGGCATCAAGGTCAAGGTTGAGTATCTGGACTACCAGACTGGTGACGACAAGGTCAACACCGCCATTGAGGGCGGCGTTGCTCCTGACATCATCATGGAAGGTCCCGAGCGTCTGGTCACCAACTGGGGTGCCAGAGGCCTGATGGTCGACATGTCCGACATGCTGGACAGCACTGACCTGGAAGAGCTGAACGCAGACCTGCTGAGCTCCTGCTACTCTGCTGACGGCGCTCTGTACGAGTATCCTCTGGTTGCCAACGCATTCTGCATGGCTATCAACAAGACCGTTTTCGAGGCTGCAGATGCAATGCAGTACCTGAACGCTGAGACCCACACCTGGAATTCCGTTGAGGACTTCTTCAAGGCTGTTGACGCTGTTTACAACTACACCGGCAAGCAGGTCGGCGCTGTCTTCTGCGCAGGCCAGGGCGGTGACCAGGGCACCCGTGAACTGGTTAAGAACATCGGCGGCGGCAACCTGACCGACGCTGCTCACACCACTTACCTGTGGGATGAGGAAGCAAACATCAACGCTCTCAAGATGATCTATGACTGCGAAGGCATCGAGTTCGACCCCTCCATCGTTGGTGGTGAAGAAATCGCTCTGTTCTACAACGGCACTCTGAACATGGCATTCTGCTGGAACGTTGGCCAGCAGCAGAACCCCAACACCGCTAACACCGGTGCTGGCCTCACCGCTTCCGGCGATGAGATCCTCTTCATGGCATTCCCCGCTGCAGAGGGCACCAATGTCCGTCTGGGCGTTGGCGAATGGGGCTTCGGTATCTTCGATAACGGCGATGCTGCCAAGATCGATGCTGCAAAGACCTTCGTCAAGTACTTCTGTGACTCCGCTGCTACCGCTGATGCTGTCAAGGCTGCAAACTACTTCGCAGTCCGCACCGCAGCTGAAGGCACCGATCTGTCCGGCGTATGGGCTGACGATGCTATCATGAACGACTACAACACCATTATGCCTCTGGCAGCTGACTACTACCAGGTCACTCCCGGCTGGGCCGAAGCTCGTACCCAGTGGTGGAACATGCTGCAGCAGGTTGGCGCTTCCGACGGCTCTGTTGAGTCCATCACCGAAATCGTCACCAACTACTGCGCACTGGCAAACGGCAAGTAATCCGACTCATTACTTAACTTAAAAACGCTTCTTAAAGGAGCCCCTCCCTTAACAAGGGGAGGGGCTCTCTATCCGAAAAAACAATGCGGGTAGGAAAGTGAATAAATAATGCGTCCGCCAAGGGCGCAGGCCTTGCCCTCAGAGGGGACGCAAGATTTATTCACTTTTCCCCACAAAGAAAGGAAGGATATCCTTGGCTGCAAAAGCTGTCACTCTTAACCGCAGAAGCCGCAAGCTGATGATGCGTGAGACTGTAACATCCTATCTGTTCCTGGCACCTTTCCTGCTGTTCTTCGTGATGTTTGTCCTCTACCCCATGTTCATGTGTGTCTACACCTCTTTTTTTGACGCCACCATGGGCCGTGAAGACATTTTCATAGGCTTTGAGAACTATAAGACCCTGTTCAACGACGAGGTTTTCTGGATAGCGCTGAGAAACACCCTGGTGATTGTTGTAGTCTCTGTTCCTGTCACCTGCGCCTTCTCCCTGTGGGTGGCCTCTGCCATCAGCAAGATGCCCATGGTTGCCACCTCACTTTTCCGCTGCATCGTCTACCTGCCTGTTGTCACCGGTTCCGTCGCCGTCACCATGGTCTGGAAGTGGATGTACAATAACTATTACGGTATTTTCAATTATCTGGGCAACAACATGGGCCTGATTGAGAAGAA
>JAFQQV010000068.1 GCA_017410425.1 Oscillospiraceae bacterium
ATATCCAGTATGAGGGAAATTTTGCTTTGCAAAATTATTTTATTGCTATTTCCTCACCCCTGCCGGGGTAACCGGAAATAGTGCAAAAACCCATCTTGTATTTAATAATACAAGATGGGTTTAAATATGCAATTTTATCTCTAATATCCTTTGGCAAAACTGCTATGCACCTGAAAAGCCGTATTTTGCGGCAGATGCGCGGCACAGACGCGCAGGAATACTTGTGTGTATTTCAAGCGGCTGTAACAATGCAGATGCCCGAAATACGCCTTTCTCAGGCATATGTTTTCTTATGTGGAGGCTCCTTTAGCTGTCTCTTTTTTGCGCTGCTTGCTTTAAATTCTTTTGTTGGTATAATAGCTGCGAGAGAAAAATTTTGGAGGAAGTATATTATGAGCAAGATTGTTATATTGAACGGCAGTCCCCGCAAAAACGGCAACACCGCCGCTCTGGTGCGGGAGTTTATCAAGGGCGCTGAGGAAAACGGCCACGAAATTCACCACTTCCAGCTCAGCGACATGAACATCCACGGCTGCATCAGCTGCTACCGCGGCAACAACAGCAGAGAATGCCCCTGCACCCAGCAGGACGATATGAACAAGATCTACCCCCATGTAAGAGACTGCAACGTTATCGTACTGGCAAGCCCCATGTATTACTGGAACATCAGCGGCTATCTCAAAACCTGCATCGACCGCCTCTTTGCTCTGGAGGAAGGCTATGTGAACATTCTGCGCGGCCACGGCAGAGGCTCTGTGCTTCTCATGCCCGCCTTTGAGCATGACTACGATGCCTGCGCATTTTACTACAAGAATCTGGCCAAGAACCTTGGCTGGAAGGATCTGGGCTGGGTGCTGGCCGGCGGCAACTGCATGATCGGCGACATCAATGGCAAGAGCGTCCTAAAGGAAGCCTACGAGCTGGGCAAGAGCATTAAGTGATAAAAAACAAATCCCCGGTCAAATGACCGGGGATGATTTTATTTTTTGTATTTTTCCAGATGCGCCTTGATTGCGGCGAAGGTCTTGTCACTGATGACATGCTCCATGCGGCAGGCATCCTCAGTGGCGGTTTCCTCATCCACACCCAGCTCCATCAAAATTGCAGTGAGAATGGTATGGCGCTCATACATGGTCTCTGCCACCTCAAGACCCTTATCGGTGAGCTTGAGAGAACCATCATCTTCAACGGTGATGTAGCCGTCCTTCTTCAGGGTGGAAACTGCGCGGCTGACGCTGGGCTTGGAGTAGCCCATGTGTTCGCTGACATCGATGGCGCGGACAAAGTTCTGCTCTTTGGAGAGGACATATATAGTTTCCAGATACATCTGGCCGGATTCATACAGGGACATGATTATACCTCGCTTCCTGCGGGAGTGTAACTTTACATATACTACCATAATGCACCGCCTGGCGCAAGTCTTTTAAGTCCCTACAAACTACTAGGAAAATTTTCTGAGCGCACTTGACAAAGCTGAGCCACAGTGCTATATTATTAACGTGGTTAGCGGGTGCTAACCTTTTTGAAGCGCAGGACTTAGCCTACGCTAACTTGACTTTAACGGAGAGCCGCAGAGCTCCGAATCGGGTGAGAGAAAGATGAATCTTAAATATGCGGATGAGGGTAAGGAATACATCATCAGCGCCATTGAGACCGATGATGAAGAGCTGAACGCCTTCCTTTTCTCCCTCGGCTGCTACAGCGGCGAGCCTATCACCGTCATCGCACGGCGCAAGGGCGGCTGCACAGTCTCTATCAAAGATGCCAGATACAATATCGACAACGAACTGGCAGAGGCTATAGCAGTTATATAAGAGGCAGCGAGTATAGCCCGCTGCATCTTTTCTGCACAGGAGTTAGCTGTAGGTAACTCAAATTTTTGTATATTAATCCTTAGTGGTTTGGGGATAGATATAGGAGGAAAACTTATGAGAATCGCACTGGCCGGCAATCCCAACTCCGGCAAAACTACAATGTACAACGCCCTTACCGGGCGCAACGAAAAAGTAGGCAACTGGGCCGGCGTCACTGTTGAAAAGAAAGAGGCTCCCATGAAAAAGAGCTTCTGCGATGGCTATGAGCTTATCGCGGTGGATCTGCCCGGTGCATACTCCATGTCACCCTTTACCTCTGAGGAGAGTATAACCAGCTCCTATGTAAAGAATGAAAATCCGGATGCTATTATAAATATCGTGGATGCCACCAATCTCAGCCGCAGCCTGTTTTTTACCACTCAGCTGCTGGAGCTGGGAATTCCGACTGTAGTGGCGCTGAATAAAAGTGACGTGAATGAAAAGCGGGAGACCAGCATTGATGCAAAGGCTCTTTCCGAAAAGCTGGGCTGCCCTGTGATTGAGACTGTGTCCACCAACGGTGAGGGACTCAAAGAGCTGGTATGTGCAGCCTGCCAGCGCCGGACTGCGGTACAGACGGCGCCATATAAGCAGGGTGATGTTGACCTGAGCTCCAAGCAGGCTGTTGAGGCAGCCGACCGCAAGCGTTTTGACTTTGTAAATGGCATTGTCTCCGCCGTTGAAAAGCGCAAGGTTCTGACCCGCGATAAACACCTCGGCGATAAGATTGACGCTGTGCTGACCAATAAGTGGCTTGGCCTGCCCATCTTTGCAGTTGTAATGTTCCTGGTGTTCAATATTTCCCAGGCAAGCCTTGGCCCCATGATCGCAGACGGTCTGGTTGCATGGCTGGAAAGCTTCCAGGGTTGGGTCGGCGAACTGGTTGCAGATGCAGCACCCATTCTCCAGGCGCTGCTGGTAGACGGCGTTATCGGCGGCCTTGTTGCAGTTATCGGCTTTTTGCCTCTGGTCATGGTTATGTACTTCCTCATTGCTCTGCTTGAGGACTGCGGCTATATGGCCCGTGCCACTGTTGTTCTGGACCCCATTTTCAAGAAGGTGGGCCTCTCCGGCAAATCTGTTATCCCCTTCGTCATCGGCACCGGCTGCGCCATCCCCGGCGTCATGGCCTGCCGCACCATCCGCAATGAGCGTGAGCGCCGCGCCACCGCGATGCTGGCACCCTTCATGCCCTGCGGTGCAAAGCTTCCCGTTATCGCTCTGTTTGCAGGTGCATTCTTTGAGGATGCCGCATGGGTCGGCACCCTGATGTACTTCGTTGGCATCTTCCTTATACTCTTTGGCGCCATCATGGTCAACAAGATTGCCGGACATAAGATCCGCAAGAGCTTCTTCATCATTGAGCTGCCCGAGTATAAGCTGCCCTCCCTCAAGCGTGCATTCTATTCCATGTGCGCCCGCGGCTGGGCCTACATCGTGAAGGCCACCACCATTATTCTGCTGTGCAACACCGCAGTGCAGATCATGCAGACCTTCACCTGGAACTTCAGCCTTGCTGAAGTGGCAAGCGAGTCTATCCTTGCATCCATCGCGTCTCCCTTTGCCTATGTTCTGTTCCCCGTTGTTGGTGTTCTCAGCTGGCAGCTGGCAGCCGCTGCTGTCACCGGCTTTATTGCCAAGGAAAACGTTGTGGGTACTCTGGCTGTCTGCTTTGTGGGCCTTGAGAATCTTATCGACACCGAGGAGCTGGCAATGATGGAAGGCGCCGGCGTAGAGGTTGCCGGTATCATGGCAATCACCAAAGCTGCAGCTCTGGCATACCTGATGTTCAATCTCTATACTCCTCCCTGCTTTGCAGCTCTGGGCGCAATGCGCTCCGAGATCAATGACCGCAAGTGGTTCTGGAGCGGCGTGGGCCTGCAGATGGGTACCGGCTATGTTGTGGGCTACCTGGTATACCAGATCGGCACCCTCATCACCGAGGGAAGACTGGGCGCAGGCTTTGTTCCCGGCCTCATCATCTGCGCTGTCATTGTGGGCATCGTAGTATACATGATGAAAAATTCTGATAAAAAGCTGAAGGCGGCAGCCCTCAGCGGAAAGAAAAAAGTCTATGGTTGATGTAATCATCGTACTGGCTGTTCTGGCAATTATCGCCGGAGCCGGGCTGTACATATACAAAGAGAAAAAAGCCGGGGCTGCCTGCGTAGGCTGTCCCCATGCCAAAAGCTGCGGCGGCAGTAGCTGCAGCTGCGGCAGCAATAAGTAATCAATAAATAAAAGCCATTTTATTTTAATAAACGAAGTCCCCGCCAATGCGCGGGCAGGGACTTCATCTCCTTCGTAACATTTACACTTCTCTGAAAAAGAACTCCCGGCTTCTCGCACAAGCCGGGAGTTCTTTTTTATTCAGTTCAGTCTGTGCGTTTAGTGCCCCAGAAGAAGAGGGCCACGGTGCCGGGACCGGTGTGGGAGCCGATGGTGGTACCGACGGAGTTTATTTCAACCTTGCCGTTGAGCTTGGTAAAGCGCTCCTCAATAAGAGCAGCCACAGCCTGAGCATCCTCAAGGCAGGCGGAGTTGGAGATATAGCATTTGCCGCTGTAGTCAAGGCCGTTTTCAGCAAAGCTTTCCATGCGCTTTACAATCTCCTGAATGACCTTTTTCTTGGTGCGGATTTTGCTGCGGGGGATGAGTCTGCCGTTTACATCCACGTTCAGCAGGGGGCAGATTTCAAGCAGACCGCCAAAGACTGCGGAGGTCTTGGAGATGCGGCCGCCCTTTACAAAGGTGGAGAGGTCAGTGGAGAAGAACCAGTGATGCATATTGAGCTTATTCTCCTCAAGCCAGCTCACCAGCTCCTGGGCGCTCATGCCCTCGTCCCGCCTGTCAGCGGCAGCGTCCATCAGAAGGCCGTAGCCGGAGGATGCAGCCAGGGAGTCGACTATGTACACATTGCGCTCGGGGAAGCGCTCCTTGACGATCAGGGCTGCGTTGCGGGCAGAGTTCACAGTGCCGGAAATACCGGAGGACAGGGATACGTGTACCACGTCCAACCCCTTCTCCAGAAACTGAGTGAAGTAATCCACGTACTCGGAGATGTTTATCTGAGAGGTGCGGGTATCGGCACCTTTGGAGATCTTATCATAAAACTCGTCGAAAGGCATGCTTTCGCCCAGATCATCCAGGTGCTCCACGCCGTCAAGAAAATAGTGGAAGCAGGCATAGGAAATGTTCCGGGAATTGAAATGCTCACGGCTCAGGTCGGCGGTGGAGCAGCAGCTGAGAATATAATCGGACATAATGGGGTCTCCTTTCTGGGGTCCTGGGATAAATTTGTAAGCTGAGTTTACTGCACATGAGTAAAAAAATCAAACTACTTGTAGTAAAGTTAATTCTACTGAGAGCAGAAAAGTGGCAGAAACACGTATCTGTGTCTCTACCACTGCTTCCCTTATTCTCTATTATTTGTAGAATCCTATTTTTTGACAGTTTTTGCGCCCTTGTCAGGCCGGATTTTGATGCGGCAGCTGAGGTAAACAATTACCACAGCAGGTACGGCAATGAGGAATATCTGCCAGATCTTGCCTATGGGCAGCATCAGCACATAAAACAGCACGAAGATACTGACTACAAAGGCCGCGATCATAAAGGGGAGGTGCTTTGTGCGCTTGAAAACGGCATCAAGGATAAGCCAGGTCAACAGTGAGAGAGAAAGCGCAATGAAGAATATCTGCCACCAAATGTGATCCGCCAGCCAAAACATGACGAAAATGGTCAGCGCCATTGTCCAGATACCCAGCACGCTTACCGCAATAATATGATCCTGACTGTACTGGGGAGCATCCTTCTGAACTTCCGCTTCCGGGGCTTCCCATGCATCGTGGGAGGAGAGCAGATGGTCCACTGTGACGCCAAAAATCTCCGCCATCTGCTTGAGAACAAAGGCATCGGGTATAGCCTCACCGCGCTCCCATTTGGATACGGATTTATCCGAATAATTCAGTTTTGCACCCAGCTCAGCCTGCGTAAGACCTGCGGAGGTACGAAGGGAAATAATATTGCTGGCGCATATCAGCTTAAGTTCGTTGAGTTCCAATTTAATATCTCCTGAATATAGGGGCAAAAGTATGTGATTAAAATATTTTAAGCAATTTTAAGCCCTAAGTCAAGCAAAAAAGTGTTTAGATTCGGTTAATCCTTCAAATCTTCCGGCAGCACGGCCATCAGGTCTTCCTTGGTGGGAGCTTCCATGGCGGCTACGCGGTTGGACTGGCGCACGATCATGTCCTCAAAGCAGTTGCGAACATCGCGGCCGTTGCCGAAATTGTCGTCCCGGTTTTCGTAGAGTGCGTCAAACATTTCCCTGGCGGCAGTCTCTGCCTCTGCAGTCATGACATAGCTGTTCTTGCTGCACTGGCTCTTGAATATGGCCAGCAGCTGCTCACCATTGTAATCGGGGAAGTGGAAGTACTTATTGAAGCGGGACTCAAGACCCGGATTAGAGCTGAGAAACTCTTCCATGGGCTCATCATAGCCGGCAACTATAACCACCAGCTCGTCGCGGTGATCCTCCATGGCCTTGAGTATAGTCTCAATAGCTTCGCGGCCAAAGTCATTCTCACCACCGGAGGAGAGGGCATAGGCCTCGTCGATAAAGAGCACGCCGCCCAAAGCGGAGTTTATGACTTCCTTTGTCTTAAGCGCCGTCTGGCCCACATAGCCTGCAACAAGGCCTGAGCGGTCAACCTCGATAAGCTGGCCCTTTTTCAGCACGCCGATGGCGGCATAGAGCCCACCCAGAATACGGGCAACAGTGGTTTTGCCGGTGCCGGGGTTGCCCATGAAAACCATGTGCAGGCTCATGGGAGGCACAGGCAGATCATTCTGCTCGCGAAGCTTGCGCACCTTCATCAGGTTTACAAGATTCTTGACGTCCTTCTTGACATCTTCCAGACCAACCAGACTTTCAAGCTGCTCCATCAGCTCATCCAGGCTGGGCTTTTTTTCCTCGGTGGCTTCGGCTTTCGCGGCGGCTGCGTTCCCGCCTCCGCTCTGCTGGGGCTGCACCTTATACCTGTCGATGAAACCGGGCTCGGAGCTGGTGACAAAATCCATGGGGTCGAGAGCTTCGCGGCTCTTTCTCACGCCGCTGGTGTCGCATACGGCGTTGAGCTTATCGCCGCACTCGGTTATGTAAGAAGCCTCGGCCATGCTCACATCATCATCCACGGCGGCAAGGTAGAGCAGGATGTTGGTGAGCATGCGGATAAAGATGCGGGAGTTTTCACTGCCGCGTTTGGCATCGTTTTCCGCCAGATTCCAGTAGAACACCGGGGGCAGGAAAACCTCACTGTCGCACACGGAGCCGGTAAGACTCCAGAGCATCCACTTGGGCTGGGGCTGCTTGCGGGAGTAGATCTGGTTTGCCATGTCCACATGTTGCTGGCTTATGCTGCCTGCCCTGCTCCAGAGGCCAAGGGCGCAGCGGATCATAAACTCATCCAGTTCCTTTGCAAGCCCGGTACCCGCCGCCTTATAAAAAGCGTCGGTGTTGGAAAGGTATATCTTGTGAAATTCCTCCGGGGAAATCTTCCATGTGCTGGGCATGACAAACAGCTCCTTCATTAGTCAGCGTTTGTACCATTATAATAAGCTTTGATGTCAATTACAATAGTTTTTCCGCGGTGTAAAGCCTCTCCAGAACTGCGTTCCCGGGCCTGAGGGACTTCTCCCAGGAGTAGAGAGCTATACCTGCAAGAGCGTATTCTGGCAAAAGATCAAGCTTTGCTGCAATGCTGCGGGCATCCTCAAAATATACCCGGCGGCGAAGCTGTATGGCATCAAGATAGTCAAAGTAG
Organism: Oscillospiraceae bacterium; assembly: GCA_017410425.1. Taxonomy (GTDB): domain Bacteria; phylum Bacillota; class Clostridia; order Oscillospirales; family Oscillospiraceae; genus Limivicinus. The sequence goes on from JAFQQV010000068.1 coordinate 7,676, forward strand.
GGGGCCTGAGCCCTCGGGTCAAATCTGATCTCTGCGCGCTGTGACATTGCAAGCTGGGCGGCAAGAGGAGTGGATATCTGCCTTGCGCTGTCTCCCTGCCGCCATGGAAGCCGCCAGTCAAAGCCGCTGCCGGAAATACCCAGCAGCATTTTTTCGCTGGCTATGATAGGGCAGAGCTTATCCAGCGCGGCGCGGATATATGGAAGCGGCGCCAGCGGCAGCGGCGGGGAATATGCATGAGCCCAGCGGCAGAACATCAGGCTCAGCCGGTCGGCATACTGGCCCAGAGCCTTATAGTCAAAGGCGGAGGACAGGGCCGGGAGATCCGGCGGCGGAAGCTCCAGCGAGAGAATAAAGCCTTCTCTGTGCAGAAGCTGCGAAAGCCGCAGCACAAAGTCTGAATAATTATCCCGGTCAAATGGGAAAAGATAATTGAAGCAGAGCTGCAGACCATAATATTTTTCGGCTTTCATGGTGGAAATAAGCTCATCACAAAGCTTCTTTTCTGTGTCCTCCTTGCTTAAAAGCCTGTGGGCAAGCTCCGGTGAAAAGCCGCCCCCGGCGCCAAAATTTGCAAGGCAGAGCAGGGGAGCACAGCCCTCTGCGCGCAGGCCTTCGTTATTGCAGCCAAAGCCTGGCGCTATAAGCTCCCCCAGCGTATCGAAACTATAACAATAGGGGCTGAAATATGTAAAATTCTTGGCTATATCTTCCGGAATTGGCTTTGTACTAAAGGCCAGAACTTCAATGCTCCTGTCTGAATCCGGCCTTTCGCCGGGGATAAAAAGGCTCTGCCCCGGACAGAGCGGAGCAATTTCCGGCAGCAGATTTGCCTTTCTGATAGCCTTTTCGCCCGGGATAAGCTCTCCCGGCTTATTTACAACATGTATTTTCATCGCTTCTCCTCCCGCTTTTTTACTATATATTATTCCCGGCACATAGATTATTTGCGCGGGAGAAGTGTATGTGTTATAATTTAACTAACTAAACATTTCCATGCATGGAGGAAAACTATGGCAGCTGAAAGAATACCTGAAAGAAAAGACATCCCTGTGGAATACACCTGGGACCTTACAGACATATTTGCAAGCGATGAAGCCTGGCTGGAGGAGTATGAGGCTCTTAAAGGCGAGGGCGAAAAAATTTCCGCTTTTGCAGGCAAATTGGGCGAAAAAGCTGAAACTTTGCTGAGCTATTTTCGTCTAGAAGATGAACTCGGAATCAGACTTGAAATGCTGATGGGCTATGCAAACTGCAAGTCCGATGAGGATACGGCCCAGGGCTATTATCAGGACCTGAAAAGCAAGGCCATGAGCGTCTATGTCTCCATCGCCGGAGCTGCCGCATTTGCAGCGCCCGAGATTATGGCCATCCCCGAAGACACTCTCAATGCCTTCTATGCCGCCTGCCCCGAGCTGGAGGAATACCGCCGTGCCCTCTACCGTATCCGAAGAAGGGCAGAGCATATTCTCTCTCCCGCGGAGGAAAAGCTGCTGGCTGCAGCAGGCGAGATGGCTGATGCGCCGGAGTCTGTGTGCTCCGCTCTGCGCAATGCCGACCTTCGCTTTGAGGACGCGGTGGACTCTGAGGGGAATCGTCACCCCCTCTCCGCCGGCACCTTTGTGCCCCTGCTGGAGAGCAGCGACAGGGTGCTGAGAAAGAGCGCCTTTGAAAATTGCTTTGGCACCTATGGCCAGTTCAAGAACACCGTAGCCGCCACTCTGGACGGTCAGTTCAAGCAGCTGCGCTTCTTTGCCGAGGCCAGAAAATATCCCTCCACCCTTGCTGCCGCGCTGGACAGAACCGAAGTTCCTGAGGCTGTATACCTCAACCTTATTGAGGCTGTACACCGCAATATGGACAAGATGTACCGCTATGTGGCCCTGCGCAAGAAGCTTCTGGGCGTGGATGAGCTGCATATGTACGATGTCTATACCCCTGTTGTGGCGGATGCAGCCGTGTCCATCAGCTTTGAAGAGGCAAAGCAGCGCGTGCTGGAAGCTCTCTCCGTCATGGGTGAGGACTATGTGGAGCTTCTTAAGAAGGGCTTTGAAAACCGCTGGATCGACGTATATGAAAACCGGGGCAAGCGTTCCGGTGCATACTCCTCCGGCAGCTCCAGACCCCACCCCTATGTGCTGCTCAATCACAAGGACACTCTGGACAGTATGTTTACCCTTGCCCATGAGATGGGTCACGCCCTGCACAGCTATTACAGCACCGCAAAGCAGCCTGTCAGCACAGCAGACTATGTTATCTTCGTTGCCGAGGTTGCGTCCACTGTAAACGAAGTGCTGCTCATGCGCCACATGCTGGAGCGCACTGAGGATAAGAAGCAGCGGGCCTATCTTATAAACCACTTCCTGGACCAGTTCAAGGGCACTGTCTATCGCCAGACCATGTTTGCCGAGTTTGAACTGGAGATGGGCAGAATGTCTGAAGCAGGCCAGGCCCTGACTGCGGACGCTCTCTGTGAAAAGTATCTGGAGCTTAATAAGCTCTACTTCGGCCCCGACATGATAAGCGATGAGGGCATTGCGCTTGAATGGGCACGCATTCCCCATTTCTTCTATAACTACTATGTTTTCCAGTATGCCACCGGCTTTTCTGCTGCAGTCGCCATTGCAGAGCGCATACTGAAGGAGGGCAGCCCCGCTGTGGAGGATTACAAGCGCTTCCTCTCCTCCGGCGGATCTTCCGACCCCATAAGCCTGCTGAAGATTGCCGGCGTGGATATGTCCGGCCCTGAGCCTGTGGATGCAGCGCTCAAGTTCTTCGGTGAGCTTGTGGAGGAGCTGGAGAAACTGTAAACGCCAAACAATTAAAACAAATATACTAAAGAAAAAATTCAAAGAGCTTTAAGGAACGTCCTTTAGAGTCGCGGGGGAGCGCGAGGGGGAAAGGCCCGCCTCGCGTTTCGATAAACCGCCGCTCAAGAAACTGGTTTATCAGTTTCTTGAAAACAGTGTTTTGAAGAAATTCAAAACACTCGGCGGCAGTTTTCGCGGCAAAAAGGCGGCAAGGCTTTTTGACGAGAAAACGGAGGTATGAACCATGAACAATTTTGCCAATATGCCCGTAGCAGGTCTTGCGGTCATCGTGCTGATCGCGGTACTGTTCATTCTGGCGCTGCTGCTGCTTTTTATAACCTACGGCCGGTACAAGCATCTGGCCTCCATGGTAAACGGCGCGCTGAACAAGGATAATAATTTCCTTCGCTTTGTGGTCAATGACTTTGCCGATGCCTACAAGAAGTACGGCCAGGAAGTCAATACCCCCGCCATTATTGCAAACGGCATAAACACCAAGCTTTCCGGCATGCTTTTGTGTGAGCGCTTTCTCAACAATGCCGTCTCCCTGTTTGTAACCCTCGGCCTTTTCGGTACCTTTCTGGGCCTGAGCCTTTCCGTCAGCTCCCTGACCGAGCTTATCAGCTACTCCAACACTTCTGAGTGGCTCTCGGTTCTGGACAGCGTTGGCGGCGGCCTCATGTCTGCTCTGGGTGGTATGGGCGTTGCCTTCTACACCTCTCTTGTTGGTGTCGCCTGCTCCATCCTGCTTACCCTGCTGCGCTCCATCTTCAGCCCTGCTGCCGAGCGTGAAAAGCTGGAGGCAAGACTTGAGCTCTGGCTTGACCACAACGTGGCTCCCAGCCTGCCCACCGATGCCGCCAAGGACGATGTGGACCTGATGAACCACCTGATCAAGACCATGGAGAACACCGCAAAGAACATGGACCTGACCCTGAAGGCCGCCACCAACGAGCTTCGCGGCAGCATTGATGCAAGCCGTGCGCCCATTGCAGCCTTCAACAAGACCGTGGATAATTTCAACACCGGCGTCAGAGACTTCTCTGAGTTTAACTACAACCTCCGCGGCACTGTGGAGCGTATGGATGTCAGCGTGCGTGACCTGGTGCAGGGCCTGCGCGAGGTGAGCCGCAGCATTGAAAGGAGAGAACGCGAATGAGACGTGGCGGATACCGCGGCCCATCCCGTTCATCAGCTGCCGAAGGCGGCGAGCAGGGCTTCTGGCCCTCCTACGCCGACATGATGAGCGCGGTGGCATTGATACTGTTTTTCCTCATGCTGATCAGCTACATACAGAATCTTATAACCGGCAACGACCTGCAGAATACTCAGGAGCTGCTGGACGATACCCGGGCCCAGGTGGCCGATGCCCAGCTTGAGCTCAATTCTCTCAGCGATGAGCTCAAGCGCCGCCAGGAACAGCTGGATGAGTATGCCATCCGGATTGATGATCAGACCAATACCATTTCTGCTCAGGAGCTGCTGATCAGCGACCAGCAGATTTACCTTGCCGCAGCAAATGACGAGATTCTTGCTCTGCGCAGCCAGATGCAGACCGTGGCGGTGCTTCGCCTCAGTATACTTGAACAGATAAAGGAGAGCATCGTTGATGTCATGGGTGATGAAAGCAAGGTCTCCATCGGTGACAACGGCAATATAATCCTCAACGAGGGCATATTCTTTGATCTGGGCTCTGCTGAAATCAAGCCCGAGAGCGAGAAGGTGCTCAATGAGCTTATTGAGGTTTTTGCAGACTTCCTTAAGGATGCAGAGAATGCAAAGTATGTGGACAGCATTGTGATCTCCGGTCATACCGACATTACCGGTAATGCCGATGAAAACCGCCTGCTCTCCACTGACCGCGCAAACTCCGTTCTCAACTACTTGCTCAGCGGTAAAAACGCTGTATTGGAAAGCTATGCACCCTATTTCTGCGCGGCAGGCTATGGCGCAACCCGCCCTGTGGCCTCCAACTATACCGAGGAAGGCCGTGCCTCCAACCGCCGTATTGAGATTTCCATGATCCTCAAGGACGACACTGTGCTTGACATTGTGGAGCAGTACCTGGCTATTGAGGTGCCCGATTCCCGCCTCAGACCCAATATGGCTGCAAGCAGCGAGGATCCCTATAATCCTACTCCGGTGGTGAGCCCCACTCCCGTGCCGGCACCTACCCCCGGCAGATTCAGCTTTTTTGGAAACTGATGTGAAATAAAAAATTCCCTCTGAAAAATCAGAGGGAATTTTTTGTTATGCCGGCAGGTAATCCAGAGGATTTACGCTTGCGCCATCAAGCTTCATGGCAAAGTGCAGATGGGTGCCCTGACCGATTTCGCAGAGAGCGGTGGTGCCAACAGAGCCGATGATGTCCCCGGCCTCAAGCCAATCTCCCACAGTCACGGTGGGCAGGGCGGCCAGATTTGCATACACGCTGATAAGCCCGTCGCCATGGTCAATGCTCACTACAGTGCCGTAGAGGCTGTCCTCCTCAAGGGCGATGACAGAGCCTGAGCAGGCGGCGGCTACGGATGTGCCCAGAGGAGCGGAGATATCCACACCGTCATGGGTGCGCCAGTCTTTCAGTGTCACGTCATAGCTGAGATTCTCCAGATCGTGACCGCGCTCCAGCTCGCCCATAACAGGCCAGATATAAAGAGGCGACTCCACGGCGCTTGCACCATCACCGTTCCATACCTGGCTGGTTTCGCCGTCAGCGATCACGGGCTCAGTCTCCTCAAAATCAGGAATGGGCTTGATAACGGGAGTCAGGTCTTCGCTCTCGCTCTGAGGTGGGATGACAACAGTTTCTACCCGGCTGCTGCCGATGTTGATGTCGCTAAGTTCGTTGAGATTTTCCATAGTCTTATTTCCGGCGGCCATCATCCAGGCGGAAAGCCCGATAACTGCGGCGCACAGGAAAAGGACTATGTAAAAGCCCTTACCTGTAAAGAATCCCTCCAGCTTTTTGCCGGAGCTGTTGATGCTCATAAACAAAACCTCCGTTTTATTTTGGTTTACGAGCCTATTTTTACCTTTACAGGCAGAATTTATACACACATGAAATAAAAAAGGCCCCCTTGTAATACCCTAAAGGGCACAGGCGGGGGCTGGGTGCGCAGCAGACTGGGGGATTCAATGCAGAGCAGGAATCCCTCCGTCAAAACCTGCGGTTTTGCCACCTCCCTTTGACAAGGGAGGCTTTAAATATGTATGTATTTACTTCTTTGCCAGCATTTCGGCGGCGATGGCGTTGCGGGTGCGGCAGATGCTGTCCCAGTCGTCCAGCTTGCTCATCTTCTCGGCAAAGTCAGCCAGAACCTCAGGCACCTTGATGCTCTGGGGGCAGGCATTGGTGCACTGGCCACAGCCAATGCAGCTGTCAGCGCGCTTGTCGTCATCAAATGCACCGTAGCGGATGGGGATGTTCACATTGTAGCCCATCAGCAGGTCGTTGTGCAGGCTGATGAGATTGGGGATGTCCAGACCGGCAGGGCAGCCGTCGCAGCAGTAGCGGCAGGCGGTGCAGGGCACCAGCTTTGCAAACTTGTCTGCAGCATCATAGAGAATGGCGATTTCTTCCTCGTTGAGGGGCTTTTCCTCAGAGAAGGTCTTAATATTATCCACAACCTGGGGATAGTAGGTCATGCCGCTGAGTACAACGGTGGGCTGGGGAACGGTCTGCAGCCAGCGGAAGGCCCAGGCGGAGGTGCTCTCCTCGGGGCGCAGCTCGCGCATTCTGCTCTCATAAGCTTCGCCAAGCTTGCTCAGCTTGCCGCCGCGCACAGGCTCCATAACCCAGATGGGCATGTTCAGGCTGTTGAGATACTCAACCTTTTCCTTGGCCTTCTGCAAAGTCCAGTCAAGGTAGTTGAGCTGGATCTGACAAAACTCCATATGCTCGCCGAACATCTCCATAAACTGCTTGAGACCGGGCATATCAGCATGGCAGGAGAAACCCAGGTGCTTGATGCGTCCGTTTCTCTTCTGCTCCAGAAAGTAGTCAAAGTAGCTGGTGTCCTCGCCGCAGTAGAAACGCAGGGAGTTTTCGTTGATGTTGTGCATCAGGTAGAAGTCAAAATACTCCACACCGCACTTTTCCAGCTGATCTTCGAACACAGCCTTGGGATCCAGCACGGAGGCACCCTTGGTGTTCTGGTGGCCGGGATACTTGTCTGCCAGATAATAGCTCTCTCTGGGGTAGCGGGAGAGGGCCTTGCCTACAGAAATCTCGGATTTGGAGTTCATGTAGGGGTATGCGGTGTCGTAGTAGTTGATACCGTTTGCCATGGCATAGTCGATCATCTTGTCAACTTCAGCCTGGTCGATCTGACCGGAAGCGTCAACGGGCAGTCTCATGGTACCGAAACCCAGAGCAGAAAGTTTGATATCCTGAAAGTTTTTATAAATCATAGGGCATGCCTCCTTATTTTTAATCATCATAACATGTAAATCAAAGTCAGGCAAGGGGAGTATGCCATCAATTTACTGTTGAAAAGGGGGATGCTTCTGATATAATGAAAATAAGGAAAAAGGGGGAATTATCATGAAACGTGTAATTTCGATTGTACTTTGCCTTGTGCTGGCTCTTTCCCTGTGCGGCTGCGAAAAGATGGATTACAATAAGGCTGTGGAGCTTTATGAGGCCGGCGGCTATGAGGGGGCAAAGGCTGCCTTTGAGGCTCTGGGCGATTATGAAGACAGCGCCGAGTATATTGCCAAGGCCCAACTGGTGCTGGACTACCGCAATGCTATAGAGCTTTATGCCGAGGAAAAATATAGCGAGGCCGCTGAGGCTTTTGAAGCCCTGGGCGAATATGAGGATAGCGCTGAATACCTTGCAAAGCTTCAGGACAAGCTGCTGCTGGAGAAAATCACCGGCCGTTGGCAGACCGAGGAAATCGACATGACAAACCTGATTCTCGGAAGCATAAAGGAAGAAATGGCTGCCCTTGGCTATGATGAAATAAATTTTGATGATGTGGACAAGCTTTCTTATTCCGTGTACTATACTTTTGAAGACTACGGTGTGGTAAATCAGGAGCTGGTGGAAGAGAGCTACACAGACTTTTTTATCAGTGTCGCCTATATTATAAAGGACACCATCATCAAGCTCAGTGAGCAGGAGATCGCCGCCGTGGCCGAGGCTTACGGCATGGCCCTTGAGGATGTCTATGCCGCTCTCGGCGTTGCCGATATCCACGAGTATATGGAGAGCACCCTGGGCATGAGCCTGGATGAATTTTTGAGCCTTATCTATACGGAAGAGTCCTTCAATGAGCTTCTGGAGGCCTCCATTGTCAACGGCGCATGGTATCTGCGTGACGGCGTGATTTATATTGTCGCCGGCCACGATGTGGAGAAGGCCAGCTATGACCCCGAAACTGACACAATCACTGTTGAGGAAATTGAGCTGGATGATCCTGAAAATGAAGAGTTCTCTCAGGAGGAAGCCTCTCTCATCTATCCCTACACCATGAGCAGAGCAGGTACAACAAATCTCAGCGCATGATAAAAAACCCGGCGGTTTATCCGCCGGGTTTTTGTTATGCTTTTTATCTGATGGAGAAGAAGGCGTCCATGCCGGGGTACTGGGCCACGTCAAAGAGCTCGTCCTCAATACGCAGCAGCTGGTTGTACTTGGCAACGCGGTCGGTGCGGGAGGGGGCACCGGTCTTGATCTGGCCTGCATTGACAGCCACAGAGATGTCGGCAATGGTGGTGTCCTCAGTCTCGCCGGAGCGGTGGGACACAACTGCAGTCCAGCCTGCGCGGTGGGCCATCTGGATAGCGTCCAGAGTCTCGGTCAGGGTGCCGATCTGGTTGAGCTTGATGAGCACGGAGTTTGCGGCCTTAAGCTCTATGCCCTTCTTGATGCGCTCAGTATTGGTGACAAAGAGATCGTCGCCAACCAGCTGGATGCGGCTGCCCAGACGCTGGGTCAGAAGCTGCCAGCCTTCCCAGTCATTTTCGCCCATGCCGTCCTCGATGGAGATTATGGGGTACTTGTCGCAGAAGCCTTCCCACATGTCAACCATCTGTTCGCTGGTCATAACGGTGCCGCGCTTGGGCAGGTGGTAGAGCTTGTCTTCCTCGTTGTACCATTCGCTGACTGCACCGTCGATAGCGATCTTGAAGTCCTTGCCGGGAACGTAGCCGGCCTTTTCCATGGCTGCAACCAGAGCCTTCAGGGCGTCTTCGTCACTGTCCAGGCTGGGGGCATAGCCGCCCTCATCGCCAACGCCGGAGGCGGGGACGACTTTCTTCAGGGCGTGAAAAACCTCGGTGCTCATTCTCACAGCTTCCTTGAAACTCTCAGCGCCGACGGGCATAATCATGAACTCCTGAATATCCACGTTGGAGCCGGTGGCGTGGGCGCCGCCGTTGAGGACATTCATCATGGGAACGGGCAGGGTCTTGGCGTTGCAGCCGCCGATATAGTTGTAGAGGCTGACGCCGGTGGCTTCGGCTGCTGCCTTGGCGCAGGCCAGGGATACGCCCAGAATGGCGTTTGCGCCGAGACGGGTCTTGTTGGGGGTGCCGTCTATCTCAATGAGCATTTTGTCAATGGAAGCCTGGTCCAGAACGTTCAGGCCCAGCATTGCCTCGGCAATCTCGCCGTTGACATTTTCAACAGCCATCTGCACGCCCTTGCCCAGGTAGCGGCTCTTGTCGCCGTCGCGCAGCTCGCAGGCCTCGTACATACCGGTGGAAGCGCCGGAGGGAACAGAGGCGCGGCCGATGGTGCCGTCATCCAGGGTAACCTCAACCTCAACGGTGGGGTTGCCGCGGGAGTCGAGAATCTCTCTTGCCATAACGTCTACTATTTCAAAATACTGCTTCATGTAAATTAAACCTCCAAAAGTCGGATATGGAATAATTATAACCTAAGATTGTGAAAAAATAAAGTGGCGGTACAAAAAAGAGGAAAATGTAAAGCACTTGACTAGAATAGCAAATTTGATTAGTATTATCTAAACATAAAAAATCGACATGGGCGCCCATGTCATGCTTTGTATACAAAGCATGACAATACTTAAAGTTTCTGCTTTTTTCATGGGAGCTGTTGCCGTTGCGGCCTTTAGCTGCCGATGGAATTGGTGGTGTTGTTTTTATGAGAATATCAAATACAGTCAAAAGCAGCGCTGCGGAGGGGCTTAGGGCAATGTTTGCACAGCACGGCTTGTTGTGCAATGCAGTGCTGCTTCTGCTCTCTGCGCTGGGAACTACTGTGCTGAGTCTGGCGCTGGCAATCGGAACTTATGATGTTCACCAATTTTATGGATATTTTACAAATCCCTTTATCCTGCTGCTGAACTTCATTCCAGTGCTTTTACTGCAATTTCTGCTGGTGTTGGTTTTGAAAAGACAGGGGGCAGCATTTTTCCTGAGCTCTGCATTGGTGTTGCTGCCGTCTGTAGGAAACTTTTTCAAGATAAAATTTCGCTTTGAACCATTTACATTTTCGGATATGGCATCCATTGCAGCCGGGCTGAGCGTGGCAGAGAATTATCAGATAAGCTTGAACAGCCGTATTTTGGCGGCACTTTTGTACATAGTGGCAGGCAGCTTCGCTTTTGCGCTCCTTGCAAGATTGGGGCTGAAGCCGGGGTTTACAGCGAAGGGGCGAGCAACTGCCGGAATTGTGACATTGGGGCTTTGCCTGCCGCTCTGGTTTGGCGTGTACTCAAATGAACGTATGTATATGGACAATGCCTACAGCAATGCTTACATAGGCGAACTGACCGCCCAGCATAATTTCATTGCCAATGGTTTTGTCTATCCTTTTATTTACAGCATTTCACAGAGCAAGGATGCGGAACCGGAAGGCTACAGTGAAGAAACGGCAATTGAACTACTTTCAAAGTTTTCGGATGAAGACATTCCAGAAGAACGCAAGGTGAATATATTTGCCCTGCAGTTGGAATCTTTCACTGATTTGTCCCAAATGGGATTTTCTTGTGTGGATGAAGCTGCTTATGCAGGACTCCGTCAACTGGAGAAAGAGAGCATATCTGGTGTGCTCGTGCCCAATGTTATAGGCGGGGGAACAATAAATACGGAAAGAAGCTTTTTAACAGGCAACTTCGGCTTTCTTTCATATAACAAAGCCTGTAATTCTTATGTGCGATACTTCAACGACCAGGGCTATATAACCACTGGTGGACATCCGAATAAACCGGATTTTTACAACAGAGTAAATGTTGCGGAATATCTGGGGTTTTCGGAGTATCTTTTCGAGGACTATTACAATGCTTTCACCGGCGGCAGATGGAACTGTGATGCACAGTTTCTTCCGGAGAGCTTCCGCCTGTTCCGCGAACGCTGTTCTACGGGAGAAAAGGTTTTTGCATTCAATATCAGCCTTCAGGGACATGGACCCTACAGTATTGAGGACTGTAACACGAAGGATAGATATTGTCTTGACAGCAGCTTGTCCCCGAGTAGTCAGGACAGCTTGAATGCTTATCTAAGTCTGGTATCGGAGACACAAAGTATACTTTTGCAGGAGCTTGACAAGCTAAGAAATGAAAACTATCCGGCGGTGGTGCTTGTTTATGGCGACCACAATCCTCTGTTTACGGACAATGCCGTGTACACGGAAGCTGGCGTCAGCTTCGACATGAGTTCTGAAAAGGGCTTTATGGATTATTACAGCACGCCTTATATGATTTGGGCAAATGAGACGGCCAAGGAGCTGCTCGGCCATGACTTCACAGGGAAAGGGCCTGTTATAAGTCCGGGTTATCTTATGGGTGTGCTGTTTGAACAGCTTGGATGGAAAGGTAGTGCATACATGCAGTTTACGGGAGCTATGAGGGAAAAACTGCCTGTAATCCACCAAAATGAGTATTATATTGATGGGGATAGTTTCAGCTTGCAGTTGAGTGAGCAGGGTGAAACTGCACTGCGCGATTATGAGTATGTGCAGTATTACTGCAAGGAATATAAACGCAAATAGCGGAGGAAAGAGACTTGCATAACAGGAAACTTTTGAACGGGCTGCTTGCGGCAATCTTGCTGCTGGTGCTTGCGCTGGGGATGTTTATGGCGGCGCTGATGTTTGCAGAAGAACTGCAGATATTCAAAATGGAGCTTTATAAAAAACTGCCCTGGCGTGATGAATATGCCCGGGAACAGGAAACAGATACCGACTTTTCTACATATCCGGTGAAGGAGCACAGTGAGGACGCCTGGTACAACAGGGCAGAGCTTATTATGCATGCCTGTGGCGGTATAGATGGCCTTGACTATACCAATTCCAGAGAGGCAATGGAGCTGAGCCTTGAAAAGGGCTGCAGGTTCATTGAGGTGGATTTCACCTTTACTGCTGATGGGGTACCAGTTTGTGTACATTCATGGTCGGACCTTTATTCTGCCGAGGTCATGGATTATGACAGCTTTATGGGCCATAAAGTCTATGGTAAGTATAGCCCTATGGATGCGCAGGATGTTTTGGATTATATGGAAGCCTATCCGGATCTTTACATTGTTCTGGATACCAAGGATTCCATTGTTGATTTGGTCAGAGCACTTGTGGAGCTGGATGCAGCCGATGAAATCATGCAGCGTTTTATAGTTCAGCTGTATGGCCCGGGGGAAAAGGCTCAGATACTGGAGCTCTATCCTTTCCCGGAGGAAAACTTCCTGTTTACGGCCTATATTCTGGGTAATAGGCCGGGGTATATTATGCAGTTGTGCTATGATGAAAATATCTCAGTGCTGACATTGCCCAGTGGCTGGTATTCTGAGAACTGGCACTATTTTAATGATAAGAATTTTGCAATATATACCCATACGGTAAATAGACCCGATGAAATGAAGATGCAGCTTGAAAAGGGCATCCACGGATTTTATACAGACTTCCTTTCCCAGTCGGATCTTGAATTATGAGAAAAGCCCCTCACTTTATGTGAGGGGCTTTTCTTACAGTACTGTTTCCAATATCCCTGCAAATTCCTCAAGCCCGGCTTTGTCTGCCTCATTGAAGCGGCCAATGCTGGGGCTGTCAATATCCAGCACGCCGATAATTTCGCCGTTTTTACGCAGGGGAACGACTATCTCGGAATTGGAGGCTGAGTCGCATGCAATGTGGCCGGGAAACTCATGCACGTTGTACACAAGCTGGGTGGCCTTTTCTGCCACGGCTGTGCCGCAGACGCCTTTTCCCACGGGAATCTCGATGCAGGCGGGTTTGCCCATGAAGGGACCAAGGACAAGAATGCCGTCTTCAATCAGATAAAAACCGGCCCAGTTTAAGTCCTCAAGGCTGTTATAGAGCAGCGAGGCGGCGTTTGCCAGATTTGCAATTTTGTGGGGTACGCCGGAAATAAGGGCGCGGAGCTCTTTGTTGAGTGTTGTGTAGTCGCTCATGCTATGGCCTCCTTGGCGAGTTTGGATAAGTATAACATGGGATGAGGAAAAAGGGTATAGCTTGTGCAGTTTTATCTTGTGTGATATATTTTTTCCAAATAAAGTAATAGGGAGGCTTATACAATGAGCTTTATTAAACTTACAAAGGAACGCTATTCTGTCCGCAAATTCAGCGGAAAAGCTGTTGAAGATGAAAAGCTGAACCTGATTCTGGAGGCCGGACGGCTTTCCCCTACGGCGGTGAACTATCAGCCCCAGCGGATTCTTGTTATCCGTGGCGAGGAGGGCATGGATAAATTGAAAAGCTGCAGACGCGATACTTTCGGTGCTCCTTTGGCGCTTCTGGTTTGCTATGACAAAAATGTCAGCTGGAAAAACCGAAGCGGCAAAGAGTACGGCGAGGTGGACGCAGCCATCGTAATAACCCAGATGATGTATGCCGCACAGGAGCTGGGGCTTGGTAGTCTCTGGGCCGCCGGCTACAAGGAGGATGACCTGAAGAAAGCATTCTCAATCCCCGACTTCCTGGTGCCGGTTTCCGTTCTGCTGCTGGGCTACCCCGCGGAGGACGCAGAGCCTCATCCTACGCTTCATTATTCCCGCCACGAGCTGGAGAAGACTGTGTTCTATGACAGCTTTGAGGGGATTGAAGCCGGAGAGAATACTCAGGGGAAGCACTGAGACGGCGAATATAGGCGGAGATGGAGAATATTCGTCTGTATTTTCGGCTGTGCCGAAAATAGATGTATTCGCCAGTTTGCGAACTGGCTCATGCAAGCCCCACCGGGGCTTGCGGACATGATTCGAATCTTCTCCACATACCAAAAAGAAAAACCTCACTCAAATGAGTGAGGTTTTTTGGCGGAGATGGAGAGATTCGAACTCTCGATACCCTTTTGGGGTATACACGATTTCCAATCGTGCGCGCTCGACCAACTACGCGACATCTCCACGTTTGCTCAAGTAAGCTTTTATTAACTTGTCAGCTTGCATATTATAATCC
>JAFQQV010000007.1 GCA_017410425.1 Oscillospiraceae bacterium
GGCCATAGAAAACTGCAAGGCTGCCGGACTGCCGATAGTGCTGGTGCCTACGGTGGCTCCCGGTGTCAATGACCGGGCATTGGGGGATATTATCCGCTTTGCTCTGAACAATGCGCCCCATGTGCGCGGTGTGCACATTCAGCCCATATCCTACTTTGGCCGCTGCGGTCTGGATGCGCCGGAAAAGCGGCTGACCATACCCGCGGTGCTTCGCCGTATTGAGGCGCAGACGGACGGGCTTATGCGCTATGAGCATTTTGGCGGCGGCGGTGCGGAAAGCCCCTATTGCTCCTTCCACGCAAGCTACAGAATACGGCCTGACGGCAGCATACAGCCCTTGCCCAAGAGGAAAAACACCGGCTGCTGCTGTGTAAAAAGCAGCGAGGCCAGAGACTTTGTATCCCAGCAGTGGAGCGGCAAGGCCGCCTGCTGCGACGGGGACGAGGCAACTTCGTCTCTGGATGAATTTTTGCAGGAGCTGGTCGAAAACACCTTCACCGTCTCCGGTATGGTGTTTCAGGACGCATATAATCTTGACCTTGAGCGGCTTCGCCGCTGCTACATCTGTGAAGTGGACAGCAAAAAGGGCATGGTGCCTTTCTGCGCCTATAATCTTACCGATGTGAACGGACGCGCCTTATATCGTAAATGAGAAAAACAAGGCTTGAAGACTGGATACAGGAAATTGAAGGCCTCCCGCAGCTTACACGGGAGGCCTTGGATGCTTTGCAGCTCAGGCGGCTGAATGAGACACTCAAGCGCCTGCATGACAGCGGCAGAGCTTACCCGGAGTCTGTCGGCAGCCTGAAAGAGCTTGAAGCCCTGCCTTTTACCACAGCGCAGATGCTTGCGGATAAACCTGGGGCTTACCTGCTTTCCTCCCAGTCTGAGGTCAGCCGGGTAATATCCGGGGCCACCTCCGGCACCACCGGCCCCGCAAAACGTGTGTTCTACACTGAAAAAGACACGGAGCACACAGTGGGCTTTTTTGCCGCCGGCATATCCGAAATGCTCTCTGCGGGGGAAAAGTGTCTCATAGCCTTTCCGTTCTCAGGCCCCTTTGGTTTGGGAGACTTGATTGCAAAAGCCGTAGAGCGGCTGGGGGCTATTCCTGTAAAAGCCGGTTTTGGTCAAAGCTGGGCAGAGCTTTGTGCACTGGTAAATAAGACTCAGCCGGACACCTATATCGGATTTCCTGCGGCGCTGCTGGGGCTGTGCCGGGTGTACGGCGACAGTTTCCACATAAAACGGGCTTTGGTGTCCGGTGATGCCTGTCCGGATGGGCTTATGCGTGAGCTGGAAAAAGCCCTCGGTTCAAAGCTCTATCCCCACTACGGCAGCCGGGAATGTGGCCTTGGCGGGGCTGTCACCTGTCCGGCCTTTGAGGGTATGCATCTTCGGGAAAACCATATCATCGCCGAAATCGTCGATGAGAACGGCAAAGTTCTGCCTGAGGGCGAATTCGGAGAGCTTGTAATCACCACCATTGGTCTTGAGGCTATGCCTCTTATCCGCTATCGCACCGGAGACTATACCCGTATTCTGCCGCCCTGCCCCTGCGGCGGCGTCACAAAGCGCATTGACCGGGTGACAAGGGAAGAGGGGGACTTGTCCATAGAGAAACTGGACAGCGCAATTTTCCCCGTGGACGGGATCATCGATTACCGGGTTGTCTATGACCGTGAGCTCAGGCTTGAACTAAGCTGTCTGGCTCAGCCGGATCGGAAAGCGTTGGAGATGATAATAAAAGAGCTGTATCCTCAGGCAAAGATTCAGCTCAGCCTGAGAGCTTTCGATTATTCAGACAAGCCGATGTACCCCGGCAAACGCTGTATTCTGCTTTGAGTGCTATGTGCGGCTTTGTTTAATTTCGTGCGGTTTCGTGCGGAATTCATTTGGCGCACTTGCGGGACGTGATTTAAGACAATATAATGTGTTCAAAGAAACGGACGAGTCTGTTGCCAGACGCTCGGAGCTGTTCCATGAACATGTATTCTCAGGGGGAGCTTCTTATGAAGCTCTCTTTGTATTTGGGGAGGTGACCGCAATCAACACAGGTGCAGTAATTGTAAGTGCAGGGCTTGGGGACAAAGCCATGCTTCCCGCCGGTAAACTCTCTGTAGTTGAGAGAATGGTGTCGGTTTTCCGCAAAGCGGGAACGGACATGATAGTTGTGGTCACCAAGCCGGATGATAAGCCCCTTGAAAAGCAGCTTTCTCAGTACGGTGTGATGTTTCTCCGCAGCAACAGCCATATAAGCAGAGAAGCTTCAGCCCGAGTGGGACTTGAATATCTCAGCAAAAAATGCCGGCGCATATTTCTCATTGATATGGACCGCCCCTTGCTCTCCCCGGACACTCTGAACAGGATGCTTTCCCACGAAGGAGAGCTGATAGTGCCTTTCTGTAAAGAGAGACCCGGAAAGCCGCTTTTATTCTCGGCAGTTGGGGCAAGGAAGGCTCTGGAGCAGACAAATCCAATGCTTGATGTGCTACACCTGCCTGTGGATGATGACGGCATACTGCTGACAGCAAGCGACGCACAGGACATGACTGATCGTTATAAAGCACACAATGCAATGATAACCGGTATTTCGCTGGACCTGAGCATTCACTGTGGGAGACAGATAGTAGACAAGAAGCTCATCAGCCTGTTATACCTTATAGACGAAACTCAATCCGTCAGAGAAGCATGCAGCAGGATGCAGATATCATATTCAAGTGCATGGAATATGCTCAATCAGGCAGAGTCTGAACTGGACTTTACTCTGGTGCACCGTAATAAAGGCGGAGCCTCCGGTTCCGGAAGCGTGCTGACAGATAAGGGCAACGTGCTTCTGCGTGCATATCTGGAATTTGAAGCTGAGGTCAGAAGCAAAGCTGAGAAACTGTATGAACATTATTTTGAGGAAATTACCTAGATATTTTTGAATATCGACTCGCACGTGCGGAAAAATTGGTGGAACGATACCCACACATATTTAATTACGAAAACTATATAAAAAATCTCTCTTGTCTCAGCAGACAAGAGAGATTTCGAGACTTTCAAAGAACTATGTCATTGCGAACCAGTGCGCACACTGGTGTTGTGCGCCCGCCCCCTCCGGGGACTAAGTCGCTTTGCTCCTGTCGCGATCGCCATGCATGCGAGCAACCGAGCGAAGCGAGGCTCTTAGCGAGTCGTAGGCAATCCGTTTCTTAAAATGCAGAATAATCTTCAATTTGCAAAAAAACAGGCATTTTGAGGCGCGGATTCCCACGTCGCTTCGCAAAACTCGGAATGACAATATTTATTACACGACGACTTTTTTGACACACTGAAACCCGCCGTAAGGATATTATTCCTTACGGCGGGTTTGCACAATTTATAGGCTTTTAGGCTTTGCTCAATTCTTATTTGGAGAACAGGTAGTTGATCAGGTTGATGGCAAAAATGATTATGCCGATAACAACAAAGATGACCAGCATTCCTATGCCCATGTATTTTAAGTTGGAGATAAAATTGCCTAAATTGAAGAATATGTCGGGGGCGGCAGAAGCCGAAGTGAGAAACAGAACATTTGACAGTAAATTCATTATTCAAAATCTCCTTTCCTGAATGTTACGAGAACAGATTCAGTATAATGCCGCCGGCAATAACGGAAGCGATCTGTCCGGAAACATTCACGCCGATGGAGTGCATCAGCAGGAAGTTCTGCGGATCCTCCTCCAGGCCCATCTTATGGACGATACGGCCGGACATGGGGAATGCGGA
>JAFQQV010000008.1 GCA_017410425.1 Oscillospiraceae bacterium
CTGCTTCTTGGTGCCGACGAAGAGAATGCTCTTGCCGTCCAGAGAGAGCTGACGAACGAAGTCATAAGCCTCTTCCAGCTTCTTAACGGTCTTCTGCAGGTCGATGATGTAGATGCCGTTACGCTCGCAGTAAATGTACTCGGCCATCTTGGGGTTCCAGCGGCGGGTCTGGTGACCGAAGTGGACACCGGCTTCCAGCAGCTGCTTCATGGATACTACTGACATTTCTTTTCCTCCAAATATTTGTTTTTTTCCTCCGGGAACTTCAACCCCTCCACCAAGCTCTGTACAGAGCCACATGGGGGAAAGTCCGCTCCCGTGCGAAATGCCTTGATATAATACCAGAATCGTTACCAAATTGCAAGGGGTTTATCCCCGAATTTCAAACTTTTTTCCGGCTTTTTTCAGAAAATTTTGCATCGTAGGGGCCGATGCCCTCATCGGCCCGCAAGTGAAGAGTGAATAAATTAAAATGCCCCCAGGCTCATGAACAAAACCGCCCAAAGGTACATGGAAAACGAGCAGAGAAAGCTTGTGCAGATGACGATATTTCCCGCAAGCTCCGCGTCGCCGCCCATCTGCTCTGCCATTATGTAGGAGGCAATGGCAGAGCAGGAACTAAAGAGCGCCATAATCCCGGAAAACTCTGCCCCGCGGAAACCCAGCAGAAATCCTGCTGTAAGAAAAATTCCCGGAATCACAATAAGCCTGCCGGTGCAGACGGCGAAAAGCTCCTTCTTATATTTACCAAAGCTGCCGATCCTGAAAAATGCGCCCAGAGTAAACAGGGCCAGAGGCCCCGCCACATTGGCCATATCTTCCACCACAGTGCTGAGAATCGAGGGCAGCCTGATGTCCAGCACAAGAAGCAGCAGACCCAGCGCAGAGGAAATTATCAGCGGATTCTTTGCCACATCCAGCAGCAGATGACCCAGGCTTGGCTTTTTGCCGCCAAAGCCTTCAAGGATGATGACCGCCGCCACGTTGAAAATGGGCACCACCACCGCCAGCTGCACCGCCACAACCGAGATGTCCCCGCCCTGCATCAGGGCATCCGCCACCGGTATACCCACCAGCACAAAGTTTGAACGGTAAAGTCCCTGTATCATTACGCCTCTCTTGGCGTCTTCCTTCTCGGTCAGCAGCACAAAAGCAAGGCTGCCGGCTATCATCAGCAGCACCGCCACCACGCTGAAGGCGATGAGCGCAGGGTTAACCGCAGTCTCTAGGTCGGAGCTGTAGATGCTTTCAAAAAGCATCAGAGGCATGAAGGTCTTGAAGTTCACCGCGTTGAAGCGGCTCACGTCCTTTTCCCCCATGATGCCCATGTATCGGGCAGCGCAGCCCAGCAGCATGGTGAGGAAGACAGGCAGCACTGCCTCAAGACAGACAAGAAAAATGTTCATTTATCCACACTTTCTATACCCAAAGCTTAGGGGCGGATACTATCCGCCCGCTAATTTTTGTTTTCAGTTGTTGAAATGCTTCAGCAGAGCTTCAAAATCATCCCCGCCGTAGTCTATGCCCAGCTTCTTGGCAAGAGCTGCAAGCTCAGCTTGCAGGGCCTCGCTGACATCTATGCCACTTTCAAGGAAGCGGTCAAAGGCCTTGAACTCCAGTTCACCGGGCATGAAGATTTCATCAAAGCCGGGGGCCTTGCGGCTGGCCTTCATCATGCGGATATATTCATCGGCATTTGCCTTGAATTCATCAAGAGGCATGAACTTGGAGGGGTCTATCATCAGCATGAAAAAGCCGGTGTTTTCAGGCTCAAGCTTGGAAAACAGGCCGATATTGCTGCCGAAGGCTGCACCGGAGAAAAGGGTGGACAGAGCATCAACCATAACCGCCAGACCGTAGCCCTTGTGATTTGCCACAGGGGTGAGCGCATAGGCCTTGCTGGGATCGGTGGTGGGATTGCCTTCATAGTCGCTGGCCCAGCCCAGAGGAATCTCCTTGCCTTCCCGTTCATGGGCCTGAATCTTACCCATAGCAACATTGGTGGTGGAGATATCCAGCACCAGGGGCAAAGCCTCGCCGGTGGGGAGAGCAAAGACGATGGGGTTTGTGCCGATCATTCTGTCCGCACCGCCGAAGGGAGCGGTGAAAGCATAAGTGTTGCAGCAGAGCAGCAGAGCCATATCGTCCTTTGCGGCGCGCCAGCCATAGTAGGAGCCACAGCCGATATTGGCGTTGCGGCGTCCAACAGCGATTGCAACGCCGTACTGCTTTGCGCGCTTGATGCACTCATCATAGGCCCGGTTGACGCTGACGATGCCGGAGCCGTTGTCGCCGTCAAAGACCATGATGGCGCCGCCGTCCAGCACCATTTCCATATGGGGTTCAGGGTTGAGGGCACCCACATCAATCTGTCTGAGATATCGGGTCAGACGGGACAGGCCGTGGGAGTACACGCCGGTAAAGTCGGAATGGGTAACAACCTTGCTTATGGTGTCGGCATCTTCTTCGGAATAGTTGGCTCCCAGCAGGATTCCCTTTATCAGATTAAGCTCCTGATCGCGGCTTATTTTCATGTCACAGATCTCCTTTTTTGAGATTTTTCTGCCTGTATTATACTCCTCACGGCTCACCCTCCGCAACAATAATAATTTTTTGCTGAAAAAGGTCATTTTATGGTAGACAAACCGATTTTTCGGGCATATAATAGCGGCTGTTTGTTTGGTAAAGTTTTCGTTTTCTAATTTATAATAAGAAAGCTTTGGGAGAAAAAATAAAATGAACAACAAAATCAGACCCATTCTTTTTGACACCCTGAAAGGCTACAGCAAGAAGGACCTGGCAAACGACATTGTCGCAGGTATCATCGTAGCCATCATCGCCCTGCCCCTTTCCATCGCTCTGGCCCTGGCCTCCGGCGTTGGCCCTGAGCAGGGTATATACACCGCAATCGTCGCCGGCTTTGTCATCGCCCTGCTGGGCGGCAGCCACGTGCAGATTTCCGGCCCCACCGCCGCCTTTGCCACCATCGTTGCCGGCATCGTTGCGGAAAGCGGCATGGAAGGCCTTGTAGTCTCCACCGTTCTCGCCGGTATCATCCTCATCGTCATGGGCGTATGCCGCATGGGTACCCTCATCAAGTTCATACCCCTGACCATCACCACCGGCTTTACCGCCGGTATCGCCGTGACCATCGTCATCGGCCAGCTCAAGGACTTCTTCGGCGTCACCTATCCCGCCGGTATGGAGACCATTGAGAGCATGGAAAAGCTCCACGCCTTCATCGCAGGCTTCTCCAGCTTCAATGTTCACGCCCTTATCGTGGGTGCTGTCTGCCTTGCAGTGCTTATCATCATGCCCCGCATCACTGAGAAAATCCCTGGCTCCCTGGTTGCAGTTATCGTTGGTATTCTGATGGTCCAGTTCCTGCCCCTGAATGTCAACACCATCGGCGACCTGTACACCATCAGCCGTGATCTGCCCAAGCTGAGCATCCCCAGCTTTGACTATCATCTTATCAGCACATCTCTGCCCAATGCATTCACCATCGCCATTCTGGCCGCAATCGAGTCCCTGCTCTCCTGCGTGGTTGCTGACGGTATGATACATAAAAAGCACCGCTCCAACACCGAGCTTGTGGCCCAGGGTATAGGCAACGTGGCTTCCGCCCTCTTCGGCGGCATTCCTGCCACCGGTGCCATCGCCCGCACCGCTGCCAACGTCAAGAATGGCGGCCGCAGCCCCATCGCCGGCATGGTCCATGCAGTTGTCCTTCTGCTGGTTCTGGTACTGCTGATGCCCTACGCCGGTCTTATCCCCATGCCCACCATCGCCGCCATCCTCTTCATGGTAGCTTACAACATGAGCCACTGGCACGCCTTTGTGAATCTGGTCAAGACCGCTCCCCGCTGGGACACTGCAGTTCTGCTCATCACCTTTGTGCTGACCGTTGTCTTTGACCTGGTTGTTGCAATCTACGTCGGCATGATGCTGGCCTGCCTGCTGTTCATGAAGCGCATGAGCGATGAGACTGAGCTTGTCGGCTGGAAGTATCTGGAGCAGCTCAGCCCCGAGCAGCGCAAGGAGGAAGCCAAGCGCCTGCGCCTGGTCCCCCACAGCATCCGTGTTTACGAAATCTCCGGCCCCCTCTTCTTCGGTGACAGCGGCGTGCTGGACCGCATTGTCTTCAAGGATGTAACCAAATATCTGGTGCTGCGTATGCGCGGTGTTCCCTATCTGGATTCTACCGCCATGTCCGCAATGCACGAGCTTTACAGCCGCTGCCAGCGCCGCGGCATCACCCTGATTCTCTCCCACGTCAATGAACAGCCCCGCGCCGCCATGGAGCGCGATGGTTTTGTTCAGCTGGTGGGCGAAGAAAACTTCCGCGCCAATATCGACGAGGCCCTGGCCCACGCCGAGGCCCTGCTGGCAGAAAGCGAAAAGTAAAAAAATCACTCCCGTATGTACAAGCATGCGGGAGTTTTTATATATGGGGAGAAAATAAAACTTTTGATTTTAGTTGGTCGCAACTTTTGGATGCGTATATCAAAACCCCATTTCTTTCCGCGTGAAAAGAAACGGGGTTTTGTATCCCCAAAGAAAGACGTCAGGGGACGTTTCCCCTGAACCCCTCCCACTAGAGTTAAGCTGCTGCTTCTATCGTCGCCCTTAGTCTTAACACTGGGCGTTACCCCGAGCCAACTTTTATACTGAACCAAGCTGGGCAGCGCGCACATAATCACCTTGGCTCTGCTCTGTTGGTTCAGCACTCCTCCGGGGGTACATCCAATAGGGGGACCGCAGTCCCCCTGATTGGCCGTTTCAATTAGGGGTGATTATTAAGAGGGGGAAGAAATCGGAATCTTCCCCCTCTTAATTGCTTCTTTGCATACTTTCTGGGCATTCAGAAAGTATGCCTGCGGAGCTAGCGGTTTGCAAGCACAAACTCTTATTGCGCGTTGTCATCAACACTTATTATCATTTCTTCGCAGTCAATCTGTGCTTGTATCAGTATATCTGCCGCCTCTTTTATGGCCCCAATAGCCAGCGCATCTGTAATTGCGTTGAATAACTTGAAATATGCTTTTTTATATACCTCTGCTTCCATTTAGCTCACCTCACCTAAATAATAGCACATTGTGATTTTACCCACAATATTTATTTTCTTTTTCTCTGCCTATAATAGTTTCAAAGAAATTTGCAGAGGTGGTGAGTCATATTATAAGCTATGAGCCCATGTGGAAGACCATGGAACGGCTGAATGTGACCCAGTATCAATTGCTTAAAGGCGGTCTTGATAACAAAACGCTGGATTCCATAAAGAAAAACAAAAACATTACCCTGCTTACGTTGGAAAAGCTGTGTAAAATAATTGGCTGCACACCAAATGATATAGTTGAATTCAAGTAAAAAACCGTTCAGGAAAGCTGAACGGTTTTTGTTATTTTTACAGGCTTTGTCTGTCTGCCAGAGCGCGGTTTTTGTACTCGGCCATGTCGCTCACTTCCTGCAGCACTTCAATCTCTGGCGGAAGCTTACCATCAGCGCCGTACACAAATAGAATGGCCTTATCATCAGAGAAGGGATAGATATCCAGCTCCATGCGGCGACCATCATAGCTGAAGCGGTACTTGCGCTTGCGCACGCCATGCAGGCTCAGATCCGATTCCATGAGGTAACTGACATATTCCTTTTCGCTTATGGGCTTTTCCGTGACCCAGCGGGTGCCGTCCCCGGCAATACGCTTCTGGGTGTAGAAATACATAGGCACGCCCTCGCTGCGCTGCTGGCGTATACGGCGCTCCAGACCCGGCTCGGAAGAAAGCAGATAGGTCTGCATCATGTCAATGGGCTGGACATTTCTCGCCTTCTCCAACAGCTCGCAGTCCGGCATTTTAACAAGATACTTGCGCTTGCGCTGCTCGGGTGCCGGCTCACCAAGAATGCGGTATATCTGGGAAATTGCCCGGTCAATTTTGGCTTCAAAGTCTTCAGAATTGTCAATAATATATCTGGCTGGATGACGGCTCCACGCACGGAGAGTCAGGTCATCCAGGTGCCGCGCCTCTTCAATGCTCTCAGAGCGGGCAGCGTTGCCATAATTGTAGGCATATTCCGCGCCCTTTGCACAGGTTGTCAGATGCAGCACAGCGTCATAGCCGGCAAGAATATCTTCCTCGGTCCTGCCGAAATGCTCAAGTGTCTTCCTGAAGTCTTCGTCGCTGACGTATGCCTTGTCGTCCATAACAGCCCTGTCATATATCACCAGAATCTTATCCTCGGGGACAAGGGCCGCTCCAGCCAGAGCCATTTTTTCCTTATGAAGCTGGTCAGACACCACAAAATACTGAAAAAGCTCCATACTGATGCAGTTGCCAAAGGGGCGTATGCCAAAT
This sequence comes from Oscillospiraceae bacterium, assembly GCA_017410425.1. Taxonomy (GTDB): domain Bacteria; phylum Bacillota; class Clostridia; order Oscillospirales; family Oscillospiraceae; genus Limivicinus. The sequence continues at coordinate 6,357 of JAFQQV010000008.1, forward strand.
CCTGCAATAAGGTCGGTGGCAGTTTCCGGAATGGTGATTATCTTCCAGCCATCTTCGGACTTGAATTCTTTGAAAATCCGGCTGATAAGCGTAGTTTTTCCCGCAGCAGGGCCGCCGGTGAGTACAATCTTTGTGATGGTTTTTGCCATGTTTCCATCCTCCCAGAGAGCTTTTTCTTTATTTTAACACTGATTTTTACTTATTTCAACGGAAACACTGTGCCAGTCTCTGTCGTCATTATAAATACAGGCCCACAGTCCTTGTCCGCAGATGGGGGACAGGCTGTGTTACAGTCCTTAGTCTTAGTATTTTTATGGAAAAGAACCGGCTTTTTGACATAAAAGTGGGGAATTTGTGCCGAAAAACGGCCCAAATCCGGGCCTCAGGGCACGCAAACACTTGACTAAAGGGCAATTTAGATGTATTATCACCATTAGCGAAGTCTAGTTTTTATCTGAAATCGATCGGAGGAACTTGTATGAGCATGATTCCTGAAGTAAAATGCCGTCGCTGTGGCGAGACATTTTCTTCCATGCGCAGCCGCTGCCCTAACTGCGGTACCCGCCGGGTCACCCAGAGCAGCAGGACTCCAAGCACCACTCCGGGAACGGTCCGAGGCACCGCATCCTACGAGCGTGCTGAAACGAACACAAAATGGCAGCTTATCTTTGGTCTTATATTGGTCGTTGCTGTTATTCTGGCGGTCATCGTAATGGTCACCACCAGCCTTGAGGGCATGGATTCTGCCCAGCAGAGCAACACCCAGATTACTCCCCCGGTAGCCACCGCATACGTGCCTGAGATTGAATCGGCACCCACGCCTCCTCCCACGCCTCCTCCCCAGGTTGAAGGCATCCGAGTAATGTTCTACATCACCGAGCTGCAGAACGAGTTCACCATGAGAGTGGGCGAAGTTCTGGATCTGACGGCTCAGGTTATGCCGCTTACTCTTGAGGGTGCAAAGGTTACCTGGACCTCCGCAAACGAGGATTGCCTGGTAATTGAATCTACCGGTGACCTCAGCGCTACCTTTACCTGTGTGGGCGACATCGCCGGCGGCGTCAAGATGACCGTCTCCTGCGGCAGCTATGAGAAGTCTCTCACCGTCTACTGCCGTCCCGCAGACTAAAAAGTGTTCGAAAAAAGAAGGAAGTCATATGACTTCCTTCTTTTTTTATTGCTTTTTACAGATCTTTTATTGAGCAATAAACCCCGCCGTTGTCGAAGACCTCAATTATGGCATAGGTGGGGCAATACCCCTTGCCGGCAGTGCCGGGATTAACAAGGTGCACGCCGCCCAGCTGGTCGTTGAAGGGCTCATGGGTATGGCCGAAGAGGGCGATGCTGGCGCCCTGCTCCTGGGCAGCATATACCAGAGAATGTACCGCCCCCAGCTTCACGCCGTAAAGATGGCCATGGGTAATGAAAGCCTTCACTGGACCCAGCGGCACAAGGTCCCTTGCCGGTGACATGGGCATGATATCGCAATTGCCGCAGACGCTGTACAGAGGAATTTCCGGAAAAAGCTGGCGCAGAGTCATTGCGTCCCGGTCGTGATCACCCAGATGGATTATCACATCCGGCCTTGTGCGGCGCACTGCCTCTTCCATCAATGCGGTGTTGCCGTGGCTATCAGAAAAAACGGCTGCTTTCATTTTTTGCTCCCTTTCAATTATCATCCTGTTTTTCTGTGAATATAATAAAACGAACAGAGGTGACTTGCAATGCAAAATTTTGAGCAGCTGGGAAAAGAACTGGAACGCAGGGGTAAGGCAGATGACATCAAACGGCTTGCAGAATCCGACGACGGACTGAAGCTGGCCCGGATGATAGACTCCCAACGACTGGAGCAGGCCGCCCGCTCAGGCGATGCCGACACGCTCAGGGCGCTTTTAAGCTCGGTGCTGCAGACACAGGAGGGCAAACGCCTTGCGGAAAACGTGAAAAAAATGATGCAGAGCTGATTTTTCAGCTAAGACGGTGGAGGTGAGAGCATGGCTGAGCTGGAGGATATGATAAACTCCGTGTTGTCCGACCCGGAGCAGATGAGCAAAATTGCGGGGCTGGCCCAGAGTCTTATGGGCGGCAGCCCTTCTGCGGCAGAATCCCGCTCAGCATCAGCGCCCTTCGATGCCGGCATGATGGCAAAGCTCCAGTCCATGATGGGCGGGGCCGGGGATAAGCCCGGCAGCTCAGAGGCGCTGCTGCGGGCCATGCAGCCATATCTTTCCGAAAAGCGCAGGAACAAAATGGACAAAGCGCTGAAGCTTGCCCGGATGGCAAAGCTGGCCGGCCTTGCCATGGAGGAGTTTGGAGGGGAAAAGCCATGATCAACCGCTGGCAGGGAAACTCAGGAAAGGTGCAGCGTTTTCCGGAGCACAGCGACAGTATTCGCCACCATACTCCACCTGCATCTCCGCCCCGACCTCAGGCGCCATTACAGCGCTCTCCCGCACAAAACAAAGCCGGCGGGATATTTTCCGCCCTTGATGGGCTGAAAAAGCTTATTCCCGGCAAAGCGGAGGAGCTGGAGACTGAGGACATTATCCTGCTGCTTATACTCTACCTTATGTACAGGGAGAGCGGAGATTCTGAGCTTCTGATGATAATGGGTGCAATGTTTTTGTTGTGAAAAAATAAAGCCTCCCCTGTGTAAGGGGAGGTGTCATTTGCGAAGCAAATGACGGAGGGCTTGATGATAGCAATCCCCCAGTCAGCTTCGCTGACAGCCCCCTTTCACAAGGGGGCCTTTAAATTGTTTTATTATTTATTATGCCTTTTTCAGAGTGATCTTTCTGATAACAAACAAGGTTGCAACAGTGATAACAGCGCCCAGAGCGAGGCAGACAACAGCATTGCGGACAAAGCCAGCCACGATATAGAGCACAAAGCTGATTGCAGCCACAGTGAGGGCGTAGGGCAGCTGAGTGGTAACGTGGGCAATGTGGTTAACATTTGCGCCGGCGGAAGCCATGATGGTGGTGTCGGAAATGGGGGAGCAGTGGTCACCGCAAACAGCGCCTGCGAGACAAGCGGAGATGCCGATCATCAGCAGGTCGGGATTGTTCTTGAAGACGGGCAGGACGATGGGAATCAGGATACCGAAGGTACCCCAGCTGGTGCCGGTGGAGAAAGCGAGACCAATTGCCACAAGGAAGATGATTGCAGGCAGCATGGAGAACAGGGAATCTGCTGCACCTTCAACCAGACCTGCAACATAGACGTCTGCACCCAGAGCGCCGGTCATGTTCTTCAGAGTCAGAGCAAAGGTGAGGATCAGCAGGGCGGGAACCATTGCGTTGAAGCCCTTGACAATGCACTCACTGACTTCCTTGAAGCTGATAACACGGCGGATCATCAGGTATGCTGCGGAGAAGAGCAGAGCGATGATTGCGCCCCAGGGCAGACCAACGGAAGCGTCAGTGTTTGCAAAAGCGTCGATCAGGCTTGCGTCATCCCAGAAGCCGCCTACATACATCATGCCGCAGATGCAGCTGACAATCAGGACAACAACGGGAATGAGCATATCCCACAGGGAAGCCTTTGACTCCTTAGGCTGCTCAACAGGGCTGAGGTTGCCGAGCTCGCCGGTCTGGTATGCTCTCAGCTGTGCGGCGGCCATGGGGCCGTAGTCAAAGTTCATGAGAGACAGAGTGATGATGAAGACGATGGTCATCAGGGAGTAGAAGTTGTAGGGGATTGCCTGGATGAAAAGCTGAATGCCGGTGATGCCGGTGTCCAGATCCTGTGCAGTTGCGGAAACGGCTGCTGCCCAGGAGGAGATGGGTGCGATCATGCAGATGGGTGCTGCGGTTGCGTCGATGTGGTAGGCCAGCTTTTCGCGGCTCATGCGCTGGCTGTCGGTAACAGTACGCATGACAGAGCCGGTGGTCAGGCAGTTGAAGTAGTCATCAACAAAGAGCATTGCGCCCAGTGCGAAGGTTGCAAGGCTTGCGCCGCCGCGGGTGTGGACATGCTTTGCAGCCCAGCGGCCGAAAGCAGCAGAGCCGCCTGCAGCATTGACCAGCGCAACCATGATGCCCAGCAGGACCAGGAACATGAAGATACCTGCGTTCCAGCCGTCAGCCATGGAGGCGATGAAGCCGTCGTTTACCATGGTGTTCAGTGCGCCGACAGGATTGAAACCAGTGACAAACAGAGCGCCGACAACAATGCCGACAAAAAGGGAAGAATAAACTTCCTTGGTGATCAGGGCCAGAACAATTGCCACCACAGGGGGGATAAGGGCCCAAATAGTACCGTACATCTATATGTACCTCCAAAAAAATAGTGCCATGAACTTAGCTGCTGTTCATGACACAGATTATGGCGTTTTACACCTGAGTCTGACAGCGCTCCGCTTTCGCGACAGTCCGCCGGATATTCTCCGTCGGCCCAGACACATGCTCCCGGGAAAGAGCAGGTTCTTCGGCGGCATCCCCTTTCACTCCTGCGATTCCCGTCGCTTAGCCGGAGCTACTTATGTTTGCCGCACCTCTATCATGCTTTGTTCAATTGCCTTGCCCATTATATTATCAAAGCCGCTAAAGTCAAGGCCTTTCTGCGTTTTTTCTTACAAATTGTGCCAAAAAAGCTCCCCGTCTAAATCCGGGGAGCTTTTTTATCAGACATTTTATCAGGAATTTCTGAATCTTGCCAGGAAGTCCTTGGTCTCCTGCTTCTGGGGATTGCCGAATATTTCTTCGGGTGTACCCTGTTCGCAGATGACACCCTGATTCATGTAGACCACGCGGGAGCTTACGTCTCTTGCGAAGGCCATCTCATGGGTAACCACCAGCATAGTCATACCTTCCTGAGCCAGCTGCTGCATTACCTGCAGAACTTCGCCCACCATTTCAGGGTCAAGGGCGGAAGTAGGCTCGTCAAAGAGCAGGACCTCGGGATCCATTGCCAAGGCGCGGGCGATTGCAACACGCTGCTTCTGGCCGCCGGAGATCTGGCGGGGACGGGCATTGATATAAGGAGCCATACCGACCTTCTGCAGATAGTACAGAGCAGCCTCACGAGCTTCCTCTTTGGACTTCTTGAGAACTTTGATCTGGCCGACCATGCAGTTTTCAAGAACGGTCATGTTGTTGAAAAGATTGAAGCTCTGAAACACCATACCCACATGGCTGCGGTACTCGGGAGCGTTCACGCCTTTGCCGGCAACGTTCTTGCCGTGGTAGAGAATCTCACCGGAGGAGGGAGTCTCCAGCAGGTTCACGCAGCGCAGCAGGGTAGACTTGCCGGAGCCGGAAGCGCCGATGATGGAGATGACATCGCCCTTATCAACGGAGAAGTCGATGTCCTTAAGAACTTCGTGAGAGCCGAAGGACTTGGAAAGGTGGCGCACTTCAATTATATTCTTTTCCATTTCAGCGGCCTCCCTTCTTGTGATTTCTGAATTCCTTGCTCTGCTCGTCAAAAGGACTGTTGCGGTTGGGGTGAGAGTAGGTGCCGGCGCTCATGGCGAGGGAGTCCTCGCTGACAAGCTCATAGTTATCGTCGCCGTCCAGCTTACGCTCCAGCCAGCGCAGACCGAAGGAGGCAAGTAGGGTCAGAGTCAGGTAGCCCACCATTTCGATAACGGCAGAGGGGAAGTAGAGCAGGTTTACACCGACGATATTGCGGTGGGTAGCAAAGAACTCCACAAAGCCGATAACGAACATGACGGAGGTATCCTTAATATTAATAATGAAGTTGTTGCCGATCTGGGGAATGATATTGCGCAGAGCCTGGGGCATGATTACATTCACCATGGTCTGCACATGGGTCATGCCGATGGCCTTTGCGCCCTCGGTCTGGCCCGGGTCGATGGAGATAATACCGCCGCGCACGGACTCAGCCATATATGCGCCGGTGTTGATGGAAACAACCAGCAGCGCTGCAGTCCAGATGCCGGCCATGCCCTTGAAGGCGATGGCGCCGTCAGTGAAGTAGGGCAGACCGTAGAAGATGAAGACGGCCTGAAGCACCATGGGGGTGCCGCGGAAAACCTCAACATAGATGCGGATAAGCGCACGCAGAAGCTTGAGGAAAAAACGCTTTGCGGGGTGATCGTTCTGAGTATAGGGAATGGTGTTGAGCACACCACAGAGAAGGCCGATAAGGCAGCCGGCCAAAGTGGCGGCTACGGCCAGAATAAGGGTATTTTCGATACCGGTAAAATAAGCGCCGGAATAATTCTCCCAAAGCTTACCTATATCTGTTATGAGCTTTGCAAGCTTGTCCATGCTTGAGGCTCCTTCCAATTAATAATAAATATTTATTCATACAGCAGACCGGGGCGCTTCATGCGTCCCGGTCTGGGTCAGTTCCGGATTCTTTGAATCTTAGATCTCGGGCTGAACAGCGATTGCCTCGTCCATGAGGTTGTTGAAGTCATCAACGCTCATCTCGGAGAGAACTGCGTTCATAGCATCCAGCAGGAAGCTGTTGCCCTTGACAACGGAGATACCGATGTTGATCTCACCCTCGTCAACGTCGAAGTTGTCGTCGGAGCCGGTGAAGTCAAGCAGAACCAGGTTGTCGTAGGTTGCACAGGCACCCATTGCGGTGGGCATATCGGTGCAGATGTAGTCAACAGTGCCGGAGGTAACAGCCATAATCATTGCGGGAGCGGTTTCGGAAGCGGGCATCAGCTCAGCGCCTTCGATCTGGGGCAGGCAGGAGTCGTACCAGATGGTACCGGTCTGTGCGGTGCATGCGCCGGAGAGCTGGGAGATACCGGTTGCGGAAGCCAGCTCGTTGTCAGCCTGGGTTACGCAGACGATGGAAGCGTAGAAGTAGGGGCCTGCCATGTCAACTTCAGCCATGCGCTCTTCAGTCATGGACTGACCGGCGATAACTGCATCAAGCTGACCTGCGTTCAGAGCGGGGACAAGGCCGTCCCAGCCGATTGCCATAACTTCCAGTTCCCAGCCGTTGGCTTCGCAGATTCTCTTTGCGATCATAACGTCATAGCCGTTGGCGTAGCTGCCGGGGTTGTTTGCGATGGGAACAGCGCCGTTGGAGTCATCCATCTGGGTCCAGTTGTAGGGAGCATATGCGCACTCCATACCGACGGTGAGAACGCCGTCTTCAACGCCGGTGGCGATGTCAGCAACTTCGACTACCTCAGCGGGAGCTGCTTCCTCAGCAGGAGCTGCAGGAGATGCTGCGGGGGCTTCTTCGGATGCGCCGCAGGCGCAGAGGCTAAGCATCATCAGCATTGCCATAATCATTGCAAGAATTCTTCTCATTTTGTTTTCTCCTTTTTACCTTTACGGTTTTGATTTTTCCAATTAAAACAAAACACCATGACGTAAGCATCACAGGTGCAAACGATCATGGCTGTAAAGATCTTGTACCCATGATAGCACTCCGCTTTTTACTGCGACAGTCCGGCGGATATTTTCCGACGGCCCAGCGAAACAGCCCCGGGAAGACTGTATGCTTCGGCGGCATCCCCTTTCACCCCGCGATTCCCGTCACTTCGAATGGAGCTACTGATGTTTGCCGCGCCTCTATCATGCGCTGTTCAATTGATGGGCTTATTATAACGCCGGTTTTCATAATGTCAAGCCCCCTGTAGCACTTTTGTAAATTTTGCAAAGTTAACATCAATTTAACGCGGTAAATCCTGTTCATGCTGTGCAAAATTTATATTGCCGAATGATATTTTTTCCACTTCTTCCTCTATGCAGCGGATAAATATACGCATCAGCCCCGCAACTTTTTCCAGTTGCCGGCGTCTCAGATTTATATAGAAATCTCCTGCTTGTAATTGGATATTTCTATGATATAATATATTGATTAATTGTTTTTTCATGTCATTTGGAGGTATTTCCATGATTAATTTCAACGTCCCTCCCCTGGTGGGAAAGGAGCATGACTATATACGCGAGGCTATCGCCTCCCATAAAATCTGCGGCGACGGCGCTTTCAGCAAAAAGTGTCACGCCTGGCTTGAAGAACGCTTCGGCTGCAGAAAGGCCCTGCTGACCACTTCCGGCAGCTCTGCACTGGATATGGCCGCCCTGCTCTGCGATATTCAGCCCGGTGACGAGGTTATCCTGCCCAGCTTCACCTTCTCCAGCACCGCAAACTCCTTTGCAATCTACGGTGCAAAGCTGGTGTTTGTGGATGTGCGCCCCGACACCATGAATATCGACGAGACTCTTATTGAGTCCGCCATCACCGAAAAAACCAGGGTTATCGTCCCTGTACATTATGCCGGCGTAGCCTGTGAGATGGACATCATTATGGACATTGCCCGCCGCCACAATCTGCTGGTGGTTGAGGATGCCGCCCAGGGCGTCATGAGCACTTACAAGGGCCGCCCCCTCGGCACCATCGGTGATGTGGGCTGCTACAGCTTCCATGAGACAAAGAACTACTCCATGGGCGAAGGCGGCGCTGTTTCCGTCAATAACCCCGAGATGGTAGAGCGCGCCGAGATTCTGCGTGAGAAGGGCACCAACCGCGCCAAGTTCTTCCGCGGTCAGGTGGACAAGTACAACTGGGTTGACATTGGCGACAGCTTTTTGCCCAGTGAGCTCAATGCCGCATATCTCTATGCTCAGCTGGAAGTGGCAGACGAGATCAACAACAATCGCCTGCACAGCTGGGAAGAGTACGACAAAGCCTTCCGGCCTCTGGAGGCCGAGGGTCTGATTGACCTGCCCGTAGTGCCAGAAGACTGCGTCCACAACGCACACATGTACTACATAAAGTGCCGCTCTCTGGAGGAGCGCACTGCATTCATAAGCTTCCTCAAGGAGCGGGGCGTCATGGCAGTGTTCCACTATGTACCGCTGCACTCTGCCCCTGCAGGCCTGAAGTTCGGACGATTCCACGGCGAGGATAAGTACACCACCGCCGACTCTGACCGTCTGGTGCGCCTGCCCATGTACTACGGCCTGACTGAGGAAGACAGAAACACCGTCATAAAGGCGGTAAAGGAGTTTTACAATAAGTGAGCATGAAGCTTTTCAGATATGAAGATCTGCCCATAATAAACGGCCGGCTTGTAAGACTGCGCCCCATCACCCAGGCCGATACTCCGGACATTGTCCGCTGGCGCAACGACCCCGAGGTACAGCAGTTTTTCATCTTCCGTGAGCCTTTTACCCTTGAGATGCATCAGAACTGGCTGGAAAGCAAGGTCTACACCGGCAAGGTTATCCAGTATATCATCGAGGACAAGGAAAGTGGTCAGAGCGTGGGCAGCGTCTATTTCCGCGACATTGACCCCGTGAACGAAAGCGCCGAATACGGCATTTTCATCGGCGAAACTTCCGCAAGGGGCAAGGGCTTTGGCAGCGAAACTGCCAGACTCTTCACAGCTTTCGGGCTTGATGTGCTGAAAATGCACCGCATCAGCCTGCGCTTGATTGACGGAAACATAGCCGCCCAGCGCAGCTACGAAAAAGCCGGATTTGTTACTGAGGGTGTCTTTATTGACATGGTCAAGCTGGACGGAAAATTTACCGATATAGTTTTTATGGCCAAGCTGAAGTCTGGAGCGTAAAGGGAAATTACAATGGCTAAATTTGACAAAAAGGTATTTCTCGCGCTGCATCTGCTGCTGCTGTTTTATTCCTGCTCATCTGTGCTTTCAAAGCTGGCGGCAGGCCATGAGTTTCTGAGCCTGGGCTTTCTGGTGTGCTACGGCGGCATGTTTATGATCCTTGTTATCTACGCTGTGGGCTGGCAGCAGATACTCAAGCACCTGCCCCTTACCGTGGCCTTTGCCAATAAGGCCGTGACCCTTGTGTGGAGCATGGTATTCGGCGCGCTGCTGTTTCAGGAGAGCATCAAGCTCAACCAACTTATAGGCTGCGCCCTGGCAGTAGCCGGCGTTATTCTCTTTGTAAAGGAGGATGCCGCCAATGACCAGTGAAATGATCCCCTATCTGCTTATCGGTTTTTTCAGCGTGTTTGTATCCTCCGTTTCCCAGACCCTGCTGAAAAAGGCCTCCATGAAAGAGCATAAAAGCATCCTGGGCGAGTACCTGAATTTCCCGGTTATTTTTGCCTACGGCCTGTTTTTTGCAAGCACACTGCTGACCATGCTGGCATACAAGAAGCTGCCGCTGAGCATGAGCCCGGCCTTTGAAAGCAGTTCTTACATCTTTGTGACTATCTTCGGCGTGACCATGTTCAAGGAAAAGATCACCCGCAAGAAGCTTATCGCGCTGGCAATGATACTTGCCGGAATAATAATTTTCACTTTGTAATCTAAGCCAGTGAAAAAGGCTGGATAAGAGGTCGAATATATGAAACTTGTTTCCTTTGTAATTCCCTGCTACCGCTCCGCCCTTACCATAAAAGGCGTGACGGAAGAGATCAGCAGTACCATGGCAGGGCTTGAAAACTATGAATACGAGATTGTCCTTGTGAACGACTGCTCTCCGGACGATACCTTCACTGTGATCTCCGGCCTTGCAAAAGAGGACACACGCATCACCGCGGTAGACCTGGCCAAAAACTTCGGTCAGCACGCGGCGCTCATGTGCGGTATGCGCCACAGCAAGGGCGATGTGATCGTCTGCCTTGATGATGATGGTCAGACCCCCGCCGATGAAGTCGGCAAGCTGCTGGAGAAAATCGAGGCCGGCTATGACGTGGTCTACGCTTCCTATGAGGAAAAGCAGCATTCCGGTTTTCGCAATCTGGGAAGCCTGCTCAATGCCCGTATGACCGAGATTATGCTGGGAAAGCCCCGGGAGCTTTCACTGACAAGCTATTTTGCCGCAAAGCGCTTTATTATTGACGAGATGCTGCGCTATGAAAACTGCTTCCCTTATGTTATGGGTTTGGTTCTCAGAAGCACCAAGAATATCTGCAATGTGCCGGTTCAGCACAGGGCAAGGGAAGAGGGCAGCTCCGGCTATAATCTGGGCAAGCTTATCGGCCTGTGGATGAACGGTTTTACCTCCTTCTCCGTAAAACCTCTGCGTTTTGCCACTTATTTCGGTGTTTTCACCGCACTCTGCGGATTTTTGTACACTATTCTGATAGTTATCCGCTATTTCACCCAGCATATGGCACCTCTTGGCTGGACCAGCACCACGGCGCTGCTGCTGATAATCGGCGGTATTATCCTGATGGTTCTGGGTCTCGTGGGCGAATATGTGGGCCGCATATTCATGTGTGTCAATGCCTCTCCCCAGTATGTTGAGCGGCAGATTGTCAAAAATGAAAAACTGGACTCCTAAGGGAGTCCAGTTTTATTATGCATTTATTTTTGCGGTACTTCTTCGCAGAACTTTCTCAAGCTTCCGGGCTCCACGCCTGAGCAGGAAGCAAAGCGCCGCCGTCACAAACAAGGCCGCAATCCATGTGAGATTTCCACCAGGAAAATCATGCTGATTTATGGCGTACATGATAACATCAAAGAGGCCGAGGTGTACAAGATAAAGCTCAAAGGAGTAGTCCCCCAGCTTGTTTACTGCACGAAGAACAGCACGACCAACATTTACCCGCTCCAGCAACCGGGCAAGCAGTGTCAGAATTATGCAGGCGCCGGGAGCCACCAGCAGGAAAGGATACCAGCCAAGGCCCATACTCCATGCCAGAGCTTCAAAGCGGGAAACAATGATAAGTGCCATAAGAAGGCCCGCCACGGAAAGCGCCGCAAGAAGGCCGATGTTAAGAGCTTTGATTTCCCTGTCCTCCATGCAGAGCCTGCCAAATACCATGCCAAGGTAGAAAACCGGAAGTCTGGATGCGATTATTATATATGTATCATTGCCCCAGAAAAGCCTTGTTGCAAGAAAGACCAGCGCAGTCAGAGCCAGCTGCAGCCAGAGGCTTTTTCCCATATCCACCAGCTTTATCAGCAGGGGGCTGAGCAGGTAGAAAACTATAATACCGCTTATGTACCAGTTAAACTGCATACCCATGGTACTCAGATACTGGATGCCGAGGAAATTGCCCAGGGCCGCCCAGAGAGGGATGGGGTCACAGATAAGGCGGAAGGCAATCCAGCACAGGATAAATACCCAGTATGTGGGCATCAGCCTGAAAAAGCGTTTCTTGAAGAAATGGGCCAGATTTCCGTCATTTTTAAGAGAAAAATAGCAGCCGATACCAGAGGCCAGCAGGCAGATATCCACACCGCCGTAGCCAATATCCTTAAAGCGGCGCAGAGGCCCGATAGGCAGATCCAGCTTGAAGTGATACCAGACGATGGCTATCATGGCGCAGCCCAGCCAAAAGTTTCTGTATTTACTCAGTTCCTTTAATTTCATCACTTTTTCTCCACAATTTTTGCTCAATTATAAACCAGTGTGAATAATTTGTAAAGCGCGGTAAAAACTGCAGGTCTTTATTGTTTTGGCGAAAAATGGTGGTATAATTAAATTATAAAAATCAAGGAGGGTATTTCCATGTCTGACATCATCAAGTATTTCAAGGTATCCGACGGCACCGAGATAGAATATGCAGACCTTGGCGGCAATGGCCCTGTACTGCTCTTCATCCCCGGTTACTCCCTTTCCTGTGACCTGGTGGTCCCTGTGCTAAGCCATCTGAAAGAGCATTTCCGCTGCGTTACCCTTACCCTGCGCGGCTTCGGCGGCAGAACCCCCGCTACCCGCGGCTCCGAGGCCAAAGGCGAGCTGACTTTGAAGCAGGCCGCAAAGGACGTGAAGGAGTTGATGGAATATCTGCAGCTCAAGGATGTTATAGCTGTAGGCTACTCCATGGGCACCCACGTGGCATTCAGCTATGTTGAGCTCTTTGGCTGCGAGAACATCTCCCGCCTCATTATTCTGGACATGACCCCCAAGCTCATAAATGAAGACGGCTGGACCGGCGGCCTGTATCAGGGCAGCTACACCCGCGATCGTTATGAGCTGGACCTGAAGGCCATGGACACTGATTACCAGAAGGATTTTAATAATTACTTCTTCTACCAGGCCAGCTTCCCCCACACAAGAGAGGAAGTTCGTGACTATGTCTTTACCGAGGACATGATGAAAGCCATCGACGCCTACGCCGCAGGCTATGGCATCCCCGGCTTCACCGGCTCTATGCTCACCTATCTTGAGCCCCAGAAATGGCCCATTTACAAGAGCTACTGGAACGAGATGTGCATCCATGACTTCCGCGGAATGCTCAAGGACATCACCGTGCCCACCGGCATTTTCCACGCCGTGCCCGGCTCTATCTATGATATCCAGACCGCCGAATATCTGGAAGCCAATATCCCCGGCGCCAAGCGCTATCCCATCGAGAACGCAGTGCACACCAGCCTCATCATGGCCTCCGCCGGGGACTTCTTCAAGCAGATCTTCGCATTTCTGGCAGACAACAAATAAGCCTTTCCCGTAAGGGAATATAAAAAGCCCGGATACTTAATAGTATCCGGGCTTTTGCCTCGTGTCGTATCCTTTACAAAAAGATGGGTATACGGATGATGCTCACCCAAGGCCCCCTCTGACGAGGGGGATGTCAGCGCAGCTGACTGGGGGAGAGAAATGTAATTTCGTTTTCTCTCCGCCACGGCTTTGCCGTGCCACATCCCTCATCAGAGGGAGGCTTTAACCCGCAGCATCTAACATATTCTCAATGATCGTCATTAGGGACAACAGTTACTTCTTTTGTAACGATTATATGTATCGGCAACATACTTGAACCAGTCATCTTCGATCACAACATCTCGGGACAGTAAAAGAAAATCAGGAAAAACACATCCGTCATCCGTATATTCTGCAGCACCTTCAAAGGCGTCCTTGCCGATTAAACGCAGGGAATCCGGAATACGCAGCTCCAACAGATTATTGCAGCTCGAAAATGCCTCCTCACCGATTTCTTCCACACCGTCCTGTAAAATGACAGTTTCCAACGCAGAACAGCCTCTGAAGGTGCCTGTTTCAATGCGTCTGACCGTACCCGGAATAGAAACTATTTCGAGCTCGGTGTTATAACGGAACGACGCAACTCCAAGATACTCCAGCTCCAGAGGCAGTTCCAATTCACGGAATAAATTTTCATCAAATGCCCGGTTACCAATGTATTTTAAGGAATGCCGAGGCAGGACGATATCTGTAATACGGCAGTTGCGGAAGGCTTCTTCTTCGATCCGCTCCACGCCATCTTCAATGACAAGCACTTCAAGCTGTGAACAGACAGCGAAGGCCTCTTTCCCAATCACTTTGACACTGCCGGGGATGACTACTTTGCTGATCCATGGATCTCCGGAAAAGGCTCTTTCTTTAATCTCTGTAACACCCTCCGGCACGACCAGCTCTACAAGACGCTCTTCATCATCCCAATTGCCGTTCCAGTATCCACCCGGGATATTACCGTACAATACACCGTTTTCGATCCGTAATTCCATAATCTTTTGCCTCATGCTTATTTTTTACGATTGTAGCATGGAAACACTTGAAAAAACAGGGGCAAAATGCCCCTGCTATGAATTTTACCCCGCCGCGTCCAGCATATTATCAATAAAAATTCCATAGCCCCGGGTGGGGTCATTTACAAAAACGTGGGTCACCGCGTCCACCAGCTTGCCGTTCTGGATAATAGGGGAGCCGCTCATGATTGATGTTCATTAGGGACAACATTTTTGCTTATTCGACAGCGTTTTTGAAAAACAACGAAAAATGTTCATTCTTCGTCGGTCACCATCGTAAAAATGTTGCCATGCGGAGGTTGATCTTCAGTATTCATTGCAATATAGAATAGGTCTTTCTGATTATAGAGTTTGATGGTATGCGTATTTAAAAGATTAATAATTAATCTTCCCCATTCCGTAATCTCATTCCATACTTTAGAATACTCATTATCGATATCCGCATTGGTCATTTTCAGAGGATTTTCATGCAAGAATTTTCCACATCTTTCATATATACGTACAAACTTTTCTTTCGTTAAGTAATCGTCAGTAATATCATTCCATTTGGATTTATCAGCAGGATCAATTACTATTGGCTTTGGAAAAAAATCAGGATGTATTCTTTCGATGTCTGCTAAAATCAAACGTGCATTCCACATAGCGCCAATGTTATTTAGATGCTCTTCGTAAACATCTTGATCAGAGATTAATGCAGACAAGGCTATAAGTTCCAGTATTTTTCTTATCTGTAAAACACAAAACTCAATGTTTGTCATCTTGAAGGTGGTCTTAGTTTTACCAGACTGAATATCACGAATAGAACGTAGTCTCCACTTAATGATTTGCATGTTACGCAGGTAAAGTTTCTGTAGTTCTGTTTGGCGTACTAATTCTTGGCTACCCATTCGAAACTCCTTATTATTTTAATAAATACTTTTTTATGTATATGAACCAGAACTCAATTTGGGCTACACATTCCTTTATACCACCGTCAACAGTCATAGATTCATATAAGTTTTCCATATACATAATAAATTGCTTGTTTCCCTGCAACTTTACCTTTCCAACAAAGCCACCATTATGGTAATAATCATAATCAACATTTATTGTTCCATTAGCCAGCCTTGTGAAAGTATACTTCTGTGGATCAAGATTATATTCCTCGCTTTTGGCAAACAACTCCTCAATGAAAGCTTTTTCCTCGTCGGTAACTTCATATACTTTACTTGGAGGATTTGTTTTATACTTGATCGTATAATTATATTCCTTCTTTGCTATTCTTCTTTCATTTTTCTTCCGAAACAAACCTAATAGTGCCATGTATAACCTCCAGATGAATTTGTTTTTGTTAATTATACCACATTTTCATGAACTTTTCTACACAATACACCAGCACTCTCGCTTAATCGCCACCATTCCATAAATCAGCATGACGTTTCTCATATCCCGCAATACTGATAATCACCAGCGTGTCATACCCGTTGCGGATAATGCTGATGGGTTCATTCGTCTGACTGCATAGCTCAGAAATCTCACCGGTATTCTTGAGATCCTTGATAGTAATCGTTTTTGGTACAGCAGCGAATTCTCTCCTGATATCCAATCTGCCGTCTTCCTTGCGATAACGAAGATATTCGTTAAAGAACTCACTGTCCATGATCACCATTTCCGGTGATCCAATGCGTGTAACAAAAACAGGATCACCGCATTCCTGACAGAATTCGACAACACTTGCTGTATCTTTCAAAAAAGTTAACGGTACAAACTTAGCCATCAAGAATTCTCCTTTTTCTGTCTTAATGTTGTCCTTATTATGGACTTACCAAATAAATAAAGCACTCACTTTAGGGACAACATCCCGGGTGAGTGCTTCGATGTTGAGGGTTAATTCACGCCATTTTCCGCCGCGTCCAGCATATTCTCAATAAAAATCCCATAACCACGGGTGGGGTCATTTACAAAAACATGGGTCACCGCGCCCACCAGCTTGCCGTTCTGGATGATAGGACTGCCGCTCATACCCTGGACAATTCCTCCGGTTCTGGACAAAAGCTCAGTATCGGTCACGGTAAGCATGGCATAGGTTCCGCCGGACTCCCTGTAGACTCGGTTTATCTCAATGGAATACTCGCGCCGTTCATTACCGCTAACGGTGGAGACAATGGACGCCGGGCCCGCAGTCATCGCACCTGTTTCCATGAGCTGCCCCTCCAGATTTGTATAGAGCCTGCCAAAAATTCCAACGCCTGTGTTTTTTTCAATGGAGCCCAGCACCTGGCTCAGGTCTGCAGCGCCGTTGAGCTCTCCAGGATTGCCGGCAGCTCCAGCCTTTACGCTGACTATATTCGCCTTGGTTATGCTGCCATCCCTGATGGGCATTTCCTGCTTGCTCTCACCGTCATTCACGCTGTGGCCCAAAGCGCCGTAAAGGCCGCTGTCCGGTTCAAAAAAAGTCAGTGTTCCAATGCCGCTCATCCCGTCACGAAGCAGGAGGCCCAGCATTTTCCGGCCCTCATCGCTCTCGGCAGGCTGCAGCTCAAGCTCAAGGCTTTTATCGTCCCGGCGCAGCTTTACAGTTACAGGCCCATCGCCGGCACTGTCCACAGCCTCAACTACACTTGCAGAGTCGTAGACCATTTTGCCGTCAATACTTATTATAATATCTCCAGCCCTGACACCGGCATCCCCGGCAGGCGAGGCTGTGCCGTCCATGGTTTCCACCTCGTTCACCCCTGCCACAAGAACCCCTTCGGTACTTATCTGTATACCAACGGCCTGTCCGCCAACTATAAGCTCCTCCGCAAAGGCGGGAACAGTAAAGACGGCTGCCAGCACAAGGCTGAAAAGGCCGTTTATAATCGCTTTTTTCATCAGTTTTTCCTCCCGCATGATTTTTCCGCTTATTCAGTATGTGCCGGGAGAGAAAAAATAAAGGCGGCAATGCATACCAAAAATGGTTTCATATGCATTGCCGTCTTTTGATTTTATTTTAAAAAACTTTCCGTAGGGAATGCATTCATGCATTCCGGATAAATCCATGCCATCGGAACGGATAAATCCGTTCCCTACAAAACAGCACGTGTTTTACCGAGCGCTTCCAAGATATCCTTCCAGGATCAGGCTTGCCGCTACGGCATCCACAGTCTTGCGGTGCTTTTTTTCCTTCTTGCCGCCGGCATGGAGGATTGCATGGGCCTCGATGCTGCTGCGGCGCTCATCCCAGAGAATTACGGGCAAACCGGTCTCCGCAATCAGCATTTCGCGAAACTGACGGCTCTTCTCCGCTCTGGGGCCTTCACTGCCGTCCATATTTTTGGGCAGGCCCAGAACAAGAGTGCCCACGTCACGCTGCTTTGCAGCCTCAGCGATACGCTTTGCAGCCCGCTCCATGTTCCATTCTTCCATGGTCCAGGCTTCGCCGGCAAGCATCCCCAACAGATCGGATACTGCAAGGCCTATGCGCTGATCGCCAAAATCTATCGCCATTGTTCTCATCAGAATTATACCTCTTTTTATTTAATACATACCGAAATATGCTCTTATATCGCCTACAGAGTACAGAGAGCCCACAGCACAGACCATACCGTTTTTTCCGGCAGCTCTGTCCATGGCGGTCTCAACACCGTCCTCTATGCTTTCGCAGACAGTAAGCTTCTTGCCGAATTTTTCAAGACTTGCGGCCAGCTCTTCGGCAGGCAGGGCCCGGGGATTATTGGGGCTGATGCAGACATATTCGTCGGCAGCCTTATCAAGAATCTCTGCCAGAGTTTCAAAGTCCTTATCCCGCAGCACACCGATAAGCAGCACCCTGTGCACGCCGGGGAAATAGCGCAGCAGATTTTCCTGCACACTCTGGGCGCACTGGGGATTGTGACCGCCGTCCACAATAAATTCCGGCTCATCGTTGATAAGCTCGAATCTGCCGGGCCAGCTGACAGCATAAAGCCCGTGCTCCACATCGCTCTGCTCCAGCCTCCAGCCCCGCTTTCTGAGAACTTCCACAGTTTCCAGCACCACAGCGGCATTCTTAAGCTGGTGCGAGCCCAGCAGGGGAAGGGCATAGATTTCACCCTTGTAGCTGAAGCTCTGGCCCATGAGAGAGTCAAACTCAGGCTTTATGGCAGAGAAATCCGCAATATTGAGCTTTGCGTTTTCCTCTTCACAGCGGCGGCGGATAACATCGGTGACAATGTCGCTCTGCTCGTAGAGAACTGCTTCGCAGCCGGGCTTGATGATGCCGGCCTTTTCAAAGGCGATCTGCTCAATACTGTCGCCCAGAACGGTCACATGGTCAAGCCCGATGTTCATAATAACCGCAGCCTCGGGGCTTTCAATAATATTAGTTGCATCAAAGCGGCCGCCAAGGCCAACTTCCAGCACCACGATGTCACAATTTTCCTGCCTGTACCAGAGCAGGGCAGCGGCTGTCATAAGTTCAAACTCGGTGGGATGATCCTCCATGGACTCTGCCGCAGGCTTGACCTTTGCAACAATGTCAGCGAGAACATCATCCTCAATCTGCATACCGTTTATCTGCATACGCTCATTGAAGCGGAAAATGTAGGGCGAGGTGTAAAGGCCGGTCTTATATCCGGCAGCCTTAAGTACGCTTGCACACATGGCGGCGCAGCTGCCCTTGCCGTTAGTGCCGGCGATGTGGACAAATTTCATGCCCTTATGAGGATTATCCAGCTTCTCCAAAAGCTCGCTTATCCGGCTCAGGCCCGGACGGGAGCCGAAACGCTCAGTGGAAGATATATAATCAAGTGCTTCTTTGTAAGTCATTGGAAATTTCCCTTTCGAAATATGGATTTGACATGGAAATTTTAACACAAAATATTGTGGTCAGCATTCCGCTGTCTTCCCAGATATGTAATATACCATTTTAGTAGCCGGCAATCAATAAAAAAGCTGTAAAACTGCGGAAATTTCTTTAAAATTTGTGCAAAAAAGTGTTGACCTGAGTAATGCACTATGATATATTATATCTACCTGTCAGTTGAGAGGTCTATTTTTTTGTGCGCTTTTTTGCGTACAGAGGCTTCTACAACACTATACAGGGAGGCAATGCCCGACGGCTTTGACCTCGGGTAAATAAAATAGGAGGTGCCGAAAGAATGGCTGCAGGCGCAAGAGTTAAAATCACACTCAGATGCGATGAATGCAAGCAGAGGAACTACAACACGGTCAAGAACAAGAAGAACACCACTGACCGTTTGGAGCGTAGCAAGTATTGCCCCTTCTGCAGAAAGCACACCAAGCACGTTGAGACCAAGTAAGTTCTGAAAGGATGCGCGAAAATGGCTGAAGAAAAAAAGGCAAATTATGCCAACGCAAAAGCTGTCACCGCCGTTAAGAAGGACGATACTAAGCCCGGTTTCTTTAAGAGAGTGGGCAAATGGTTCAGAGAAATGAAGAGCGAGCTTAAGAAGGTTGTCTGGCCCACCGGCAAGACCCTGAGAAACAACGTCTTCGTTTCCATCGGCATGATGCTTGTTTCCGCAGTTGCCATCTGGGTCTTTGACGGCGTGGCTTCCATGCTGGTCAAGGGAATCTTTACATTCCTGGGTTAAAAGATCATGGCTGAAGAAGCAAGATGGTACGTTGTTCATACCTATTCCGGGTATGAAAATGCAGTAGCTGCCGCTGTAATGAAGGCAGCAGAAAACCGCAGGATGACCGATCTCATCAAAGAGGTCCGCATCCCCATGGAGACTGTCACCGAATACACCGACGCCGGCGAAAAAACTGTCGAGCGCAAGGTGTTCCCCGGCTATGTGCTGATCAAGATGATCCTCACTGATGAAAGCTGGCATCTGGTGCACAATATCCGCGGTGCAACCGGTTTCGTCGGTTCTGACGGTAAGGCCGTCCCCCTGACGGAGCAGGAAATCTACGCCCTTGGCGTTGAACGCCGTGAAATTCGCGTGGGCTATGAACTTGGCGATGAAGTCAAGGTCATTGATGGTCCCCTTGCCGGATTCATGGGCATCGTGGACGAGCTTGAGCCCGAAAAAGACAGGGTTCGCGTCGTCGTCTCCATGTTCGGCCGTGAGACTCCCGTTGATCTGGAGCTCGATCAGGTCGAAGTTATCAAAGATTAATTAAATAAGAAAGAGGTGCTGTCACGTGGCACAGAAAGTAGTTGGATACGTTAGATTCCAGGTTCCCGCCGGCAAAGCAACTCCGGCTCC
>JAFQQV010000069.1 GCA_017410425.1 Oscillospiraceae bacterium
ATATCCAGTATGAGGGAAATTTTGCTTTGCAAAATTATTTTATTGCTATTTCCTCACCCCTGCCGGGGTAACCGGAAATAGTGCAAAAACCCATCTTGTATTTAATAATACAAGATGGGTTTAAATATGCAATTTTATCTCGAATATCCTTTGGCAAAACTGCTATGCACCTGAAAAGTCGTATTTTGCGGCAGATGCGCGGCACAGACGCGCAGGAATACTTGTGTGTATTTCAAGCGGCTGTAACAATGCAGATGCCCGAAATACGCCTTTCTCAGGCATATGTTTTCTTATGTGGAGGCTCCCTTTAAAGTCAGAGCTTTTTATTTTTCTCTTTTGCCGCGAGGCGCAGAATGCGCGGGCGGTTATAGCGCTGCATTATTACAAAAAGCAGGTCAAAGGCTGCAGAAGCCAGAGAAGTAATGAAAAAAACCGGGAAAGAGCCAAATGGGATTGCGGCCAGAAGGGGCAGAAAACTGAGCACAATAATGGTCTCATGCACAAGCTCCGCCTGACACATGGCCTGGGCAATCTCGCCCCAGCTGTGATTTTCCGGGGAGAAAAGCTCCGGCGCGTAGCTGGGCATACGGCCTTTCCAGCTTTTGACCCTGAGTTTTTTGTATATATTTTCCTCCCAGGGGCGAATTTTGTACCAGGGACGGCTGGTGTCGGCCCGGTTGCCCATGAGGCGGTCAAAAACTGTGCCCACAACAAGGCGCATGACAAGATGGTAGGATATTGTGCCGAAAGTAATGCACAGGCTCAGATTGCGCCCGAAGCTCAGGCCGAAAATAATGAGGCTGATCAGGGCGGAGTATTTCATTGTTTTTGCCATGTTTACGCCTCCTGTGAAGAAAACCGCCGGAGAGAATGGTCTCCCGGCGGTTTTAAGTTTAATTTTCCTTTTTGACCTCTGTGGCCTTTTTGGCAGCCTCTTCAGCGGCCTGCTGCTTTTTCAGCTTGCGGGCCTTGGCCTTGCGGGGGTTGCGGATGGCCATGATGACCCAGATGCCTACCAGCACAAGGAATATACCCACAGTGCACAGCGCCTTGATAAGGCTGTTGTGGCCGGAGATAAGCACAGCCACAAGACCCATGATGGCAGACACGCCATAGAGCACGGCGACAGTCTGCTTCTGGCTCAGGCCGGTGGCCATCAGCCGGTGATGGAAGTGACCCTTGTCAGCGTGGAAGGGACTCTGGCCCTTGAGGATCCTGCGGATGAAGGCAAAGGAAGTATCTGCCAGAGGCACAGCCAGTGCCAGCAGGGGGACAATGAAGGTGATTATGGCCTGGAATTTGAACATGCCCATAATGGACACGACACCAAGCACGAAACCCAGAAACTGGGAACCAACGTCACCCATGAAGATCTTCGCAGGGTTGAAGTTAAAGGGCATAAAGCCCAGACATGCACCTGCCAGAGCGGCAAGGATGATAGAAACTACAGGCTCGGAGACCAGCAGCGATACCACCAGCATAGTAAAGGAGCTTATGGCGGAGACGCCCACAGCCAGACCGTCCAGACCGTCAATAAGGTTGACGGCGTTGGTGCAGCCCATGATCCAGATTATGGTCAGGGGGAAGGACAGAAAGCCGATTTCAACATAGCTCGTATTGCCGAAGATGTTGATATTGGAAATGGCAGTAAAGATGATGCCGCAGCGGACACAGACCAAGGCCGCAATGAACTGGGCCAGCAGCTTTGCGCTGGGGGAGAGGGGGATAATATCGTCCACACCGCCCACAACGGCGATGATCAGCGCGCCCAGCAAAAGGCCCATTACCTTCATGTCCATAGGCACGAAGATAAGCAGACTCAGTACGAAGCCAAGGAAGATGGCCAGACCGCCCATGCGGGGGATGGGGTGGTCATGCACGCGTCTGTCGTCCTTGGGGACGTCAATTGCGCCCACATGCTCGGCAAAACCTTTTACCGGAGGGGTCATAAAATAGCTTATGACAAGGGATACGGCAAAAGCCAGCAGCAGCTTCAGCCACAGGGAAAGATTAGGAAACATTTGTATATCTCCGTTTTTCTAGGTAATTGTTTGGGATGTAGGAAACGGAAAAATCAGAAGGGCTTTTCCACCAGACCGACTTTCTTATATACCTTGCGCAGAGTCTTGCGGGCGATATACTGGGCCTTCCTGGCGCCTTCGGTGTATACGGAGCTGAGGTATGCCTTGTCGGCAATAATGCGCTCGGCCTCTTCACGGATGGGGCGCAGATGCTCAATGACAGCTTCACCGACGGCGGGCTTGAACACACCATAGCCCTTGCCGTCAAACTCGCGCTCGATCTCATCGAAGCTCTTGCCGGTGACGGAGGAGTAAATGCTCATCAGGTTTGCAACGCCGGGCTTTTCCTGAGGTGCGTAGCGCACGCAGTGCTCGGTGTCAGAGTCGGTAACGGCGCGCTTAAACTTTCTTGCGATATCCTCGGGCTTGTCCAGCAGGAACACGCAGCCCTGGGGATCGGACTTGCTCATCTTGTTGTTGGGGGCGCCAAGGCTCATAATACGGGCGCCAACCTTGGGAATATAGGGCTCGGGAACCTTGAAGGTCTCGCCGTAGATGTTGTTGAAGCGGGTGGCGATGTCGCGGGTAAGCTCACAGTGCTGCTTCTGGTCCTCGCCCACGGGGACAAAGTCTGCCTGATACAGCAGAATGTCAGCGGCCATGAGGCTGGGATAGGTGAACAGACCGCCGTTTACGTTTTCGGCGTTCTTTGCGCTCTTATCCTTGAACTGGGTCATACGGCTGAGCTCACCGAACATGGTGTAGCAGTTGAGAATCCAGCCCAGCTCAGCGTGCTCGTGCACATGGCTCTGGATGAAGAGGGTGTTCTTTTCGGGG
The DNA here is from genome assembly GCA_017410425.1 of Oscillospiraceae bacterium. Lineage (GTDB taxonomy): Bacteria > Bacillota > Clostridia > Oscillospirales > Oscillospiraceae > Limivicinus. The sequence continues at coordinate 2,859 of JAFQQV010000069.1, forward strand.
TCAAGGCCGCAGGCAATATACTGAGCCAGCTGCTGGGTAGAACGGCGGCGCAGCTCTGCAGGGTTCTGACGCACGGTGAGAGTGTGCAGGTCGGCCATGAAATAATAACAGTCAAACTCATCGGCGAGATCGGCCCAGTTCTTCACTGCGCCCAGGTAGTTGCCCAGGTGCAGGTCGCCGGAGGGCTGGATGCCGGAAAGCATAACTTTTTTTGCGGTAGTGTTATCCATTTTATATCTCCCTTGTATGCCCCGGCGGAAGGGTATTTGCGATCCGGCGGAGCAGAGTAAACAAATCACAGTTCTATATATTCTAACAAATTAAGTTTATCTTGACAACTGCCATTTTGCAAAATAATATAGGTACGGCTGAACAAGCTATTAAGCAAGGCTGAAAAATTCCGGAGGCTTTTTGAAATGAAAGATATGAAATGGTTTGAGGAAATGGAGCAGCGCATCCCCAAGGGCGAGGCCCGTACCCGTTTTGCCCCTTCTCCCACCGGCTATATGCACGTGGGCAATCTGCGCACCGCTCTCTACACCTACCTTATTGCACGCCATGAAAATGGCAAGTTTATCCTGCGTATTGAAGATACTGACCAGGGCCGTCTGGTTGAAGGCGCTGTTGACGTGATATACAAGACCATGGCTGAATGCCATCTGCAGCATGACGAAGGTCCTGATGTGGGCGGCCCCGTTGCCCCCTATATCCAGACCGAGCGCCGCCCCCTCTACAAGGAGTATGCTGAGCTGCTGATGAGCCGCGGTCACGCCTACCGCTGCTTCTGCGAGAAGACCGCATCCGATGAGGATACCGGTATGTTCGAGCATGCAGATGACCCCTGCCGTGACATGGATCAGGCAGAGTCCGACCGCCGCGCCGCCGCCGGCGAGCCCTATGTCATCCGCCAGCGCATACCCCACGAGGGCACTACCACCTTCCATGATGAGATTTTCGGCGACATCACCGTTGAAAATACCACTCTGGACGATCAGGTCCTTATAAAGCGCGACGGTCTGCCCACCTACAACTTTGCAAACGTTGTGGACGACCATCTCATGGGCATCACCCATGTTGTCCGCGGCAGCGAGTATCTCTCCTCTGCACCCAAGTACAATCTGCTCTACGAGGGCTTTGGCTGGGATATCCCCAAGTATGTCCACTGCTCCCCTGTTATGCGCGATGCTCACAACAAGATGTCCAAGCGCCACGGCGACCCCAGCTATGAAGACCTCATCGCTCAGGGCTATCTCACCGATGCTGTCATCAACTACGTTGCTCTGCTGGGCTGGAGCCCCGGCGGCGAGCAGGAGATTTTCTCCATGGAAGAGCTGGCAAGCTGCTTTGAGATGTCCGGCATCTCCAAGTCCCCTGCCATCTTTGACCTGACCAAGCTCAAGTACTTCAACGCCGAGTATATCCGCCGCATGAGCGCTGAGGACTTTGCCAGGGTTGCAGAGCCTTACGTGCGCCAGGCCGTGAAGAACGAGGCCTATGATGCCGCCGATATTGCAGCCCTGCTGCAGCAGCGCACCGAGGTTCTCACTGAGATTCCCGAGAAGATTGACTTCTTTGACACTCTGCCTGAGTACGATGCAGAACTTTTTGTCCACAAGAAGTCCAAGTCCGACAAGGCATCCTCCAAGGAAATGCTGGAGCTCATGATCCCTGTTTTCGAGGCTCTCCCCGCATGGGATGACGAGAACCTTATGAACGCTATGGTTTCCAAGGCTGAGGAGCTGGGCATCAAGAACGCAAAGCTGATGTGGCCTGTGCGTATCGCCGCAGCAGGCAAGGCTGTCACTCCCGGCGGCGCAGTTGAAATCTGCCGTATCCTGGGCCGTGAAGAGTGCCTGCGCCGTCTGCGCGTCGGTCTTGAAAAGCTGGCATAATCAAATATTGCATCCAAAACACCGCGAGGAAACTCGCGGTGTTTTTCTTTTGGCATATTATCGCCCCAATGAGGGAAAATTAAAGAAAATAATTACTCGGGTGGTGTTTTATATTTCTGCAAAATTCAGGCGTCTTGCTGTGATATATTCCTTGGCGGCGATAGCTGCCCTGGGCGGGCTGACGGCCATGAGCCGGGCGCGGCTGGAATACTGCCGGCAGGCGGCAGACTACAGCTCCGCTGCGGCGCTGGATGAAACTGTATCCGCGGTAGCGGAGCTGAGCTCGGCGCTTAAGAAGCTGCGCTATGTGACGGACGATGTGCTGGGCCGGAGTATCTGCTCCAAGGCCTATGCCGAGGCCATGCGGGCGGAGGCCGCCATGTCAGTGCTGCCCTTTTCAACCCAGGAGCTGGAAAAGCTCTCCGGCTTTCTGAATCTTGCCGGTGACTACAGCGCAAGCCTTCTGGCCCAAAGTGAGGATGAGCTGAGCGAGGAGCAAAAGCAGCATGTGCAGCAGCTCTCCGATGCGGCGGCGGATTTTTCCGCCCGGCTTTCCCAACTGCAGACGGAGCTTAACGACGGCAGTATCAGCATGGACAGCATGGAGCAGCGACGCTTTGCCCGGGGAGACAGCGGCAGCGGCACTGAGCTGTTTTCAAGCCGGATGCTGAGCTATGAAGAAGAATTTACTTCTCCGGAGGAATTTGTCTACGAGGGCAAGTACAGCCCCCGGCAGGAGGCTCCAGCAGGGGAACTCAGCGAGGAGGAGTCCAAAGCTATTGCTGCCCAGGCTGCCGGTGTGGAGCCGAGAGAACTGAAGGAGGAATACAGCTATGAGGGGAGCGATGGCCGCCGCTGCTACAGCGCGGGAGAGCTTCGCCTGTGCGTAAGCTCCAGAGGGCTTGAGTCCATGAGCCAGAGCCGCCTTGTCAGCGCCGGCGGCATGGATCAGGAGCAGGCACGGCAAAGGGCTGAGGATTTTCTTGCGTCCCTCGGCTACAGTGAGCTGGGGCTGAGCGGGGAAAACTTCGGCGAGACTATGGCGGTCTACCATTTTGCGCCGGAGCGGGACGGGGCCCTGGTAGTGGACGACTATATAAGCGTTTCCGTCGCGCTGGATGATGGCAGTATCTATTCCTATGACGCCACCAGGTACAGAGAGGCTGATATGGAGCTTTTGTGGAATATTGACGAAGACTCTGCACGCCGGGCTCTGCCGGAGGGGGCAGAGCCCCAGAGCACAAGAAAGCTTATAATAAGTACTCCAGGAGGCAATTACCTGCCCTGTTGGGAATTTATATGCGGTTTTCAGGAGGATGAGCGCATGTGCATTTATGTGGATGCGGAGAGCGGGAAACAGTGCAAAATTGAACGGTGCCGTTAAATTAACTAAAAACCCAACCCACTTTTTGGGATGGGTTTCATATTTTTGTTTAAAAGGCATAAAATCCCGGTGAAATAATAGGGGTTTTTCGACTTAATTCCGTTTTGACAGGTAGGAATTAAAGGGTTATACTATAAAATAAGGAGAGAGTTTGGTCTCTCCGCTTGAAAAGTAAAAAATATTTTTCATACAACGGTAATTGGTGAAGAGGAGGTGTAACAATGTCCTTGGGAGCTATTGAAATCATTTGTCAGGCAGAAGAAGCGGTTGAAAAACAGAAGGCTGAAGCTCTGGCAAATGCAAAGCGCGCAGTGGAGAAAGCCGGAGAAGAAGGCAGGGCTGCGCTGAATCAGCTTGAGTCCAGAGTCCGTGCAGAGCTTAAAGAGAAAAGTGAGCTGGCACAGGAAAAAGCAAAAGCTGAAATGGAAGAAATAGCCCGTGAAACCGATCTTAAGAAGGCTGAGCTGCTCAGCAAGGCCGAAAGCCGGCTGGATAATGCAGCGGAGTATATTGTAGAAAGGATAGTGAACGGATAATGAGCATTGTAGCAATGAAGAAGCTGCGTCTCATCGGTGTCCGCTCACAGCAGGAAAAAATTCTGCGGGAGCTGATGCTCCTTGGCTGTGTACAGATAAATGAGCCGGAGGAGCTGCCGGAGAAGCTTAAAGAAAAACTTCGTCGAAACAGCACGGACCGTCTTGGCGAGAATCGCCAGAAGCAGATTAAGCTGCAGAATGCCCTGGACGTGCTCAACGAGTACAGCAAGGAAAAGCGGGGGCTGCTTTCCCCTCTGCCTGAGGTGGAGCTGAACACGCTTCTGGACGAGGGCGCCTTGCCTGCAGATCTGGAAATTGCAGATCAGATTCTTTCGCTCAATGCGAAGATCAACAGTCTGAACATTGAAGAAAGCCGCATGATCGCCTCCCGGGAGGCTCTTTTGCCCTGGGAAAGCCTTTCCCTTCCTCTTGAGAAAGTCAGAACAAAAAACTGTGTTGTAAGTTTTGGTGTCTTCCCCCTTGCCCAGAATATTGATGAGGCAAGACAGGAGATGTATCTGGAGGCAAAAGAGGCCGAGCTGATAGAGGTTTCTGCAGACAAGAACACCCGCTACTGCATGCTTGTTGCAATGGCGGACAGGCATGACAAGGCCCTGCAGGCACTGAGAAACCACGGCTGGTCAAACGTCAATCTGACTGAATACAAGGGCACGGCAAAGGAAAACATTTCCGCCATTGACCTAAGGCTCAAAGCTCTGGCGCAGGAAAGAAACGATGTGATAGCGGAGCTTGTCTCCTGCAGCAGCAAGAGATTTGATCTGCAGCTGGGTGTGGATACCCTTTCAAATATTATCTCCGGTGAAGAAGATGCAGCTAAACTTCTCAACACCGAGAGCAGCTTCACCTTCAGCGCCTGGGTGCCAAAGCCCAACGAGGCGGAGCTGGAGCAGATACTTAAAAAATACGACTGTGCCTGGGAGACGGCGGATCCTGTACCGGAGGAATATCCCAATGTGCCGGTGAAGCTGAAAAACAACAGCTTTACCTCTCCCTTCAATCTGGTGACTGAGATGTACTCCATGCCGGCCTATAACGGTCTGGACCCCAATCCCTGGATTGCTCCCTTCTTTGCTTTGTTCTTCGGCATCATGTACGGTGATATGGCCTATGGTCTGATCCTGCTGATTGCCGGTCTTCTGATAAAGTACAAGGCAAAGCCCAAGGGCGGTATGAAAAACATGTCCGGTCTGCTGATAATCGGCGGTACCAGCACCGCGATAATAGGCTTTTTCACCGGTGGCTTCTTTGGGGACCTGATCCCCCAGATCGGCAAGTGGTTCGGCAAGAGCTGGATATTCCCCTTCCATATGGGCTCGATCACCCTTGGCAGCCTCACCATTGACTTCCCCTTTGACCTGATAGTGGGCAACAACCCCCTATACCTGCTTATCTTCGCCATCTGCCTTGGCGTTATCCATCTGGCAGTGGGCGTGGGTCTCGGCATGTATCTGAAAATCAAGGATGGGGAGTGGGCAGATGCCCTGCTCAATGATCTGAGCTGGTGGGTAATGTTCATCGGCGTTGGCCTTATGGTCCTCGGCTTTGGCAAGACCGTTCTGTTCATCGGCATTGCAATGATGGTCATCGGCGTCTTTGTCACCAACAAGGGAATCAAGAGAGTTACCGGCCTGTTCGGCGCGATATATAACGGCGCCACCGGCTATCTGGGTGATTTTCTGTCCTACTCCCGTCTGATGGCGCTGATGCTGGCCGGTGCAGTTATTGCAAGTGTTTTCAACCAGCTGGGCAGCCTTGGCAATACCAATGGCATGACAGTTATTGGCACGCTGCTGTTCATTTTTGTGTTTATCATCGGCCACGCGCTTAACTTTGCGCTGAACCTGATAGGTTGTTTCGTGCATACTCTGCGTCTCCAGTTTCTTGAGTTTTTCGGAAAGTGGTACCGCGATGGCGGAAAGAAGTTCCGCCCCCTGTCGGTGGATGCCAAGTATGTAAATATAAAAGAAGATTAATTTGAATTCGCTATGTTATTTCAAGGAGGATTAATATATGGGTGCACTCTTTGATAGCTTTGGCGGACTGGCTATTGCGTTTATGGGCGCGTCACTTGCAGTCGGGCTGAGCTGTGCAGGCTCGGCGAGAGGCTGCGGCACCGCCGGAGAAGCCGGCGCGGGCCTGCTGGCAGAGAAACCGGGTGCCTTTGGTAAGGTGCTTATACTGCAGATTCTGCCCGGTACCCTGGGGCTTTTCGGCCTGGTGGTCTGGTTCTTTGCTCTGCTTCAGATGGGTGTTTTCGGCAACGCCTATGACCCTCTGTTGCTGACAGCATCCGAAGGTCTGCGTATCGCCTGCGCCTGCCTGCCGGTTGCTATAGGCTGCTTATCTGCCGGACCTGCCATGGGCCGCGTTGCAGCCAACGCCATCAGCCTGATGGCAAGCAACCCTAAAGAATGGGGCAAAGGCATCCTGCTCTGCGTCACGGTAGAGTTTTACGCAATCCTGTTTTTGCTGGCATCATTCCTTATGCTGCTCAACCTCAATCTGGGCGCATAAATATCGGATAAATACTTGTTATATTATTCAAGGAGGATTTACTAATGAACGCATTCTTCGATAGTTTTGGCGGTCTTGCAATTGGTTTTCTCGGTGCTTCTCTGGCCTGTGGTCTGAGCTGCGCAGGCTCTGCAAGAGGCTGCAGCCTTGCCGGTGAGGCCGGCGCCGATCTGCTGAGTGAAGATCCCAGCGCCTTCGGTAAGGTTCTTATTCTTCAGGTTGTTCCCGGCACTCAGGGCCTCTACGGTCTGGTTGTCTGGTTCTTCGCCCTGCTCCAGATGGGCATTTTCGGCGGCAATGTTGATCCTACTTCTCTCAGCATTGCAGACGGTCTGCGTGTTGCATGCGCATGCATCCCCATGGCCACCGGCTGTGCAATTTCTTCTCCCGCTCAGGGCCGTGTTGCAGCCTGCGCTATAAACCTCATGGCAAAGCGTCCCGACGACTGGGCAAAGGGCATCATCCTCTGCATCACTGTCGAGTTCTACGCAATACTCTGCCTGCTGGCATCATTCCTTATGCTGCTCAATCTCAATCTGGGCCTTTAATCGTTAAAGAGGAATCGCTATGGACGGAATTGAAAAAATCATCGAACGGATAAATGCAGCCGCCGCAGAAGAATGTGCTGCCATAGCGCAGAAGGCTGAAAGTGATTGCGCCGCAATCCGCAGCGAATATGAGAAGAAACTGCAGGCTGCCTATGAAAGCGCCATTGAAAAGGGCGAAAAGGAAATCGGCCTTGATGCCGAGCGTATGCTGCGCACTGCAAGGCTGGATGCCCGCAAGGAGCTGCTCCTTGCAAAGCAGAATGTTCTGGACACTGCCTTCCAGACAGCAAAGGAGAAGCTTCTCAATCTGCCTGAGGATCAGTACATAGCATGGCTTGCATCCCTTGCCTGCAAGGCAAGCGACGGAAGCGGAGAGATTATTCTTTCCGCCCGGGACAAGGAGCTGGGCGAAAAGCTTCTTGCAAAGGCAAACGAAGCTCTGATTGCCAAGGGCAAACAGGCTGGGCTTAAGCTCAGTAACGAGACAAGAAACATTGATGCAGGTTTTATCCTGCTCGACGGCAGAACCGAAGTAAACTGCAGCGTATCATCCATTTTGGAGGACAGTCGTCAGGCCATGGCAGCAAAGGTTGCAGAAAAGCTTTTTGACTGAATGCCAACAAAAAGGAGGAATTGAATTGTCTGACAGAAAGCATACGGACAAGGATTACCTGTTCCTCTCTACCATGCTCAGAGCCAGAGCTTCCGTGTTTATAAATGAAGGAGCACTGGATCGCATGCTCGCTTCCGGCAGATTTGAAGAAGCCACCCAGATCCTGCGTGAGAAAGGCTGGCCGGACATGACTGCTTTGGACCGCAGCGGCATAGACCAGGCGCTTTCCCAATACAGGGAGGACTTGTTCAAGGAGCTGGAAAGACTCTCACCCGACAAGGAATTGGTCAATCTTTTCCGCCTACGCTATGATTATCATAACGCAAAGGTTTTAATAAAATCCCAGGCCATGGGTCAGAACATGGACAGCCTCCTGTCCGGCTCGGGCCGGGTGAATCCGGACAAGCTGAAAGAAGCCTTCTTCAGCGCCGACTACCGCTTTATTCCTGCCCTGCTGGGCAAGGCAATGCTGGAGGCCAGGGACGTTCTGGCAAGAACGGATAATCCCCAGCTCTCCGACTTTGTGCTGGACAAGGCCTGCTACGCAGAAATGAAGCAGATGGCTTCAAAGCTTGATAACAAGTACATTGACGGCTATGTTTCACTCTATGCACAGGGCTGCAACTTCAGGGCCTGTGTGAGATGCATCCGCATGGGCAAGACCGAGGAATTCTTAAGAGGTGTCCTCTTTGAGGACAGATACCTTGAGCGCTCCCTGTCCCAGCTCTGCGGCTCTGCCGATGCAATCGCATCCTTCTATTCCGGCACGGCTTACAAGGCCGCTGCCGCAGCAGGTGCAGAAGCTGCCAAGGGCGGCAGCCTGACCGGCTTTGAACGTATCTGCGACAATATAATGGTAAAATATCTCAAGGATGCAAGGATGCACAGCTTTGGCCCTGAATATGTTCTGGGTTACATGGCCGCAACGGAAAACGACATCAGCTGCATCCGCATAGTTCTCAACGGACTGCTTTCCGGCTTGAGCGTCAAATCCATAAAAGAAAGGCTGCGTGATACTTATGTATAAAATCGGTGTTATCGCCGCCCGGGACACTGTCATAGGATTCAAGGCGCTGGGGCTGGACACCTATCCGGTGGACAATGCAGACGAGGCAAAGCGGGCCCTGCGCTCCCTGATAAATCCCGAGAGCAATTATGCAATCATCTATCTTGAGGATAGCTTTGCAGAGGCTCTCAAAGCAGATATAGACCGTGTGAAAGAAAGACCCAGCCCCGCAATCATCCTCATCCCCGGCAGAGACGGCTCTCTGGGTATAGGCATGAGAGAGCTGCGCGAAGCAGTGGATAAAGCAGTGGGCGTCGCAATAATATAAAGGGTCAGCAAAAGCCGCAGGCGGCTTTTACACGACCGGTTATATTATTGCTCCTTTTCAAATCCAAAGTCGAGCTTTGGATTTGAGGAAAAAAATAATTGAAATATCGACACTCCAAAAAGGAGGAAAAGAATAAATGAGCGGAACTATAACCAAGGTATCCGGCCCTCTGGTGCTGGCTGAGGGGCTTGCAGATGCAAACGTCTCCGACGTTGTGCGCGTAGGCCGCGAGCGCCTTATCGGCGAGATACTTAACATGACCGGTGACACTGCCTCCATTCAGGTTTATGAGGAGACCACCGGCCTGGGCCCCGGCGCCGAAGTGTTCAGCACCGGCATGCCCATGAGCGTTGAGCTGGGCCCCGGTATGCTTGAAAATATCTACGACGGCATCCAGCGCCCCCTGCCCGAGATGCGTGCCATCTCCGGCGACTGCATCACCCGCGGCACCGACGTGGCTGCGCTGAGCCGTGAAAAGAAGTGGGCTTTCACTCCTGTGGCAAAGCCCGGCGACCAGCTCTCCGGCGGCGACGTTATCGGCACCGTGCAGGAGACCAGCGCAATTCTCCATAAAATCATGGTTCCTCCCCGCCTCAAGGGTGAGATTATCAGTGTGATCGGCGAGGGCGAGTACACCGTGGACGAGGTTGTCTGCACCCTGCGTGACGACAGCGGCAAGGAGCATCAGCTTACCATGAGCCAGCGCTGGCCCGTGCGTATTGCCCGTCCCTACTCCAAGAAGTTTGTGCCCCGCCGCCCCATGAACTCCGGCCAGAGAATTATCGACACTCTCTTCCCCATCTCCAAGGGTGGTACTGCCGCAGTCCCCGGTCCCTTCGGCTCCGGTAAGACCGTCGTGCAGCACCAGCTGGCAAAGTGGTCCGACGTGGACATCGTGGTCTATATCGGCTGCGGCGAGCGCGGCAATGAGATGACCGACGTTCTCAACGAGTTCCCCGAGCTTAAGGACCCCCGCAACGGTGAGCCTCTGATGAAGCGTACCGTGCTGATTGCAAATACTTCCGACATGCCTGTTGCAGCCCGCGAAGCCTCCATCTACACCGGCATCACAATCGCTGAATACTTCCGCGACATGGGCTATGACGTGGCTGTCCTTGCAGACTCCACCTCCCGCTGGGCTGAGGCTCTGCGTGAGATGTCCGGCCGTCTGGAAGAGATGCCCGGTGAAGAAGGCTACCCCGCATACCTGGCCTCCCGCCTTGCTCAGTTCTATGAGCGTGCAGGCGTGGTTGAGTGCCTGGGCTCTGATGATCGCCGCGGCTCTGTAACCGCAATCGGCGCTGTCTCCCCTCCCGGCGGTGACATTTCCGAGCCTGTTTCCCAGGCCACCATGCGTATTGTCAAAGTCTTCTGGGCGCTGGACTCCAGCCTTGCCTATGCAAGACACTTCCCCGCAATAAACTGGCTGACCTCCTACTCTCTGTATCTTGACTCTCTCGGCCCCTGGTATACCGAGCAGTTTGGTGAGAGATACATGAAGAACAGGGAGCGGGCCATGCATATCCTCCAGGAAGAGAGCGAACTGCAGGAGATCGTCCGTCTGGTCGGTCAGGACTCCCTGTCCCCGGCAGACCGCCTCACCATGGAAACTGCAAAGATGATCCGCGAGGACTTCCTCATGCAGAACGCATTCATGGACGAGGATGCATACTCCTCCTACAACAAGCAGTTTAAGCTGCTGGGCCTTGTCATCAGCTATGACGAGCTCTGCCGTGAGGCTCTCAGCCGCGGCGCAGACATGAATGCACTCTTCGCCATCACCGCAAGAGAAAAGATCGCCCGCGCCAAGATAATCGCAGACGACCTGGTGAATGAGGAATTTGAAAAGATCGAAAAGGAAATGAAGCAGCAGATTGATGAAGCTGTGAGCGGAGGTGAGCTTATATGATAAAGGAATACAAGACCATACGTCAGGTGGCAAACCCTCTGATGGTTGTAGACCAGGTCGAGGGCGTCACCTATAACGAACTTGGTGAGATCAGGCTCACAAACGGCGAGGTACGCCGCTGCAAGGTGCTTGAGGTTGAGGGCAACAGAGCTGTTGTACAGCTGTTTGAGTCCGCCCAGGGCATCAACCTTGCAGAGAGCAAGGTGCGTTTCCTTGGCCGCCCCCAGGAGCTGGGCGTCTCCGGCGACATGCTGGGCCGTGTTTTCAACGGCATGGGCGAGCCTATTGACGGCGGCCCCGCCATTCTGGCAGAGGCTTATATGGACATCAACGGCCTGCCCATGAATCCTGCAGCCCGCGCCTACCCCGATGAATTTATCCAGACCGGCGTTTCCGCTATTGACGGTCTGAACACCCTTGTCCGCGGTCAGAAGCTGCCCATCTTCTCCGGCTCCGGTCTGCCCCATGCAGCACTGGCAGCACAGATTGCAAGACAGGCACGCGTGCTTCAGGACGATGAGAAGTTCGCCGTTGTCTTCGCTGCCATCGGCATCACCTTTGAAGAGAGCGAATACTTCATTGAGGACTTCCGCCGCACCGGCGCTATCGACCGCACCGTGGTCTTCTCCAACCTTGCAAACGACCCCGCTGTTGAGCGTATTGCAACCCCCAGAATGGCGCTGACCGCCGCTGAGTATCTGGCCTTTGAGATGGACATGCAGGTGCTGGTTATCCTCACCGACATCACCAACTACGCCGAGGCTCTGCGCGAGGTTTCCGCCGCAAAGAAGGAAGTTCCCGGTCGCCGCGGCTATCCCGGCTACCTCTACACCGACCTTGCAACCATGTATGAGCGCGCAGGCCGCCGTCAGGGCAAGCGCGGTTCCATCACCATGATCCCCATCCTCACCATGCCCGAGGATGACAAGACCCATCCCATTCCCGACCTTACCGGCTACATCACCGAGGGCCAGATCATTCTCAGCCGCGACCTGCACCGCAAGGGCATTGTGCCTCCCATTGACGTTCTGCCTTCCCTTAGCCGTCTCAAGGACAAGGGAATCGGCGAGGGCAAGACCCGTGAGGACCATTCCGGTACAATGAACCAGCTCTTTGCGGGCTACTCCCGCGGCAAGGACGCCAAGGAGCTGATGACCATACTGGGCGAGGCCGCTTTGAGCGATGATGACAAGCTCTTTGCAAAGTTTGCCGAGGAGTTTGAGAAAGTCTACGTTGGTCAGGGCAATACCAATAACCGCTCTATTGAGGAGACGCTGACTATCGGCTGGGATCTTCTGAGCATACTGCCCAAGCGCGAGCTGAAGCGTATCAAAATGGAGCATATTGAGAAGTATCTGCCCGAAAAGTGATAAAATGATTCTAGAATCAGGAGGTGAGGCTCTTTGGCAGGCAGCACTATAATCCCCACCAGAATGGTGCTCAAGCAGCTTAAGGCACGTCTTAAGACGGCGCGCCGCGGACATAAGCTCTTGAAGGACAAGCGCGACGAGATGATGCGCCAGTTTATGGACATCGTCAAGCGCAATAAGGAACTGCGCCTCAATGTGGAGCAGGGCCTGACCGATGCTTTTGCAGCGCTGCAGGTGGCAAGCTCCATCATGTCCCCCGAGATGCTGGAGCAGGCGCTTCTGTACCCCCGCCAGAGTGTTGAGCTGGATGTAAAGTATAAAAATATCATGAGCGTCAATGTGCCGCTGTATAACTACAGCACCAAGAGCGGTGACAGCTCCGATATCTACCCCTACGGCTTTGCCCAGACCAGCGGTGAGCTGGACGATGCGCTGGAATACATGTCCAAAGTTTTTGAGGACATGCTGAAGCTGGCAGAGGTGGAAAAGACAATGCAGCTTCTGGCCGAGGAGATCGAAAAGACCCGCCGCCGCGTCAACGCGCTGGAGTATGTAATGATCCCCGACCTTGAAAAGAACATCAAGTATATCACCATGAAGCTTGAGGAGAACGAAAACGCCACCAAGGTGCGCCTTCTCAAGGTCAAGGAAATGGTTCTTGAAAAGGCCCACGATTTCAAGTGAAATAATAAAATGCAGACTCTGGAAAAGAGTCTGCATTTTATTTTATGCCATCGGGCTTAGGTAATTGGCGCAGAAGGGCTTGACTGTGCCCTTGTCATATACGTGCAGTGTACACTGGTGCAGGCGCTCAATGTTCAGGTTCATGGCATCCTGAAAGGCCATGGCGCTGAGACAGAGATTTCTCTGGCGAATGCAGTAGAGGAAGGTATCAAAATCCATCTCGTCAGAGAAAGTGGCCGGCGGCTCCTCGTGGGCGGGGCGGGTCCAGTGCTTGCCCACATAGCTGCGGTTATCCACGGCGCAGCCCCGGTTTTTGGCAGAGTGGCTGATATTGCTCAGGGCCTTGAGACTGCCGTCCGGGCGCACAATATAATTTGCGTGAAAGCCGCAGAGCGGATGGTCGCAGCGAGAAGGCATGAAGCTCTCTACGGCGATGCCGGTCTGTTCTGCAATGTCTGCCATAAGCTGATCGAGGGTATAGCGCTGCTCACTCTCCGGCTTATCGGGGAAGCGGCCGAAATAGCTCACCGGCTGGAAATGTACGGCTCTGACAGCCGGGACCCTTGCCGCAGCGTAGCGCACAAGCTCGCCCAGATTTTCTGTGTTCACCCCCGGCACCACCGTGGGCACAAGAGTCACGCCAAGGCCCAGACTTGAGCAGACATCTATGGCCTTTTCCTTTACAGCCAGCATGGGCTTGCCCCGGAGAAATTTATAAATTTCGTCATTTGTGCCGTCAAACTGGAGAAAAACAATGTCCAGCCCCGCATCTTTAAGAGCTTTGGCGTAGGCCTCGTCCTCGGCAAGGCGTATGCCGTTGGTGTTGAGCTGCACATAGCTGCAGCCGGCTTCCTTGGCATAGCGCACAAGCTCCGGCAGATCATCGCGCAGCGTAGGCTCGCCGCCGGAGAGCTGCAAAAGCACATTGCCCCGCTTGGAAACTATGTCGCTTATAGCTGCTTTGAGGGCATCCACGCTCTCGTCATCCTCGGGGCTGCCGCCATTTGCAAAGCAGAAGCGGCAGCGGAGATTGCAGCGCTTGGTCACTTCCAGCAGCACGCAGCAGCTACCGCTCTCGTGTTCGCTGCAAATGCCGCAGTTAGCGGGACAGCTTTGGCCAAGGCCCTCTGCCAAAGGTGCAGATAGGCCAAGCCAGCTTTCAAAGTCCAGCTTACCGCGCCAGATGGGCACGGAAAAATCACCGTGCTCAGGGCAAGTTTTTTTAAGATTAATCTGACCGCTATCCTCCTGCCACAGCTCTGCCGGTAGATTTGTAAGGCAGACAGGGCAGACGGAACGGCTATTTCTGATAAGCTTTTCCATCAGATAAGTTCCTTTTTGAATATGCTCAGCTCCAGCTGGAATTTTTCCGACACCTTTTCAATCGCCGCGGTGACGGATTTGTCAAGCTGCTCCCTGTTGCCGAATGCGCTGGAATTGAGGGCCACGGCAAGCTCGGTGCAGGGATGGCTAAAGCGCTGGCTTACTTCCACCGGGCGCTTTGTGCCCATCATGTCGGCCTTGGCGTATTCGCCATCCGGCTCCCAGGCCAGAAGCTTCATGTGGGGGATTTCCGCGCCGATACTGGCGACGGCAGCTTTTATCTCCTCTGCAAGAGCCAAAAGATAGTCGTTGCCGTCAAAGCTCTCACAGCAGACCACGGCGTAGTACTGGATGTTATACTCGCAGACCTGGGACATGATTTTTGTGAAGGCCTCGCCCTCGTAGCCGATGTCCGGCTTATGCATGGAGGCCTTGCCCTGAAGCAATGCCTTTTCCAGCGCATCCATATTCTCCCCTGTGAGGGCGCTGATGCAGATAAGCTCCGCCTGAGGGTAGTTCTTTCTCAGCCATGCGCTGTATGCAGCCTTTTCATCCTCGCTTATGCTGTCGCACTTGTTGAGGACGATAAGGTCTGCCTCAACAAGCTGGGTGTTGAGAATGTAGTACAGATCCTCGTTGAAGCCGGCGCTGAGTGTTTTCACAGTGTCCGGCTCCACCAGCACGGTGAAGGGCGCAAGCTCGCACTGGCCGGGAAATTTCTCCTCCAGCCCGTGGTAAACATGCTCCAGCGCACCCACGCCGAAGCCGGGAATATCGGATATTACAAGCTCAAAGCCGGAGCTATAGAGCTCTTCCAGCTGAGCCATCAGTTTTTCGTTCTGGTAGCAGATACAGTCGCCGGTGATCTCCACCGCGTTGCAGCCGCGAAGCTTGGCAAGGCGCTTGTCGGCAAGGCCCTCGCTGCCAAGGTCATTGACTATCATGGCGTTTTTGCTGTTCTGCTTTGCCAGCGCCATCATGGTGCTGGTCTTGCCGGAGCCCAAAAAGCCGGAAAAAACGGCGAATTTTCTCATGATATACCGTCCTTAAGAATTTTATGCCTGTATTATAAAAGAAAACCCGGCCTCTTTCAAGGTCGGGTTTATGTTGTGAATTTTTGTTATTTGCCCATGAGTTTGAGCAGATAAGGGGTAGCCTGCTCGAAGTTTACGCCGTAGAAGTTGTGGTTTTCTTCCAGCAGGGTCAGGCGGATGCACTCGGCAGTGTAGTCGCAGGCAAGCTGCAGTGCTTCGGGAATGCTCATGCCGTTTACCACGGCGCCCACTGCGGCGGCAGTGTAGATGTCGCCGGTGCCGTGGAAATTCTTGGGCTGGCGCTGGGTGAAGTAGCTTGCAAATTCGCCGCTTTCGCGCTCATAGCTCATAACGCCAAGACGGTCCTTCTCAAAGCTTACGCCGGTGATGGCGGCATTCTTTGCGCCCAAATCGGCAAGACGCAGCAGCATCTCACGGATGTAGGCTTCGTCATATGTCTCCTTATACTCCATGTCCAGCATGTAGCAGGCCTCGGTAATATTGGGGACGATCAGGTCAGCGCCATCGCAGAGGGTGGCCATCTTCTTTGCAAAGTCGGGAGTAAAGCCCTTGTACAGCACGCCGTTATCGGCCATAGCGGGGTCGACGATCACAAGGCCCTCCTTGCCGAAGTCCTTGAAGAATTTGCTGACTATGTCTATCTGGCGGTAGGAACCCAGATAGCCGGAGTAGCAGGCGTCAAAAGAGATGTTGTTGGCCTTCCAGTTGTCGGCAATAGGCTCCATCTCATCGGTGAGATCGTGGAAGGTGAAGCTGGGAAACTGGGTGTGGACGGAGAGAATGGCGGTGGGCATGACCGCGCACTCAATGCCCATGGCAGAGATGATGGGCAGGGCCACGGTAAGGCTGCACTTGCCCAAGGCGGATATATCCTGAATGCTTACTATGCGTTTCATTTTTGATCAACTTCCTTTTTGGATTGACAAGTTTATGGGTGGATTATATTATATATCTGATATTATAACAAATGCCAGATAAGGATAAAATAATAAGACCAGATGAAGTATTTTATTGACAGAGAATCAAAGGAAA
This sequence comes from Oscillospiraceae bacterium, assembly GCA_017410425.1. Taxonomy (GTDB): domain Bacteria; phylum Bacillota; class Clostridia; order Oscillospirales; family Oscillospiraceae; genus Limivicinus. Next base: position 19,074 of record JAFQQV010000069.1, read on the forward strand.
GCGCCTACATGCAGCTTTACCGCCAGCTGCGCCGGGATATAATCTCCGGCGAGATAGTGCGCGGCAGCAAGCTGCCATCAAAGCGGCTTGTGGCGGGGGAGCTTGGCATCAGCCTTGTGACGGTGGAGCACGCCTATGCCCTGCTTCTGGACGAGGGCTATGCCGAATCCCGGGAGCGCAGCGGCTATTTTGCCGCCTTCGGCGGTGAAACACGGCAGGAAAAGGCCCTGCCGCCCATTGCGGCGGAGCAGTCTCTCAGCGATGTGCCGGAGGATTTTCCATTCTCGGCCCTGGCCAAGACCATGCGCCGTGTGCTCACGGAGTATGACCGGCGCATACTGATAAAATCACCGGGCAGCGGCTGCATTGAGCTGCGCTCTGCCATTGCCGCCTATCTGGAGCGCAGCCGCGGCATAGATGTTTCCCCGGAGCAGATTGTCATCGGCTCGGGCGCTGAGTATCTCTACTCCATGATTGTGCAGCTTCTGGGAAGGGAGACCACCATTGCCCATGAGGAGCCCTGCTATGAGCGCATTGTGCAGGTCTATGAGGCCAACGGCGCAAGCTGCATGCCCCTTACCATGGGCGAAGACGGCATACTTTCCTCGGCTTTGGCAGGCTGCCAGGCGGGAGCCTTGCATGTAAGCCCCTTCAACAGCTACCCCAGCCGGGTTACGGCCTCTGCAAGCAAGCGCCATGAGTACGCAGCCTGGGCCGCAGAAAAGGGCAGTCTCATTGTTGAGGACGACTATGACTCGGAGTTTAGCTCCGTTACAAAGCATATCGACACCATATACTCTATCGCTCCGGAGAACACCATCTACCTTAACACCTTTACCCGCACGCTGGTGCCCTCTATCCGCACGGCCTACATGGTGCTGCCGAAAAGGCTGCTTGGGCAGTATCAGCAGAAATTGGGCTTTTATTCCTGCACGGTGCCGGTTTTTGAGCAGTTTGTGCTGGCGGAGTATATAAACTCCGGCGAGCTGGAGTGCTACATCAACCGCAGGAGACGAAAAATGAGAAAATCATAAGCGCCCCATGCGAACATAGCTGATGAAGGATAGAAAACTTGACTACCCCTCCGTCTTCGCTTTACAGCGAAGCCACCTCCCCTGACAAGGGGAGGCTGATTCTTAACATAAAAAACACCGGAGAATTAATCTCCGGTGTTTTTATTGTATAAGTAAAACCACGCGTTAGACGCGTGGTTCAAAAGAGCTTATGCGATGAGGTAAAGAACAATCCCCCAGTCTGCTGCGCAGACAGCCCCCTTTACACAAGGGGGCCTTTAAATTGTGCACGTATGTTTTAAAGCCTCCCTTGTGCATTGGGTGGTGGCCGAGCGTAGCGTGGACGGAGGGATTGAAAAAACTGTAGCATTGAGATAAGTGTAGCCTTACGCGGCTGACAGTCGTACTTACACGTTTGTCGTGTCTGCGAAGAACACAGGGCTATGCCCGCATATGAAATACCCCCCCGTTTTACGGGGGGATATTTATTTTATCGTACTATATTTATCTGCTGAATCATGCCGGCAGCTTCGTCATAGACGTAGTCAAAGCCAGCATAGTCCACAGGCACTCCGTTGCGGGCAATGGCGATGCTGCAGTCTCTGTCTTCCATGATGGGGAAGTAGAGATCTTCATCAAGGCGGATCTGGGCGCCGTTTTCGGCCCGGATGGGCAGGATCTTGCCGACAGGGGAGTCATGCTCAGCGCCGTCAAAGAGCACATTATCCAGCACGGCGCTCTGCTCCCCGCCGTTTCGGATAATAATAACATCGCTGTTTTTGTTAAGGCTTTCAGTGTCCACATTCAGGGCGCCCAGCAGCTCCAGCACCAGGCTGTCATTATAAAGGCTTTTGTCCTTTACGTGCAGCACGGCATCAAGCCCATCGCCATATAGCAGCATGAGAATGTTGTAAAGCTCGCTTCTGGCCTGAAGGTCGGCATTTTTGGCCAGATTGTACTTTTCATAGTCCTCGTGCCAGAAGGCAAAGCGGCTGTCCTCCCGGCGGTCGGGAATGTCATAGTTTTGCTGTATGTACTCACCCAGCCAGTTTGTGAGCTTTCTTGCGCCGGAGGGGTTCATGTGGCAGTTGTTGTCTGCCATGTCGGTGTGATAGTTGATGAGGTCCATCTGCAGGAAGTTGACGTAGTTTAGGCCATATTCCTCGGCGATGTCCCCGGCAAAGTTTGCAAGGCGCTGCTCCTCTTCGTTTGCGGCAAAGGGCATGCTGATGAGCAGGACCTCGATGCCCCGGCTCTGGCAATGCTCTATCATGCGGCGCAGATACTCAAGGCCGGTGGCCTCCACCGCCAGCTTATCCTCAGGGGAGATTTTCTCCATCTCGTCATAGAAAATGCCGGTGTTGGTGATGGCACCGCGACCATAGCTCTTCTGTGGGCGAAAATCGTTTTCCGTCAGGCTGTCCCAGCGGGAGTGGAAAACGGAGAAGTTCCACAGCATATTGATGGCGCCGCGGCTCTCGCCCTCCTCGGCCTCGTATTTATAGGGGTCGTCCAGTAGGTCGAAGATGGCCTCGACCTTGGTGCGGCTCATGGGGAAGCTGTCCAGCGAGGTGTGCATAAGGCTGAAGTTTGCGGTGGTCTTGGGCTCAAGATTAAGCCTGAAACAGTCGATAACCACAAGCTCCGGCTGCTTTTCTTCCAGCGCAAGGCGCATCACCCAGTGGCTTGCGGGCAGGGGATGGGCGGCCTCAGCCATGTTGTAGGAGACGATGCCGTAGTCCTTCCACATTTCCATGGGGTAAATGCCGTTCATGGCGGGGCTTGCACCGATGAACATGACGTCATAGTTTTCTTCCTGATCGAAAAACTCCGCGTGTTTTGCGTAGCCCTCTTTCTTTTCGGTGAGCTGGGTAAGCCCCGCGAGAATTGCCAATGTCAGGCAGACGGTCAGGACACAGGCCAGGATTCTTTTTATATTATGCATATGTCAGCTCCGTCCTTAAAACTGAAAATAGATGAAGTTTGCTTCGCTGAAGCCGGGGCCCCAGATGCCGAAGACCAGAATAACGGCTACGGAGACTGCAATAAACAGCCAGCGGAACCAGTAGTCCTGCTGCATGATGATCTTGCGGATAGCAATGCCTCTGGCTTTGCAGACGTCGGCAAAGAGCAGGATGCCCAGAAAGATTGTCATGGGCAGCACCAGCTTATAATCAAGGGGAGAGAGGAAGAGGGAGCCGTCAAAGAATATCCAGGGATTGCGGACATAGATGATGCCCTTTATGACCTGCAGGGCGTGGCGGATGTTCTGGGCTCTAAAGAAGATCATGGAGAAGGCGAAGAGGCTGAAAGTGATAATGGTGCAGACAATCCTGTGGCCCAGGGATTCCCGGTTCAGGCGCAGAAGTCTGACCAGCTTGTCGCGCAGGGGCTTTGTGACTTCGCCGATCACCTGATACAGGCCGTTGAGTGCGCCCCAGACAACATAGGTCAGGGCGGCACCGTGCCACAGGCCGCTGGCGGTGAAGACGATCATCAGGTTTATGTATTTTCTCAGCTTGCCATTGCGGCTGCCGCCCAGAGGGATGTACACATAGTCCTTGAACCAGGAGGACAGGGACACATGCCATCTTCTCCAGAACTCAGCCACAGAGGTGGAGAGATAGGGAGACTGGAAATTTTCCATGAGCTGGATGCCGAGGATTTTGGCGCTGCCCATGGCTATGGTGGAATAGCCGTAGAAATCGCAGTAGACCTGCAGAATGAAAAGGAAGCTTGCCACAATGAGGAAGCCGCCGGAGTAATAGCCGGGGGCATTGTAGACCGCATCGACAAAAATGGCAAGGCGGTCAGCGATTACGATTTTCAGGAAGAAGCCCCAGAGAATCAGCAGTATGCCCTCGCGGAAGTTATCCCAGTCAAATTTATGGACAACGGAGAGCTGCTTTATAAGATTCTTGGAGCGCTCGATGGGGCCGGCCACCAGCTGAGGGAAGAAGGAGACAAAGAGTGCGTACTGGAAGAAATTCTTCTCAGCCTTGAGCTCGTCCCTGTAGATGTCCATGGTGTAGCTGAGGGCCTGGAAGGTGTAGAAGGAGATGCCCACCGGCAGCAGCACGTCAAAGCTGGGGGTATGCATCTGAATGTTGAAGAGGGCAAAGAAGTCCGTCACCAGCTCTGCTGCAAAGTTGAAGTACTTGAAGAAGAACAGAATGCCCAGGTTTGAGATAAAGCTGATGGCAACAACGATGTTTTTAAGCTTAACTTCCCTTGCGGGTTCATAGCCTGCCTCTTTGATTTTTTCCATGTATATGCCGCTCATAAAGGTGATGACGGTAGACAGCAGCATCAGCAGGGCGTACTTTGCGTTCCAGCACATGTAGAAATAGTAGCTTGCGATGAGCAGCCAGGGGTTCTTGGCCTTAACAGGCAGCACAAAGTACAGCAATATTACAATCGGCAGAAAAATAAGGTATTCAGCGGAGTTGAAAAGCATTTTATATAATCTCCTGTAAAAAGGAATTGAAACAAGTGGACAACTAAAATATTATTGCCTAAATTGTAATGCTTGTCAAGCCGCAAGCCGCGGCGGGCAGCATAAATAAGGCATAAAAAACCCGGAAAGAACTTTCCTTCCGGGTGTTTTGATTTGAAATTACAGCAGCTTTTCAAGCTCCTCGATGCTCTCGCGGGTGGTGGCCCAGCTGGTGGCAAAGCGGATGGCGGCGGTATCATCATCCAGCCACTCCCAGACATTGAAGCGGACATTTTCTCTCAGCTCTTCCAGCTTCTGACGGCTGACAACAACAAACTGCTGGTTAGTGTAGGAATTCATGTGCAGCTTGTAGCCTTTGCTCAGTACCTTCTCCTTGAGCAGCATGGCCATGTCGATGGCGTGCTGGGAAAGGCGGAAGTAGAGATCGTTGGTGAACAGGGCATCAAACTGCTGGGAAACAACGCGCATCTTGGCCAGCAGGCCGCCGCGCTGCTTGACCAGGGCCAGGAAGTTGCGGGGCATGTTCTGCTTGGTGAAGATAAGAGCCTCGCCGCAGAGGGCGCCGACCTTGGTGCCGCCGATGTAGAACATATCTACCAGCTCACAGATGTCGTGGAGATCAAGGTCAGCCTTGGGGCTCATCAGGCCGTAGCCCATGCGGGCGCCGTCCATATACAGGGGCAGGCCATACTTGCGGCAGGCCTCGGACAGGGCAGTCAGCTCAGCCTTGGAGTAGAGGGTGCCGTACTCGGTGGGGTGGGAGATGTAGACCATGCCGGGCTGAACGGTGTGCTCATTGCTCTCATCGGCATAGAAGGTCTTCATGAACTTATCAAGATTTTCAACGGTGATCTTGCCCTCCTCGTTGGGAACGGTAAGTACCTTGTGGCCGGAGTGCTCGATAGCGCCGGCTTCGTGGCCGCAGACATGACCGGTGTCGGCGGAGATAACACCTTCGCAGTCACGCAGGGTGGTGGAGATGACGAACATGTTGGTCTGGGTGCCGCCGGTGAGGAACCAGATCTGCAGATCGTCTCTGCCGCAGGCGGCATTGATCTTGCGCTTGGCCTCGTCGGTATCCTCGTCAAAGCCGTAGCCAGGCAGGGTGACAAGGTTTCTGTCCATCAGGTGCTGCAGCACTTCGGGATGGGCGCCTTCGGTATAGTCGGAAAGGAATGAAAGCATGGTTTTTACCTCCTTGTGATACGCAAAAAGGCAGCGCGGAACGCTGCCTTTTAAGTTTGATTGAGGAAGACCCTCTCCGTCACGGCTTTACCGTGCCACCTCTCCCATAGGGAGAGGCAGGCTCTTGGCTCCCACTCAAGTGGGAAGCTGTCAGCCGAAGGCTGACTGAGAGGGCTCAATTGTCTTACTTTTCGCCGCGCTCCTTGAGAGCTTCCTTGCGGGAGATGTTCCAGCGGCCGCGCTCGTCGATGCCGGTGAACTTAACCCAGGTCTTGTCGCCAACGTTCAGAACGTCTTCGACCTTCTCGGTGCGCTTGAACTCAAGGTCCTTGATGTGGCACATTGCATCCTTGCCGGGAACCAGCTCAACGAAAGCGCCCAGGTTGGAGATAACGCGCTTGACCTCGCCGTAGTACAGAGCGCCGACTTCGGGCTCGAACACGATGTTCTCGATGGTCTGGCGTGCAGCACGGCAGGCCTCGATATCGGTGGAGGCGATGAAGATGTTGCCATCGTCGCTGATGTCGATCTTGCAGCCGGTGTCGGCAGTGATCTTCTGAATGGTCTTGCCACCGGAGCCGATGACTTCGCGGATCTTGTCGGGGTTGATCTTGATCTGGATCATCTTGGGAGCGGACTTGGCCAGCTCCTGGCGGGGCTCGGAGATAGCCTTGAGCATGATAGCGTCAAGGATCTGGAAACGGGCTTCCTTGGTGATGGAGAAAGCTTCCTTGACGATCTCGTGCTTCAGACCGTCGTTCTTGAGGTCCATCTGGATTGCGGTGATACCGGCCTTGGTACCGGCAACCTTGAAGTCCATCTCGCCGTGGAAGTCTTCAACACCCTGAATGTCGATGAAGGTGGTGAAGTCGTCGCCGTCCTGAATCAGGCCGCAGGAGATACCAGCAACGGGAGCCTTGAGGGGAACGCCTGCGTCCATCAGAGCGAGGGTGGTGCCGCAGATGGAACCCTGAGAGGTGGAACCGTTGGAGGAGAGAATTTCGGAGACTACGCGGATTGCATAGGGGAAGTCCTCAACATCGGGAATAACGGCCTCGAGAGCCTTCTCGACCAGTGCGCCGTGGCCGTATTCGCGGCGGGAGGTGGAGCGGCTGGCACGGGCTTCGCCGGTGGAGTAGGAGGGCATGTTGTAGTGGTGCATGAAGCGCTTGGACTCTTCTTCCCAGATGGTGTCAAGCTTCTGGGCCTCAGAGAGGGTTGCCAGGGTTGCGATGGAGAGAACCTGAGTCTGACCGCGGGTGAACAGGCCGGAGCCGTGGACCACGGGCAGAACGCCGACTTCGGCGCCCAGAGGACGGATCTCGTTCATCTGACGACCGTCAACGCGCTTGCCGGCCAGCAGCCACTTCTTGACGACCTTCTTCTGCAGCTTGTACAGGATCTCATCCATGTACTGCATAATGTCGGGGTGCTCCTCGGAGTACTTCTCTTCCATGGCGCTGACCCACTCGTTTACGCGGGCTTCGCGGACGTTCTTGTCGTCGGTGTCCATGCAGTACTCCATGCCCTCGAACTCGTTTGCGACCAGCTTCTCGAAGAGCTCTTCGTCGAATGCGGCGTGGTCGTAGCTGAACTTGGGCTTACCGATCTCCTCGACCATCTTGTCGATCATATCGAGGACGGGCTGCAGATGCTCGTGTGCCTGGACGATGCCTTCGTACATGACATCATCGGGAACCTGGTCTGCCTCAGACTCGATCATGACGATCTTCTTGTGGGTGGCAGCGATGGTGGTGATCATACGGTTGCTCTCGCGCTCAGCCTGAGTGGGGTTGAAGAGGTACTTCTCGCCGTCCCAGCCCAGAACGATGCCGGCGATGGGGCCGTTGAAGGGAACATCAGAAATGGAAACTGCTGCGGAAGCACCGATCATAGCGGTGATCTCAGGGGAGCAGTCACGGTCAATGGTGAGAACTTCGCAGGAGAGGACAACGTCATTGCGCAGGTCGGAGGGGAAGAGGGGGCGCATGGGACGGTCGATCAGACGGGAAGCCAGAACTGCGGGCAGGCTGGGCTTGCCTTCGCGGCGCATGAAGCTGCCGGGGATGCGGCCGACGGCGTAAAGCTTCTCATTGAAGTCAACGGAGAGGGGGAAGTAATCGATGCCGTCCTTGGGACGTGCGGAGGCGGTGCAGGTAACGAGAACGGTGGTCTCGCCGTACTTTACGAGGACTGCGCTGTTGCAGAGCTCTGCCATCTTACCCACTTCGAAGGAAAGGGGACGGCCTTCGTACATCATCTCATACTTTCTGTAGTTGGGGAACTGCTTGTTGGTGATGATCATATTTTACTCCTTAAAAATTACAGGGCATCACCCGGTTTAGCACTTGGAGAAGTGTCCGCATTTGTCCGGGCATTTTTCCAAATACTAAGCAGGGCGGTGCATGGATTTGTAGTCAAAAAATTTGAGGACAATATTAAATTGTCCTCAAATCAAACCTTCATAAACCTCGGATAGCTGAGAAAACGTAAAGAATTACTTACGGATGTTCAGCTTTGCAATGATTGCACGGTAACGCTCGATGTCCTTCTTTGCCAGGTAGTCGAGCAGACGGCGGCGCTTACCAACCATCTTGTACATGCCCAGACGGCTGTGGTCATCGTTGGGATGAACCTTCAGGTGAGCGGTCAGCTCACGGATACGCTGGGTGAGGATAGCGATCTGAACCTCGGGAGAACCGGTGTCGTTCTCGTGGGTTGCGTTTTCG
>JAFQQV010000070.1 GCA_017410425.1 Oscillospiraceae bacterium
GCACTGTACGGGGTAGATTGCGCCCAGCTCAGCGATCTGCTGAATCAGGGGAACCTGCAGAGAGCAGTTGGTGGAGAAGAAAGCGGTGTCCTTGCCGTACTTCTCAACATAGGGCTTGATGTTCTCAGTGATCCAAGCCTGTGCACCGGTAACGCCAGCGTCGCCAGTGGGGTCGGGAGCAGTGGCCTCAACGTACTCTACACCCAGCTCAGCGCAGCGCTCTTTGAACAGAGCCTGACGTGCGGAGATGGTAGCGTAGCCGAGGTGACGCTCGAAGGAGATGTGAACGAAAGTCTTTGCGCCCTGAGCAACAGCCTGATCGATGACGGAAGTGCCCATGGTGATTTCGTCAACGAGCATGCAGATGTCAGCTGCAGCAGCGATGACAGCGGGGTCCTCAGCGCAGACACCGGTGATGAACAGGATGTCATCGCGGGTCTCACGGACCTTGTTGATAGCAGCGGTAGCACCGGGAACTGCCTGAACGAAAACGATGGCCTTGACTTCGGGGTCAGCTGCCATGTTGGTGACAGTAGCGATGGTCTGCTCGGTCTCGGTGGAGAAGTTATCGGGGTAGGTAGCAGTGACAACGATGTCGGGGTACATTTCCTTCATCTTCATTGCTGCGCCGATTTCTTCGTCGCCCTGGGAGACGGTACCAGTGATGATGCCGATCTTGTAGCCGGGGCCTTCGGATTCTGCGGGTGCAGAGGAGGTGGATGCGCTGCCGCAAGCGGTCAGAGCAAGAACCATAACCAGTGCGAGAAGCAGGGATACGAATCTCTTCATTTTGTTTCCTCTTTCATAGAAATATTTTTTTATGACCATTACTTGAAAAGTAAATTGTCAACAAATGAAGTTTCTTTCACCAATGTGAAAGAATGAAGACGGGCCCGTCTTCATCATGGAGTTTTGATGTAGTTCGGTCTTATGTTAATTCTTTGCACTTTTATTACTGTACCGAATTAAAGTGAACCGGAAGAACAAAAAGGCATCGGTGCACTCTGCATCGGTGTCTTTAAGAATATGAACGTTTGATATTATAAATGAAAGACTTATTTTTGGCAAGGAAAAGCGTCCGGAAATTGCTGGATTCGTTATTTTTCTAAGTTTTGGGATAATGTCCGTCTTTAGTGCTATGCGATTCTGTGCAATTTGCACTATTATATATAATGAACTTAACAGCTCATTAGCGGAGGAAGGGCTAAAAAACTTAAGGATTTCTTTAGATTTTTGCGGATTGATGTTTACACTGGGCTGTGATATTATCTAATTTGGAGTGTGATTTGATAATGAGAATGAGAAAAAGATCCAATCTGGCTCCCAGAATGGAGAAATGCGCAGAACTTATGAACGATGCCCCTGAGGCACTGCGCGGCAAATGGATGGAAAATTACCCCGGCCATCAGCGGCTCTACCTTGAACTGGGCTGCGGTAAGGGCCGGTTTACAGTTAATACGGCAAAGGATATGCCTGAGGTTCTCTATGTAGCCATGGAGAAGGTGCCAGACGCCATGATTCTCGCTATGGAGCGGGCAAAGGAGCTGGGCCTTGAAAACGTGCGCTTTATTGACGGGGACGCAGCCAAACTCAAGGAGATGTTTACTGACGGCGAGGCTGAGCGCATATACATAAACTTCTGCGATCCCTGGCCCAAGAGCCGCGATGCCAAGTTCCGCCTGACGGCTCCCGGCTTTTTGCGTCTTTATGGTGATGTGCTGCCTCTGGGCGGTCAGATTCATTTCAAGACCGACAATACCCCGCTTTTCGACTGGTCTGTAGAGCAGTTTGAGGCCGAGGGCTGGGAGCTCTCCGAATATACCCACGACCTGCATGAAAATGGACCTGTGGGCGTGATGACTGACTATGAGGCCAAGTTCTATGAGCAGGGCCTTAAGATCAACCGTCTGGTTGCCACAAAGACTGAGAATACCAAGACCACTGCCGCAGGTGCAGTTGCCAGAATACGCAATGCCTCCCTCAAGGACGCCCGAGGCTATGAGGAGAGCGTCAACAGCAACAGAGAGGAAAATATTTGAAAATGAGGTTTATTTCCTGGAACGTTAACGGACTTCGCGCCGTCAGAAAAAAAGGCTTTGAGGATATCTTTCTGGCTCTGAATGCAGACTTTTTCTGCCTGCAGGAGACCAAGCTGCAGGAAGGCCAGATCGACATGGAATTTGATGGCTATGAAAGCTACTGGTGCTATGCCGAGAAAAAGGGATATTCCGGTACTGCTATCTACACCAAGCATAAGCCCCTTTCCGTAAACTACAATATTAATATAGAAGAGCATGGCCATGAGGGCAGAGCTGTCACCCTTGAGTATGATGAGTTCTACCTTGTATGCGTCTACACCCCCAATGCTCAGGACGGGCTCAAGCGCATTGACTACCGCATGAGCTGGGAGGACGCTTTCAGGGATTATCTGTGTGAGCTGGATAAGAAAAAGCCCGTCATAGTCTGCGGCGATATGAACGTTGCCCATGAGGAGATTGACCTTAAAAACCCCAAGGCCAATATCGGCAACGCAGGCTTCTCCTATGAAGAGCGCGGTAAGTTCACCGAGCTTCTTGAGGCAGGCTTTACCGATTCCTTCCGCTACCTATATCCGGATAAGACCGACGCTTACTCCTGGTGGAGCTACCGTGCCGCGGCAAGGGAGCGGAACGTAGGCTGGCGTATTGACTATTTCGTAGTCTCTGACCGCCTGCGCGAAAATATAAAGGATGCCTATATCCTGCCTGAAATCACCGGCTCTGACCATTGCCCGGTGGGATTGGACATGACATGGTGAAGATTGGTAATGTTGAGCTGCAGGGAAACCTGACTCTCGGCCCTATGGCGGGTGTGACGGATTTTGCCTTCCGCGGCCTTTGCCGCTCTCTTGGCGCGGCCCTGACCACAACTGAGATGGTAAGCGCCAAGGCGCTGGTATATAAGGACGAAAAAACCAAGTCCCTGCTCTACATGCCGCCGGAGGACGGCCCTACTGCCGCTCAGATTTTCGGACATGAGCCGGAGGTTATGGCGGAAGGTGCCCAGCTTGCGCTGGAGATTTCCGGCGCGCCCATTATTGATATAAATATGGGCTGCCCTGTGGGCAAAATAGTAAAGTCCGGCGATGGTTCCGCGCTGATGAAAACGCCGGAGCTTGCAGCGGAGATAATTGAAAAAGTGAAAAAAGCCGTGCCTGTGCCTGTGACGGTCAAATTCCGCAAGGGCTGGGACAATGGCAGTGTAAACGCCGTGGAGTTTGCAAAAATCTGTGAGCAGGCCGGTGCCGATGCCATCGCCGTGCACGGCAGAACAAGGGCCCAGATGTACTCGGGCCGGGCTGACTGGGATATAATCCGTGATGTGCGGAAAGCGGTCAGCGTGCCGGTTATTGCAAACGGGGATATTTTCACCCCGGAGGATGCAGCGCATATACTCAGATATACCGGCTGCGAAATGGCTATGATAGGCCGTGGAAGCTTCGGCAACCCCTGGCTTTTCCAGCAGGGGCAGGCTGCCATTGAGGGCAGGGAAGTGCCTGAGCTGCCACCCCTGGCTGAGCGCTTTGATGTGGCTGTAAAGCAGATTGAGCGCCTTGCCGGGCAGATCGGTGAGCGCCTTGCCTGCATGGAGGCAAGACACCAGCTGCCCTGGTATCTGCACGGCGTGCCCCACTCGGTGTATTACAAGACTCAGCTTGTCAAGGTTGACACGCTGGATGATATAAGAAAAATTGCTGTTGGAATAAAAAGAGACCTTGTCTGAAAGACGGGGAGGTGTAGAGCTTGACCCGGGAAGAAGAGAGCCGGATAGTACAGAAGGTTATCAGAGGCGATGTGAACGCTTTTGAAAAACTGGTAATTGAATATGAAAAAAGTGTATATAATATTGCCCTGCGTATGACCGGAAATTCTGAGGATGCCTCGGACATGACCCAGGAGGCTTTTATCAAGGCCTACAATTCGCTGCAGTCTTTCCGGGGCGACAGTAAGTTCTCGGTGTGGCTTTACAGAATTGCCACCAATGTGTGCCTTGACTTTTTGCGCAGCCGCAGCCGAAGACCCACTGTGTCCCTCTCGGTTGAGGATAACGAAGGGGAAGAGGTGCAGCTGGATGTGGCGGATGAAAGCCAGTCGCCCGAGCTTCTGCTTGACCGGCAGATGACAAGGGAGAGCGTGCGCCGGGGCCTGGAGACCCTGACGCCGGAATACCGGCAGATTCTGCTGCTGCGCGAGATACAGGGATTGAGCTATGACGAGATTTCCCAGGCTCTTGGCCTGGAGGTGGGAACGGTAAAATCCCGGATTTTCAGGGCGCGAAAAAAGCTTTGCGCTTTTTTATTAAAGGATGGGAACATTCCCGAATTTGCTTCGTCAGTTAGAACGGAAGGCGGTGAGAAGCAATGAATAACTGTGAGCTATATCAGGAGCTCATAAGCAGACTCGTGGACGGCGAACTTAGCCGCAATGAGTATGCAGCTCTTGAAGCACATATGGAAAACTGCGCTGAGTGCAGCGCAATGTACGCGGTCTTTGCTTCCCTGTCGGATATCATCGGCGGCGAGGATGAACCCTTGCCGGAGGATCTGCATGAAAACATCATGGCCGGCGTAAGACGCAGCGCCATGATCAACCATAACAGACGCAGGCTCTCAAAGCCTGTACGCAATGTATTGGCAACTGCAGCATGTGCAGCGCTGGTGCTCTTTGCAGCCCGCGGTCTTGCCCCCGAAAAGGCGGCAGATACCATGCTCAGCCAGAGCCAGACCGCTGCAATGGATGTGCAGCGCATGGAAGCGGCTCCTGCTGCTCCCGCAGAGGCTCCTGAGGCAGCAGCTGTTCAGACTGTGGCTCCCAGCGCAGCGCCTGTAGAGGTGGTCACACCCACTGCTACACCTGTTGTCAACACCCCGGCACCCAAGGATATCTATCTCGAAGACGAGAATAACGAAGCAAAGCCCGCAACTGGAAACACAAACAACTATGTAAATTATGTATCCCCCACACCCAGACCTACGCCTATTGTGGTGGATACCCCGGTGATGGTGGCAACTCCCAGACCCACGCCCACACCCAATATCGTCACCATTACTGCAAGTCCTGCACCCACTGCTGCAGTACCGCAGACTCAGACTCCTGCAGCTGTGGCAGAGCCCCCTGTTCAGGAGAGCAGTTTGCCCGAGGCCGAGCTTCATATGCCTGCCCCGGCATCCATTGAGCCTGCGGCTGAGTCCGCAATTCCCGCACCTGCAGCTGAGACTAAGCCTGAAATGGCAGCTGCTCCTGCAGCAGAACCTGAGACGGCCGCAGCCCCTGCTGCTGTTTCAGAGCCTGCAGCTACTGAACCCGCAGCTACCGAGGCCCCCAGCTTCAAGGACAGACTTAAGTCCTTCTTCAGCATGCGCCCCGCTGCAATGAGCGTGGAAGAGCCGGCTGAAGCTGCCGCAGAGGAAGAAACTGAGGCTCCGACCGAGGAAAGCCTGCCCGAGAATGAAGCTGAGCAGCTTCCCCAGAATGCAGAGGAACTGATGCCCGTACCTGCGGACCAAGCCGGTGTCGAAGAGAAGGAGAAAAAGCCCTTTGTCATAAAGCTTGAGAATGCTGAAAAGCTCACTGTGCTTGAAAATCTTCTGGATGGCGAGGAGGCAAAGCTTCCCGAGACCGAGGCTGATTATATGTTCAGCTTCGCGCTGGCAGAGCCTGAGGAAGGTCTTGAGGACTATGAGATAAAGGTGCTTATCTATGAGAAGACTTTGTATTATGTGCAGATCTTCTCGAAGGATGATTTTTGCATCTGCGTTTCTCCCTGCAAGCTTGAGGATTTCGTAAAGTATGTCAACGGACTCAGCGATAAGGAAAAGGGTATTGATCCCGCTGTAAGCCCTGCAGTTATCTGGCCTGCTGCGCCTGTGACAGAAAGTCCCGAGGTTTCTCCCGAAGCCAGTGAAGTGCCCGCTCTGCCTGCACAGAGCCCTGAAAACAGCGAAGCAGCCGCTGAGCAATAATGAATTTTAGAAAAGACCGCAGCCGCATTTTTCACGGCTGCGGTCTTTTTCGCGCACTTTTGAGGGGAAATTGCCACATTGTCGGAAATTTGACAAAATAAAGCAAAAAGGCAATTTTGACTTGAAATTAACATAGTTGCATGATATAATGCAAACGCAATTTGTGGAGACTCTGTCAAATTGCGTATGGATAATAGTTAAGGAGAGATTCTTTTGAAGCGCCTGAAAGTTTCAAATAATGTAATTCGTCGTCTTCCCAGATATCTTCGCAAGCTGGATGATCTTGCAGCAAACGGTGTTACCCGTATTTCCTCTTTTGAGCTGGGCCAGCAGCTTGGCCTGACCCCCTCCCAGATCAGACAGGACTTCAGCTGCTTTGGCGAGTTTGGCCAGCAGGGCTATGGCTATAATGTGGCTGATCTGCGCGCACACATTGCTACCATCCTGGGCTCTGACAGAGGTTTCAACGCTGTGCTTATCGGTGTTGGTAATCTGGGCCGTGCTCTTATTGAAAACTTCAGCTTTGCTGACTGCGGCTTTACCCTTTCTGCCGCCTTCGATATTAATCCCGATCTTATCGGCAGAAACTTTGGTGAGATTCCTATCCTGAACATGGAGGATCTGGAAAAGTATCTGGCTGAGAACAGCGTTGATGTGGCTGTACTTACCGTTCCCAAGCATGCTGCCGTCAGCGTTGCAGAGAATCTGGAGCAGATGGGCATTGAGGCTATCTGGAACTTCACCAATGTGGAGCTGGCAGAGCCCAACACCAATACCATTATTGAGAACATGCACTTCTCCGACAGCCTTCTGTCCCTGAGCTATTTCATTGCTGAGCGCAGAGACGAGCAGGCTTCCAAGAGCGGCAAGGCTGATAAAGAGTAATCAGTGTTAATCAAAAAGGCATTGACTGAAAAGTCAATGCCTTTTATCATATATAAGAAAATTATCCTGTGGAGGATGACTATGGCTATTGACGGAATTATTTTCGATCTGGACGGAACTCTGTGGGACTCCTGCCGAGTGGTGGCAGAAAGCTGGACCGGGATAATGCAGAAATGCTACGGCGAGGACAGAATTTTTACCGCCGATGATATAAAAGGCATAATGGGCCTTGCCGCCGGGGATATATGCAAAAAGCTGTTTTCTCGCTATGGTGACAGAGCCATGGAAATCTGCCTTGGCTGCATGAACGGTGAGCTTGAATACATTGCAGAGCACAGCGGTGATGTCTACCCCGGTGTGGAGGAAATGCTCTCTGAGCTTTCAAAGCAGTATCCGCTTTTTATAGTCAGCAACTGCCAGGATGGATATATACAGTGCTTCTTCAAATGCACCGGCCTTGGCAGATATATAAAGGATATAGAATGTGAAGGCGCCACCGGACTTAGCAAGGCGGAGAATATCAAGCTTATCTGCCGGCGAAACGGCCTTGAGAAGCCCGTATATGTGGGTGACACCGCAGGCGATGAAAAGAGCGCAAGGGCCGCCGGCTGCCGCTTTATCCATGCAGCATACGGCTTCGGCAAGGCGGAGGCCCCGGACGGGGTCATCAAATCCCCTGCAGAACTTGCAGCTATAGAAGAGGAGAACAGAAATGTCTGACACCATTGCAGCCATTGCCACCGGCAATCAGGTGGCGGCTATAGGAATAATACGCCTTTCCGGCGATGAGGCTATAAATATTGTGAACAGGCTCTTTAAGCCCCAGTCCGGCAAGACCATGGCAAGCTATGGGGACAGGAAGCTGGTCTACGGCAGGCTGGAGAATCTGGCAGGGGAGCAGCTGGACCTGTGCCTGTGCACCATAAGCCACGCCCCCAACAGCTACACCGGCGAGAATACTGCCGAGCTCCAGTGCCACGGTTCGCCCGTGCTGCTGAGAGCGGCGTTGGAGGAGCTTTTCAGGGCCGGGGCAAGGCAGGCCCTGCCCGGCGAGTTTACCAAGCGTGCCTTCCTGAACGGACGCATGGACTTGAGCTCTGCAGAGGCCGTGGCGGATATAATAGATGCTGAGAGCGTGCAGTGCGTGAAGAACGCGGCAGCCCAGCTCTCCGGCGCGGTGACCGTAAAGACTGAGAAGATATATGCCTTCCTTGCGGATATAAGCTCCCACTATCATGCGGTGCTGGACTATCCCGACGAGGATATTGAGGACTTCCTGCTGGAAAACTATGTTTCCGGACTGCGGGATGCAAAGCGGGAACTGGGCGTGCTGCTGTCCAGCTTTGAGCGGGGCAAGCTGATGCAAAACGGCATCCCTGCCGCTATTGTTGGCAGGCCCAACGCGGGCAAGAGCTCCCTGCTCAACGCCCTGCTGGGCTATGAGCGGGCCATCGTCACCGATATTCCCGGCACCACCCGCGACACCATTGAGGAAAAGCTGCGCATCGGCAGCCTGACCCTGCGCCTGACCGATACCGCCGGTATCCGCGACAGCGAGGATAAGGTGGAGCAGCTGGGTGTGGAGCGCAGCCGTCTTGCTATGGAGCGCTCCGAGCTGGTTATCGCCGTGGTGGACGGCAGTGCAGAGCTGAATGACGAGGATATGGAGATCATCCGCCGGGCGGAGAAGGCGCCCAAGGCTATACTGGTCATCTCCAAGGCGGACCTTGAGCAGCAGGGCCAGCAGATTGAAAGCAGCCTGCCTTGCGTCAGCATAAGCTCCCTGACCGGCGAGGGTCTGGACAGACTGGAGAAGGAGATAGAGAAGCTCTTCCCCCTGCCAGAGGTGCCTGCCGGCGAGATCCTTACAAATCTGCGCCATGCCCAGGCCGTGTCCGCCGCGCTGGAGAGCATAAACGCCGCGCTGGAGGCCATGGAATACGGCGCCACCCCGGACATTGTGCTCACCGAGAGCGAGACTGCTATGGCAGCGCTGGGTGAACTCAGCGGCCGCAGCATCCGTGAGGATGTTACCAATCGAATCTTCCAGCGTTTCTGTGTGGGAAAGTGAGAAAATATGGAATATAAAGTTATTGATATGGAGACTTATCCCCGCCGGGATCAGTTTGAACTTTTTAACTCCTACGCCTACCCCTATATGGGCCTGACGGTGAATGTGGATATTACAGATTTTCTCAGGAAAGTCAAGGAGCGGGAAGTGGATTTTTTCCTCAGCTTCTGCTGGTGCATTTACCGAGCGGCAAACGCTGTCACTGAGTTCAAGCACAGAATAAAGGACGGCAGAATTGTGGAGTACCCCGAGGCCCTTATGAGTACAACCCTGTCCATGCCGGACGGAAACTACTGCTACTGCGATTTTGACTGCAAGCTGCCCTTTGATGAGTATCTGCCCAAGGCCAAGGAGGCCAAGCGCCTTGCTATCGAGCGGGGCAAAATCGAGGAGTATGCGGATGTGGATGCGTCATTGTTCTGTTCCTGCGTGCCCTGGCTGAGCTATTCCGCCCTTGTGCAGCCTGTGCCCCAGCCTGCCGACTCCAATCCCCGTATCACCTGGGGTAAGTATTTTGAGCAGAACGGCAGAACATATATCCCCCTCAGCACTCTATGCAACCACGCCCTGATGGATGGCCGGCATCTTAGTATGTTTTATGCGGCTATGGATAAGGCGCTGGAGAGCTTTTAATATGTAAATACAAATAGAACAGCCACCCAATAGGGTGGCTGTTTTGCTCACATGATTTTTTGTTCTTATTTAAGAGTTTTACCACATTCTCGACAAATAAAATAGTCTTTACCTTCTTGCGGGAAGAAAATGACCATTGCATCTTTAAGAAAATAATTTCCACATTTTGTACACTTGTAAATGCCGTTATCGGAAACAATATATGTGGGATTATTGGGGGACGGCTCTGAGAAAAAATTGTTATATGCAGAGGAACTTTCTTTCAGTTTGACAGGAAAAGAAAACATCTTTCGTTCTTCTATTGGGATGTCAAAATCTTTTTTGGACGAAATCATTTCCCTTCCAGAGCATAATATGCATTTGTTGTTTTCAATAGTTGATATATGGTATGGGCAGCGACAGCAATATTCATAATAATAAACGTAGGGCTTATTATTACTTGATTGTATATCAATTGGACAATTGTACACACGAGGTACATTATCTTTATATATAATTTCCTTTTTATCAGAAATTGAAATAAATTTTTCCAACCATTTTTCAGAATGAACATTATATATCCATTGTTTTTCTGAACGGTTATAATTTAATAGGACATCTTTTAATTCTTCAACCGGTGTTTCCAATGTTTTCTTGCTTAAATCTATTTCTATTGTTGAAATTTTAGATTCACGTATCTTGTTGAGCTTAATATCATCAACGCGATTAGTTACATAGATTTCAACAAAGAACTTCTTTTCCCCTGAATACAAGACAACATCGGGGACAATACTGCCAAAATGCTTTTCAAGTTCAACTTTATCTATTTTTATCTTACGAGCATTATAGATCAATTCATCACTCTTATTTGAATTAGGGAATTGAACGTATACAGGAGGTGTAACTATCTCCTTTGCTTTTGAGAGTATTTCTTTTGCTGCTAAATGTAAAGAAGACTCGAAACCGTATTTGCAGTTTTCATTGTTAAGATGGGCGAAATGATGCATTTTTTTAGGGCCCTTTTTAGCAACAAGTGGACTTTTGCAGGCGGGGCAGGTACAGCCGCATTCTTTACCGCGGTCAACGTCTTCAATGTTAACAATTGAGTCGCCTTTATATGCATAAACCATCTTGTTCTGTTTTTCCATACTGGCCTACCTCCCATCTTTGTATTATTTTAATTATATCATTTTGGGAAAATGCTGTTTGCAAAAATACTGTAAATAAAAAATTTTGAAAGCTGAAATTGTATGTCGTTTGGTGCAGGCTTCGACCTGCGCTGTGGCGCAGGCCGGGTTGAAAGATACTCCGGATTGTAGTATGTGTTTAGTGAAATATCGGCTAAGGCCGATGTGAAATAATGACCTGCGGTCATTGTGAAATATTCGGTGTTTCACCGAAGGTAAAATGAAATAAATCCACCCACGCCCGCAGGCATATTTCACGCACGAAGTGCAGTTCATAAATTCCGCAAGGGATTTATATCTTTTTTGTCTATGTACTACAAAAAAGATATTTTTGCCGTTTTTGCGTATGACTTCGAACTCTTACATATAAATATAGATCATCCGCGAAGCGGATACCTTTACTTCTTCACTATTCACTATTACTTATTACCTAAAAGACAAGTTTCGAAAGAGAAGAGTGAAAAGTGAAGAGGTAATAGTGAAAAAGTAAAATCGACAAGCTTCTGTCGAAACTTGTCGATTTTATGGCGGAGGGTGCAGGATTCGAACCCGCGTGGACTTTCGCCCTAACGGTTTTCAAGACCGCCCCGTTATGACCACTTCGGTAACCCTCCATATTAAAATGTGTGCATATAGCAAAGATGGTCATATTTCTATGACCATCTTTGTCTGGCGCAGAAGGAGGGATTTGAACCCTCGCGGCGTTTTATAGACACCCTACTCCCTTAGCAGGGGAGCCCCTTCGGCC
>JAFQQV010000071.1 GCA_017410425.1 Oscillospiraceae bacterium
ATTGCGACATTGGCATCTTCGCCCTTCTTGATGAAGTCCATCATCTTGCCGAGGCTGACGAACTCGTAACCGGTGATCTCGTTGTCTGCATTCAGAGCGAGGCGGGTGACGTAGCCTTCGGTGAGTTCCAGGTAACGGGGGCCCTTTTCCTTGGTGGCGAACATGGTACCGACCTGAGAACGCAGGCCCTTACCAAGGTCTTCCAGGGAAGCGCCGACAGCCAGACCGTCTTCGGAGAAAGCGGACTGAGAACGGCCGTAAACGATCTGCAGGAACAGCTCGCGCATTGCGGTGTTGATAGCGTCACAGACAAGGTCAGTGTTGAGAGCCTCAAGCAGGGTCTTGCCGATGAGGATCTCAGATGCCATTGCTGCGGAGTGGGTCATGCCGGAGCAGCCCAGAGTCTCAACGAGAGCTTCCTCGATGATACCGTTCTTAACGTTCAGGGTCAGCTTGCATGCGCCCTGCTGGGGTGCGCACCAGCCCACACCGTGGGTGAAACCGGAGACGTCTGCGATTTCCTTGACCTGTACCCACTTGCCCTCTTCGGGGATGGGTGCGGGACCATGGTATGCGCCCTTTGCTACGGGGCACTGATGCATAACTTCAGTAGTGTAGATCATGGCGGATCTTTCCTCCTAATGTTTTTTCTATGTTTTTGCTTAACAGGGATATTATAAAACCAAAGGGTATAATGCGCAAGACTTACTTTATCAGGGATACACCGGTCATCTCTGCAGGCTGCTCCAGACCCATGAGCTGGAGGATGGTGGGAGCGATGTCGGCCAGTCTGCCGTCATTGAGCTTGATGCCTTCCTTGCAGACAGCAAAGGGAACGGGATTGGTGGTGTGAGCAGTGTTGACCTTGCCGTTTTCGTCGAACATGCAGTCGGCATTGCCGTGGTCTGCAGTGACCAGCAGAACGGAGTCAGCATGCTTTTCCATCTCAGCCATGATCTTGCCCATGCACTCGTCAACAGTCTCAACAGCTTCGACTGCTGCTTCCATGATGCCGGTGTGGCCGACCATGTCGGGGTTTGCAAAGTTGCAGACGATCAGCTGATACTCATCGGAGGCAATAGCCTCAACGCACTTTTCGGCAACTTCTCTTGCGCTCATGCTGGGCTGCAGGTCATAGGTTGCAACCTTGGGAGAGGGAACGAGGCAGCGGACTTCGCCCTCGGCTTCCTTCTCAACGCCGCCGTTGAAGAAGAAGGTGACGTGTGCGTACTTCTCGGTCTCGGCAACGCGGAACTGCTTGAAGCCCTTTGCGCTGACGTAATCGCCAAGAGTGTTCTCAATAGTCTCGGGGGGATATGCGATGGGCAGAGGCAGAGACTCGTCATACTGAGCGGTGCAGACAAAGCTCAGGGGGCAGACAACTTTCTTTCTCTCAAAGCCATCAAAGTTCTCAAGATTGAGAGCCCAGGTCATTTCGCGGGCGCGGTCGGGACGGAAATTCATGAAGATGACACTGTCGCCAGCGTTGATTGCGCCTTCTGCGCAGGCAACGATAGGCTCGACAAATTCGTCGGTGACATCGTTTGCGTAGCTTGCCTCAACAGCTGCAACTGCATCGGAGTTCATGATGCCTTCGCCGCAGACAAGAGCATTGTAGCCCTTCTCAACGCGGTCCCAGCGCTTGTCGCGGTCCATGCCCCAGAAGCGGCCCTGGACAGTGGCGATGCGGGCATTGCCCACTTCCTCGCACTTGTCCTGCAGCTGCTTTACAAAGCCAGCGCCGCTCTTGGGAGCAACGTCACGGCCGTCCAGGAAGCAGTGGACAAAAACCTTCTCCAGGCCGCGCTGCTTTGCCATGTCCAGTGCGCCGAAGATATGGTTGATGTGGCTGTGAACGCCGCCGTCAGACAGCAGACCCATGATGTGCAGGGCCTTGCCGTTATTCTTGGCATCGTCCATGGCCTTGATGTAAACTTCGTTTTCAAAGAACTTGCCGGTCTCGATCTCGTGGGTGATCTTGGGCAGGATCTGGAATACGACGCGGCCTGCGCCGATATTGGTGTGGCCGACTTCGGAATTGCCCATCTGGCCTGCGGGCAGACCCACATCCATGCCGGATGCGGACAGAGTGCTGCAGGGGTTGGAAGCGAAGAGCTTGTCCAGATTGGGGGTCTTGGCTACGGAAACTGCATTGCCTGCGCCGGCATTTGCAAGACCGTAACCGTCAAGGATTATAAGAACTGCTTTGTTTCCCATAGATGCTCCTTATTCAGAAAATAAGCACATGTACGGCTCCCGTTTGCCGGGAGCCGTGTTTGATTTTTTATGCACCCTGCTCGGTTGCCTTGACGATGGTGGCAAAGTCTGCAGGCTTGAGGGATGCGCCGCCGATGAGGCCGCCGTCAATGTCGGGCTGGGCCAGAAGCTCTTCGGCGTTGGCTGCGTTCATGCTGCCGCCGTAGAGGATGCTGACAGCTCTTGCAGGACGTGCGCCGTAGATGCCGCGGATGACAGCGCGGATACCCTGGCAGACTTCCTGTGCCTGCTCAGCGGTAGCGGTCTTGCCGGTACCGATGGCCCAGATGGGCTCGTATGCGATGATGCAGCGGCGAAGCTGGCTTGCATCGATGCCGCTGAGAGCAGCCTTGACCTGGTATGCAATGTGCTCCATGGTCAGATCCATCTCACGCTGCTCAAGGCTCTCACCGACACAGATGATGGGAGCGATGCCCTTCTCAAGCAGGGCCTTGGTCTTTGCGTTGATGAGCATATCGTCCTCACCGTGGTACTCGCGGCGCTCGGAATGGCCGACGATGCAGTACTTTGCGCCGATGTCTGCCAGCTGGCTTGCAGAGATCTCACCGGTGTATGCGCCCTTTTCGTGCTTGGAAACGTCCTGAGCACCGGCTGCAACCTTGCAGTCCTTGCCGGCCTTGAGCATTGCGGGGATCATAACTGCGGGAGTGCAGAGAACGACGTCGCAGGGACGGGTCTTGGGCATGTTCTCCTTGAGCTGCTCCATGAAGGGCTTGATCTCGGATGCCAGCATGTTCATCTTCCAGTTGCCGGCAATAACAGTCTTACGGTACTTTCTGTTCATTTTTATCTACTCCAGTTCTCCGGTTGTTTATTATTACTTATCGAGAAGGCATGCTACGCCGGGAAGCTCCTTGCCTTCGAGGAACTCGAGAGAAGCGCCGCCGCCGGTAGAAATGTGGGTGATCTGCTCGGCAAAGCCCAGCTTCTCAACTGCTGCTGCGCTGTCGCCGCCGCCAACGATGGTGGTAGCGCCGGACTCAGCCAGTGCCTTGGCCATTGCCTTGGTGCCGTTTGCAAACTTGTCAAACTCGAAAACACCCATGGGGCCGTTCCAGACAACAGTGCCTGCCTCTGCGGCTGCAGCGGCAAATGCCTCAACGGTCTTGGGGCCGATGTCCATACCCATCATGTCTGCGGGGATATCGTCGCCTTCGGTGACAACTGCTTCTGCATCAGCGGAGAACTCTGCTGCGCAGACGTGGTCGCTGGGGAGCAGGAACTTGACGCCCTTGGCCTCTGCCTTGGCGATCATTTCCTTTGCGTAGTCAATACGGTCAGCCTCGAGGAGGGACTTGCCGATCTCAAAGCCCTGAGCCTTCTTGAAGGTGTAGGCCATGCCGCCGCCGATGATGATGGTGTCAGCCTTCTCAAGGAGGTTGTTGATAACAGCGATCTTGTCGGAAACCTTTGCGCCGCCCAGAACTGCAACGAAGGGGCGCTTGGGATCATCAAGAGCCTTGCCCATGATGCTCAGTTCCTTGTTGACCAGCAGACCGGAGTATGCAGGCAGATATGCAGCAACGCCAGCGGTGGAAGCATGTGCTCTGTGAACGGTACCGAATGCATCGGAAACAAAGATCTCAGCCATGTCAGCCAGAGCCTTTGCGAATGCGGGATCGTTCTTGGTCTCGCCCTTGGCAAAGCGGAGGTTTTCAAGCAGCATTACCTGACCGGGCTGGAGAGCAGCGGCCTTGGCCTGTGCGTCCTCGCCGATGGTGTCGGAAGCGAAGGCAACATCCATACCAAGCAGCTCGCTCAGGCGCTTTGCAACGGGAGCCAGAGTCAGCTTCTTGAGGGACTTCTCCCACTCTTCGCGGGTGATGTCAGCTTCGTTCTTGCCCTTCTCAACCTGCTTCTTTACATAGCTGTCGAAGGTGGCAACGGGCTTGCCCAGGTGGGAGCATGCGATAACGGCAGCGCCCTGCTCGAGCAGGTACTTGATGGTGGGGAGGGCTGCAACGATACGCTTGTCGCTGGTGATCTCGCCGGTCTTCTTGTCCTGGGGAACGTTGAAGTCGCAGCGGAGCAGAACCTTCTTGCCCTTAACGTCAACATCGTAAACGGTCTTCTTGTTGTAGTTCATGGTGATCCTCCTAAAAAAATTTCAAATCAAGCTGGGGGTCAGTCTTGCTGTGTAGATTACTGGGTTTTGGCCATGGAGCCCGTCTCCAGCAGGCCGGGAAAGCCCTGCTGTTTCAAAGCTTCATAAGCCAATATAGCAACGGAGTTTGAAAGGTTCAGACTCCGGGCTTCACTTATCATGGGGATGCGGATGCAACGGTCATAGTATTTTTCCCGCAGAGCTTCCGGCAATCCCGCCGTCTCCTTGCCGAAAAGAATGGCCACATCACCGCTCATATCCACCTCATGGTAGGCATGGGGCGCTTTGGTTGTGGCAAGGAAAATATTCTTGTCGCCGTGCTTCATGAAAAACTCATCCAGGTTTTCATAGACCGTGATATCTACCAGATACCAATAATCAAGGCCGCAGCGCTTGACCATTTTATCAGAAATATCAAAGCCCAGCGGCTTTATAAGATGCAGCCTAGCCCCGGTGGCGGCGCAGGTTCTGGCGATTGCGCCGGTGTTATGGGGTATCTCAGGCTCCACGAGAACAATATCGAGCATTTCGCGACTCCTTTTCAGGCTGTCTGCTGCCAAAAATTGATTATCTCAATCTAAAGTTCGACTTAATTTTAGCACAAAAAATTTAAAAATCATGTACTTTTTTCTATTTTTTTATTATTCTTGCATAATATACAAAATAAAGCTATAATCAGTAGCTGTAAGTGGCTTTTTGTGGTCATTTTGCATATGTCAGTTATTTATCAATCAATCTTTTTCCGAAAAGGAGAACTTATGGAGCTCAAATGCAGCCTTTGTCCGCGAAAATGCCGTGCCTTAAGAACTGAGCAGATTTCCGGTGGAATGTGCCAAAGCACCCTGCTGCCCACTGTTGCAAGGGCTGCAGCCCACTTTGGAGAGGAGCCCTGCATCGCCGGTGAGCGCGGTACAGGCGCTGTTTTTTTCACCGGCTGCAATCTTAAATGTGTGTTCTGTCAGAACCGGGATATAAGCCGCGGTCAGGGCGGAATGGTATTAAATGTTCAGCAGCTGCGGGACACAATACTCAGGCTGCGGGATTCCGGCGTTGACAGCATTGACCTTGTGACCGGCACTCATTTCATCCCTGCCATTGCCGAGGCGCTGAGCGGCCTTGAGCTGGGTATACCCGTGGTGTGGAATTCCTCCGGCTATGAGAGCATTGAAGGGCTCAAAATGCTGGAAGGGCTGGTGCAGGTTTATATGCCGGACTTCAAATATTGGGACAAAGCCCTTGCCGGAAAATACAGCAAGGCAGAAGATTATCCGGAGGTGGCCGCTGCCGCCATAAAAGAGATGTACAGACAAGTTGGCGCATACGAGCTGGATGAGCGCGGCATAATGCAGCGCGGTATGCTCATCCGCCATCTTATTCTGCCCGGTGAGAAGTTCAACTCCATGGATGTGATAGACTTCGTTGCTGATGAATTTCCCGAGGACAGCGTGCTTTTCTCCCTGATGAGCCAGTATACCCCACCCGCTGAGGGTCTGGAGGATTATCCGGAGCTGCAGCAGACACTGGAGGCGGACACAAACTCCCGCCTCATCCGCTATATGCAAAAGCGCGGGCTCTCCGGTTACTGGCAGGAGCTGAGCTCCGCCACGGAGGAAATGCTGCCTGAGTGGGATCTCAGCGGTCTTCAAGAGCATTGACATATTCCTGATTTTGTCAGATAATATATTAGTTAATAAATACATATTAAAGGAGCGATCACTATGAACTATAATGAGATCCTCGCCGCCGCAAAGGACCAGGTTGGCCCTTACTGCAAGGCCTGCCCCGTATGCAACGGCAAAGCCTGCGGCAATTCCATGCCCGGCCCCGGCAGCAAGTTCCCCGGTAACGGCGCTGCAAGAAACTATGAGAAGTGGCAGGAGATCTGCGTGAACATGGACACCCTCTGCCCCAATGCAGACCCCGACGTATCTTTCGAGATGTTCGGCAGAAAGTTTGTGGCCCCCATCTTTGTCGCTCCTCTGGGTTCCATTGACCTGCACTATGGCCCCAAATACAAGGACATCGAATATAATAAAATTCTCATCAAGGCCGCATATGAATACGGTCTGATGGCTCTCACCGGTGACGGCGTTGACCCCGCAATCATGCTCTCCTCCGCCGAGGATATGACCAAAGTGGACGGTGTTGGCTGCCCCATCATCAAGCCCTGGAACAAGGAAGCTGTTTTCGAAAAGCTGGATGTTCTCAATGAGAAGAACATCTTCTCCTGCGGCATGGACGTTGACGGTGCAGGCCTGCCCTTCCTCAAGGCTATGAACCCCAACGCCGGCAGCAAGAGCGTTGACGAGATGAAGGAAATCATTTCCTATGCCAAGATGCCTTTCATCGTCAAGGGTGTCATGACCGCAAAGGGCGCACTCAAGGCCGTTGAGGCCGGTGCTGCAGCCATCGTTGTCTCCAACCACGGCGGTCGTGTTCAGGGCGCTGTCCCCTCCACCGCTGAGGTTCTGCCTGAGATCGTCGAGGCCGTCAAGGGCAAGACCGTTATCCTTGTTGACGGCGGCATCCGCTCCGGCGTTGACGTGTTCCGCGCTCTGGCTCTGGGTGCAGACGGCGTGCTTATCGGTCGTCCCATCCTGCCT
Source organism: Oscillospiraceae bacterium (assembly GCA_017410425.1). Taxonomy (GTDB): domain Bacteria; phylum Bacillota; class Clostridia; order Oscillospirales; family Oscillospiraceae; genus Limivicinus. The sequence continues at coordinate 6,985 of JAFQQV010000071.1, forward strand.
ATGATCTACGGTGGCGGAGCCGAGGGCTTCAATGTCTACATGGACAAGATCATTGCCGAGCTCAAGGGCACCATGACCATGTGCGGCGCAGCTACTCTTGCAGACATCACCCGTGACAAAATCAGAGTATAAGAGCAAAAAAATCCCAACTCCTTTGGAGTTGGGATTTTGTTTTTTATCAGTGAGTAATATGATTCTGTGCCTTTTCGACCTTGATGACACTGGTAAGGCCATTGTTGCTGAGAGTCTCGTAAACATCGTTAGAGACGTTGAACAATCTCAGGCTCTCTTCGTTCTTTCTGATACGCATCAGAACATTCATGCCGGCACCGGTGATGCCGTCGAGCACACTTGCGTCAATAGAGAGAGTTCCGGCAGGATGTGCTGCACGCAGAGTCAGCAGACCGCCCTCAACACTCTGTGAATTTTCAGCATTCACACAACCTCTCAGTGCAAGCACGGTGCCTCTTTCATCTGCACTGACAAGAGCGTAATTGGTATTTTCCATTTGGACTCCTTTCTGAAGCGCTTCCTTCGAGCACTCCAAACGAATTACATTCATTTTCTGAATACGGCTGGATTGTAGCATCATCCCGTCAAATTGTCAATGAACATTTTGTTAACGTAAATTTATTTGTAGATTATGCTACAAACACCAGTCAACATGCACATAACAGTATCCGGTTTTTAGGTAATGGCGCACAAAGTATACAAGACTTTAAATCGCCATTTTATGAATAAAAAATGAATGCAGATCTAATATATGCAGAACATATACAAAAGATGCACCTTATTTTTAAGGTGCATCTTTATTTTCAATATTGTGCAGAAGATCATAAAGCCCGTCCTGGCTCAGCACGCCGCGTCTGAGATCACGGGGCAGCTCACCCCGCTCGTCCGCCTCATAGTCTGAAAGCCAGAGCCCGCTGTCCATGTATTCCCGCAGCAACGATATATTTTCCAGCTCACCCGCACAGCAGGCATTATAATGTTTTTCCATTTCAATAACACGATTTATACGCTTTATGTCTTGCATTGGCGTTTACCCCTGTTTATACTGAGTTTACATCAGTATAACATATTATATTATAAAATGGAAAGCTGGAGGATCCTTGCCATGGTTTTATACTACTCTGCCACCGGCAACACCGAATACATAGCACAGGAAATCGCAAAGCGGCTGGATGACGAATGCCTGAATTTGCTGGACAGAATAAAAGCAAAAGACAATTCTTTGCTTCGCTCCAAAAAGCCTTTTGTTATCTGCGCGCCCATCATCGTATGTGAGATGCCCAGATTTTTAAGCGATTATCTTGAAAATCAGAGCTTTCTTGGCAGCCGTGAAGTTTATTTTATCTTTACCAGCGGCGGTTACTGCGGAATAGCCGGCGTTCTAGCAAAGAAGCTTGTTGAAAAGAAGATGATGACTTACTGCGGTCACGCAGAATTCCGCATGCCCAGAAATTATGTTGCAAGTGATGCTTACTCTCAGCACACCCAAGAGGAAATTGAGGAGCGTATACTTGAGTCTCACTCAAAACTTGATGATGTGGCAGAGCTTATAAAGTCCGGTCAGGAGCTGAGCGCAAGAAAAGTACAGCTTTGGGAAACCGTGGTCACCGTCCCCTTTAACCCCGTGTGGGTAAAATACAAGCTGACCGCAAAAGATTTCTATTCCACCGATAAGTGCATTGGCTGCGGCATGTGCGAAAGACGCTGCCCACTTAACAATATAAAGCTCAAGGATAAGCGACCCGTATGGGGCAACAGCTGCACCCACTGCATGGCCTGTATAGGCAACTGTCCCGTGGAAGCCATTGAGTACGGAGACATCACCCAGAAGAAAGAAAAATACAATTTCTCCAAGTATCGTCACCTGGTAAAGGATCTTGATTAAAATCCAACGCGCCATCTGCAAGAAGATGGCGCGTTTTTTATCCTATCTTTTTGCCGCAGTAAGGGCAGAAGTCGCCTGTGCTGCGGTCGAGATATTTGCCGCAATGGGGGCAGCGGTACATAAGCACTTTGACCAGAAGGCCCCCCATCATCAGGGCGATGCCCATCATTGCCATCCACTGAATACCCTCGGTGGAACCGATACCGCTTATCAGTGCGCCGGCTATAAGCATAATCCAGAAAATAATATTGGCTTTTTTAGCGTTCATATTTTACACTCCAAATCTGTCTCTGATTTCATCAAACGTCCTTATGGGAGCCATGTTATCCCTTGCCTCGGAAATAAACTTATCCATAATGGCAGTAGTGTACCAGCAGCCGAACTTATAGCCGCAATTTTCAAATCTGCCTGCCAGCTTAAAGCCCATACGCTCATGAAACCGGAGGCTGCCGAAATCGGAATACCCATCCTTTGGCATGGTGATACTGGCCATAAGCTTCACCACGCCCTGAGCCCGAAGCAGCTCCTCCAGCCGGGTATAGAGCATCTTGCCAGTTCCCTTTCCGCGGGCATCGGGATGCAGGTACACGGAAGTCTCCGCGTTCCAGGCGTAGGCCTCCCGCTCACGGTACTTTGAAGCATAAGCATAGCCAAGTATTTCTCCGGCCTGCTCTGCCACAAGGTAGGGGTATTGCTTCATTATATTAATTATTCTGCCGCGAAACTCGTCCTCGGAAGGCGCGGCGTATTCATAGCTCAGCGCAGTATTTTCCACATACCAGGCGTATATATCCAGCAGCGCCGCCGCGTCATCTGGCCTTGCTGTGCGGATAAGGATATCTCTGTTCATTTTTCCTCTCCCAGATTCGCCCAGCCAAAGCGGAAGATAGAAACGACAATGGACATAAGGGTCATAGCCTCTGTGCAGGCGCCGCCCCAGGAGCCGATGAGAATATCATACACCAGCGTGCAGGGCGATGCAAAGAGCTGGGAAAGTCTTATCTTCTGGGCATTGTTAGTCCAGTAGCCTATGCTGCTGATGGCAACGGAGGCAAAGGGCAGAAGGCTCATAGGGCCTGCCCAGGTGTAGAGCGTTATAAGCCCCAGCAGAGCAATGACCGCAGCGAGAGTCAGCTTGTTCTTGACCCACTTCCAGCTATCTACTTTCAGCAGAAGGACGTTTCGAAGGATATTAACCAAAAGGCTCAGCGAGCCGCTGAAGGCACCCAGCAGAGCCATCTGGACACTGAAGATTATGCAGCCAAGAAGCTGGAACAGGAACAGAACCCGGTTCGACCTTATCTGATATGAGACAAGGAAAAACAAAAGGCCCACATAGCCTATGGCCTGTATAAAGAATTCGCTCATTGCTGTACCCTCCTGTTGATTGCCAAACGATTATAGCACACATTTCAGGGAAAACACAGTTTTATTTTCCCTCTTCCATTTTGGCTTTTCGCGTATTATAATCCCTGCGGTGATTAATATGAGAAACACAACTTTATGCCACATTGAGCGTGAGGGCAAATACCTGATGCTCCACAGGGTAAAGAAAACAATAGACGAGAACAAGGACAAATGGATAGGCATAGGCGGAAAGTTTGAAGAGGGCGAAAGCCCGGAGGACTGCCTGCTGCGCGAGGTAAAGGAAGAGACCGGGCTTACGCTCCATTCCTGGAAGTACCGGGGCATCGTCACCTTCGTGTCCGACGAATGGGGCACGGAGTACATGCACCTTTTTGACAGCAATGATTTTTCCGGCGAGATCAAAAAGTGCGACGAGGGCGAGCTTGAGTGGATAGACAAGCAGGCGCTTCTTGACCTGCCCATCTGGGAGGGAGATAAGATTTTCCTCCGCCTGCTGGATACGGACGAGCCCTTCTTCTCTCTCAAGCTGCGCTACATCGGCGACAGGCTGGTTGAGGCCGTGCTCAATGGAAAGGCGATATAAATGGCACATATAAAAGACTTTGTTAAAAGAGAGCCCACGCTCTGCGTGGCCTTCATCGCGGCGCTTTTCAGCTGCATCCTTGTCCCCATCGACAGCGAGTACATCGGCTATATTGACTTTCGCACGCTGGCACTGCTCTACTCATTGATGGTCGTTGTCAGCGGTCTGCGCCGGGCCGGCGTATTCGGTTACCTTGCCCACAAGCTCTGTGAGAAGGCGGACTCTGCAAGAAAAATCGGCATCATTCTGGTGTTGCTGTGCTTCTTCAGCTCCATGCTGGTTACAAATGATGTGGCGCTGCTGACTTTCGTACCCTTCGCCGTTGTTGTGCTGGGCCTTGCCCATCAGGAGAAGGAGCTTGTGTGGGTGGTGGTTCTCCAGACCGTGGCGGCAAACCTTGGCAGTATGCTGACCCCAGTGGGAAATCCCCAGAATCTTTTCCTCTTTTCCTATTATAATTTCAGCATGTTGGATTTTATCAAGGTCACCCTGCCCATCTGGGCGCTGTCCCTTGTGCTGATCCTGCTGCTGTGCATGAAGCTGCCCCATGCCCATGTGGACATTTTCCTCGGTGAGGAGCCCATACTGCGTGTGAAGCAGCTGGCAATGTATCTGGCTCTTTTCGTGCTGTGCATGCTGGAAGTGCTGCACATGATACGTTGGGAAGTAATGCTGCTTGTACTTATGATTGTGCTGCTGATCTTTGACCGGAAGCGGCTCAAGCATGCGGACTTTCTGCTGCTGTTCACCTTTGTGTGCTTCTTTGTTTTTGCCGGCAATCTTGCAAGGCTGGAGCCGGTGGAAAGAGCGCTGAGCGCACTGCTTAATGGGCGCGAGCTTTTTTGTGGAATTGCAGCAAGCCAGGTGATAAGCAATGTGCCGGCGGCGCTGCTGCTCTCCGGCTTTACCGAAAACGGCAAAGCCCTGCTGCTTGGCGTGAACATCGGCGGTCTCGGTACCCCAGTGGCAAGCCTTGCAAGTCTTATAAGCATGAAGCTCTACAGCCATTCTGAAAATGCAAGCCTCGGCGCCTTTATGAAGTGCTTTCTTGCAATGAACTTTGCGCTGCTTATTGTGCTGACTCTGGCGGCAATGCTGCTTATTTGATAGCTTTTCAAAAAGCCTCTGATTTTCATCAGGGGCTTTTCGTCATTTTGTCAAATTCTTGGCAGAGTTTATTAGTCAGTTTACCGCTTGTTTAAGGATGGCGCAAAGTGGTATTATATTTAACAGTGAATTCGGTATTGTAATTTAGTGGGCGGCGGGTGCTGCCCCCGGAAAATATTATTTTTATGGAGGAAAATTATGGAACTCAAAAAGCTGATCTATACCGTTGAAGACGGCATTGCAGTCATCACCATGAACTATCTGAAAAACCTCAACGCCATCGACGAGCAGATGGCTGACGAGCTGATGTACGTGGTTGACGCAGCTGAGAAGGACCCCAACGTCAAGATTGTTGTCCTCAAGGGTACTCCCAAGGCATTCTCTGCCGGCGGCGACATTGGCTACTTCTACCAGCTGATCCAGGCCGGCGGTGAGGTCAACATGGACGGTCTGATTGCAAAGGTCGGCGTTGTTGCAGACGGTCTGAAGAAGATGAGCAAGATGGTCATCACCTCTGTCTGCGGCGCAGCTGCAGGTGCAGGCGTGTCCCTGGCTCTGGGCGGCGACTTTATGATCTGCGCTGACAATGCAAAGTTCATCCTTGCATTCGTTAATCTGGGTCTGGTTCCCGATACCGGCGCAACCTACCTGCTGTGCAAGGCCATCGGCACCAGCCGCGCAATGGAGCTGGCTGCTACCGGCCGTCCCGTAGGCGCAGAGGAAGCCAAGGCTCTGGGTCTGGCATACAAGGTATGCGCTCCCGAGGAGCTGGACGAGGTCACCATGAAGTTTGCAAAGAAGCTGGCTGCAGGTCCCCTGCTCTCCTACAAGAATATCAAGAAGCAGATTTACAACACCGTCTATGCAGACTACAAGCAGTGGCTTGAAGAGACTGAGATTCCCACTCAGCGCGAGGTTGCCGCTTCCATGGACTTCCAGGAAGGCTGCAAGGCATTCATGGAGAAGCGCAAGGCTCAGTTTGAAGGCAAATAAAATTTAAATTGAACGATATATCTTACTGAAAGGTGGAAGAGATTTGAAAAATAAGGTATCTACACTGGAACAGTGCGTTGCCAACGTCAAAGACGGACAGACCATTCTGTTCGGTGACTGGCACGGCGAGCTTTCCGCAGAAGAGGTCATCACCGGCGTTCTTGAAAAGGGCGTAAAGGACATTGAGGCTATCGCAGTTTCCGGCGGTATGCCCGATCAGGGCGTTGGCAGACTGATTGTCAACAAGCAGGTAAAGACCCTGCGCACCACCCACATCGGCCTTAACCCCGTAGCCAAGGACCAGATGTTCGCTGGCGAGCTGGAGGTTGAGTTCATCCCCCAGGGTACTTTCGCTGAGCGTATCCGCGCAGGCGGCTTCGGTCTGGGCGGCGTTCTGACCCCCACCGGTGTCGGCACTGACGTTGCTGAGGGTAAGCAGGTCCTCAACCTCAATGGCAAGGACTATCTGCTTGAGATGCCCATCCACGGTGATGTAGCAATCATCAAGGCATGGAAGGGCGACGAGTACGGCAACATCAAGTTCCGTCTCACCGCAAACGCCACCAACTACTACATGGCCTTCGCTGCTGACACCGTCATCTGCGAGGTCGAGGAACTGGTTGAAGTAGGTGAGCTGGGTCCCGACGATATCGACGTTCCCGCTCCCGTTATCGACTATATCTACGTCCGCAAGGGCGAGAAGAAGCCTTTCTGCCCCATGTGGCAGAGAGCCAAGGCAAAGGCTGAAGCAAAAGCTGCTGAAGGAGGAAAGTAATATGGCATTAACCGGACGTGCTCTCATAGCTTCCCGCTGTGCAAAATTCTTTAAGGACGGCGACCTTGTCAACCTCGGTATCGGTCTTCCCGTTCAGTGTGTCAACTATCTGCCTGAAGGCGTCGAGGTCTGGCTCGAGGCTGAGATAGGCATTGTGGGTTCCGGCAAAGCTCCCTCCTGGGCAGATGCTGACCCCGATATGATCGACGCAGGCGGCCAGCCCACCTCCGCAATCAAGGGCGGCTCTGTTGTTGAACATTCCGTATCCTTCGGTCTGATCCGCGGCGGTCACGTTGACGCTGCTGTTCTTGGCACCCTGCAGGTTGACCAGGAAGGCAACATCGCAAACTGGATCGTTCCCGGCAAGGTCGCTCCCGGCATGGGCGGCGCAATGGACCTTTGCGCAGGCGTCAAGAGAATCATCGTCGCTTCCGAGCATTGCGAGAAGAACGGCGAATCCAAGATCAAAAAGCGCTGCACCCTGCCTCTGACCGGTGCAAAGTGCGTCACTGATATCGTCACTGAGAAGTGCTACTTCCAGGTCACTCCCGAAGCTCTGGTTCTCAAGGAGATCGCAGAGGGTCTGACTGTTGAGGATATCCGCGCATGCACCGATGCAGACTTCGTTGTTGCTGACGATCTCTGCACCATGGTAGGCTGATAACTCAATACAACAAAAAACAGCTGTGGTAAAAACCACAGCTGTTTTTTTCATGCGTAATAAAAGGCCACCATAAGGGGCATGGATATTGCAAGACACAACATGCTGATTACATTTATTGCGCCGGCGTATTCCGAAAGCTCATGACTTCTGTAAATCTGAGTCATCTGCATAACGGTGGCGCCGCTGGGCCCTGCAAAGGAAAGCAGGCTAATAAGCAGCACAGTTTCACCATTGGGCACAAGGGCCGCAAGGCCGCTGTACTTGGCGATAAGAACCATTACACCGGGTGCCACAATCAATCGCAAAAACACAATCAGCCAGACTCTTTTCATCCCCAGCAGCCTTTTAAGCGGCATACCGCCAATTATCATACCGGTTATCATCATCCCCACCGGGCCAATCATTCCGGCCACATCGTCAATGGCGCTGCTGATGGGGCCAGGAAAGCGAAAGCCGCTGAAGAGAATGAACATGCCCAAGGCAATGGCGATTATATTTGGGTTCAGGAGAATTTTCTTAGGCTCAATCCTGTTTTCGCCAGAGATAAGGATGCGGCAATGGGTCCACAGAAGGCAAAGCTGCACCGCATTATATGAGCAGGTGTAGATAACCCACTCCGGCCCCAGTATGGCAGTTACAACCGGGATCGCAATCATACCGGCATTTGAATAGATAACGGATGCCCGCTCAATCTCATTGAGCTTCAGCGGTCTTTGCAGCAGCTTGACACCGCCAATAAATATCACATGGGTCAGCACCGCGAAGAACGCCGCCAGAAGAAGGCCGCTTATAACCTCGCTTGTGGGCTCCACTTCAAAAGCATTGACTATCGCAACAGGGCCAACCACATAAAGGGACAGCAGGGACAGAGCCTTGCTCTCCTGTGATTTCAGCATCCCGGAGCGCACAAAAATCCAGCCTACTGCAATCAGCAAAAACATTGACAGCAGCTTATTGAAAAGAATCAAGGCCATGTCCATAAAATACAGCTCCTATAATATTCTCAGCGTCCTGAGATGTGCCTTCTGCTCATCCGTCACACGGTAGCTCTCGATGGCTTTCTGGATAGTCTTATTATGCACCCACTTGTCAAGCCCTCGCTTTTCGATATAAGGCAGCGTGGCCTCCCACTGCTTTGCAAGGGCGGTGGCATAGTACCAGGCCAGCATCATGTTTACATAATATTCCTGGCTGCGTATTTCAGCAAGCCACTCAAGGTACTCGGCATTGAAATCCTCGTCCAGAAAATGGACCATCAGCATTTCCATGGCAAAGCGAAGAGTGTATGTATGTTCCGAGCGCAGCCAGAGCTTTATCTCCTCCAGAAGCTCCGCCCGGTGCTTTTTGAAGCTTACAGGGCGCAGCAGATCGCAGGTAGCCCAGTTGTCAAGGTATGGCAGAAAAGCTTTTACAGCCTCCAGCCCCTCAGCATAGTCCTTGCTGGACATGATGAGAAAAGCGTGGAGATTGTTTTCATCGTAATATTTATGGGGCAAATCACTGAGAAAGGCGGAAACATCCACATTTTTCAGTTCCTTTGCATAGGCCTTCAGCGCAGGTGTACGCACGCCGATTACTGTATCCGGGTCCACGTTGGGAATAAGCCTGCAGTGAAAAGCCTTGTATTTCATGTCCTGTAAATCGTACAGATGCTCTCTTATAATCTCTACCATAGCATCACCATATTCCGGGGATAAGCCGGTATTTTACCTTGTTTTTGTATTCTTTATAGCCCTCAAGGCCCTTTTCCAGCACTTGCTCCTCGTTTTTTATCCTCAGAACAATCACCAGAGGATAGACAAGAAGCAGCGCAAAGGAAATCCATGAGCCCAGAACCAGAGGCATGGAGAGAAAAAGCAGTATGGTAACAGCATACATGGGATGGCGCACGATGCCATAAAGCCCGGTGTCAACCAGCTTCTGTCCGGCCTGCACTTCCACTGTGCGGGAGAGATAGGCATTCTCACGCATAACCTCGGCATAAAGGCCGTAGGAAACAAGAAGAATAACAGAGGCCGCAGCCACAAGCCAGGCAGGCACATGGGTCCAGCCAAAACGATGGTCAAGACCCGCCAGCATAAAAGCGCCCACAAAGATCAGCAGAGCGGCAAGTACAACGCCCTTCTGGGCATTCTCCTTTTCCTTGCTGTTAAGCCGCTTCTGAAGCAGCTCCGGTGCCTTAAGAAAAAGCACAAGCCCCAGCAGAAACATGGGTACAAAAAGCAGGGCGATAAAAAGCCAGGCATTCATATAGTCAAAGCCGCCAGCTGCCGGAAACAGCAGCAATCCCACCAGCACAAGGCCGGCCAGATATTTTGTCATGGCATTAATAAGCAGTTTCATATCATCACCCCGGGCTCATTATAGCACGGCATAATCTAAGGCACAAGCGCGGCTTTGGTTTTCATAATTTCATTTACATATTCTTATTTACCTATTTTTGTTTACTTAATTTTATTGACATATTATAATTTACGCATTTTAGTAAACTTAATATTATTTACATATTACTGTTAACTTTATATAATTTACTTAATATAATTAACGTATTATAATTAACATAGTTTTATTTGCAAAAATTATCCCCGGGTAAAAACCCGGGGATTTCGGAATTAAGGAGAGGATTAAGGAAGATTTTCAGTTAATTTCGATTCTGCGGCTTTCGGGGACAACAGGCATCTGCTTGGGCAGTCTAAGGCTGAGAACACCGTCCTCATAGCTGGCCTCAATACCATCGGAGTTGATACCCTCCAGACCAAAGCTGCGGCTGTAAGAACCGTAGTAGCGCTCACGCTTTACAAAGTTGGGCTTTTCGTCCTCATTTTCAAACTTGCGCTCGGCAGAGATGGTCAGGCGCTCGTCCTTGATGTCAATGCTGATGTCTTCCTTCTTGAAGCCGGGCAGCTCTGCCTCCAGCTTGTAAGCATCACCAATGTCGCTGACATCAGTGCGGAAAGCGGAGACGGCTCTGGTGGAGGGCTGGCCAAAGAAGCTGCGCTCCATATCTGCCATCATGCGGAAAGGATCAAAGTTTGCCATACGGCGCTCCATAGGAATAAGTTCGAACATAATATATACCTCCATTTTTTATTAACACATTAAGTTTTGAACGATGATTTATAACTTTCGTTTCGTTCTGTATATAAGATACCCAACAAATGTTAATAAATATAGCAATGATTATGAACAAAATATTAAAATTAGCACTCGCGATATACGAGTGCTAATAATTTCAGTATTTATAAACTCTGGCCACGCGGGGAGAGAGTGCAGATGTCAGGCCGCAGCCCTCATCATCATTTACCATTGCGGCAATATCCTGAGAGGAGAGATAGTTACCGGCTGCATCATAGCCAAAGAAAGTTACCTCATCCCCTACCCTGCAGTCAATACCACTGACATCGATCATACATTGATCCATACAGCAGGCGGTGTAATGTGCAGTTTTGCCATTAACCAGCAGCGGGGCCTTTATCTTCACCAGATCCTGATTGAGCCCGTCGCCGTAGCCTATGCCCACGGTGGCAATCACGCTGTTCTTATCAAGCTTTACGCCATCACCGTAGCCTATGCTGTCGCCAGCCTTGCGGGCTTTGATGTTGCTTATGTGGCTGCGCCAGCTTGCAAGTTCTTTGATATTGCCCAAGGGCTTTGTGGGATTATCCATATAAAGCCGGCGGCCGATGCGCACCGCGTCCATATTGTATTCAGGGCAGCTTTCAGAAGTGGCAGAGCTTGCCATATGGCAGAACGGAATTTCAATGCCGGATGCTCTTATCTTCTCCACAGCAGCACAGAACAAGCCGTGTTCACTGTGGCTAAGCTCAGCATTGGATGAATTTGAGAAGTGGGAGAATGCGCCGCCTATCTTCAGGTATTCCCCATTTGACTTCAGCTCTGAGATAAACTCATCCAGTTCTTCTGCCTCGATGCCGATACGGTGCAAACCGGTATCTATTTTAATATGTATATTGGCTTTCATGCCAAGCTGTTTTGCAGTCTCCGCAAGCTCATGGGCCAGACCCAGCCTGCCGCAGGCAACACTCAGCCCCGCTTCAACCGCACTCTCCAGCTGGAAAGGCAGAGCAGATGCCATAATGAGGATTTCCCTGTCAATCCCCGCCTGCCGCAGGGCAAGGCCCTCGCTCACATGAGAGACGGCCAGAGTCGTAATTTCCTCAATGGAACAAAGCTGCTTTGCCACCGGCACAAGGCCAAGACCATAGGCATCGTCCTTGAGCACGGGGATAAGCTTGCAGCCCTCTCCCAGGCCCTGGATTATTGCCCCGGCATTGGCGAGCAAAGCCTGCATATTCACTTCAATATACGAATTATTCATCTGATTATTCATTTTTGCATCTATCTCTTCACATGCATTTTGCGGTGCAGCGTTCTTCCACTGAATACCGCCATGATATTATAGCCTATTCATCAGATAACTGCAAGATTTATTTACATTTAAGTGTCATTTTTAATCTTTTTTTATTTTAGGCCCGGTCATCCCATTGGTTTTACAGCCTATATGCACAGATTGGACGCCGAAAGAATTATATTTTATTATGAATAATTATCTGTTGACATTGAATAGGATTAGAGTTATACTCTTCGCGAAGCTAAGGCTTCCACTAATCTGCCTATAATATTTATTGAGGAGATAATAAAATGAAAAAGATAATCGCACTGGTTCTCGCACTGGTCATGGTTTTTGCCCTGTGCGCATGCGGCGCAAAGGAAGAGGCTGCTCCTGCTGAAGAGGCTGCTGCAAAGCTGATCCTCGGCACCTCTGCCGACTACGCTCCCTTCGAGTTCATGTACCCCGATGAAAACGGCGAAATGGTTTACGGCGGCATCGACGTCTCCGTTGCAAAGTACATCGCTGAGTTCACCGGCAAGGAACTGCAGGTCGAAAACATGGGCTTTGACTATCTGCTGGCCTCCCTGCAGAAGGGCGACTTCGACATGGTCATCGCTGCAATGGAAGTCACCGATGAGCGTCTCAACGCTGCTGACTTCTCCGACCCCTACTACACCGACTATCCCCCCATGGTTCTGGTAAAGGCTGCAAACGCTGCTGAGTACACCACTCTCGAGTCCTTCGAGGGCAAGTCCGTCGGCGCTCAGACCGCTACCACCAAGGAAGACATCGTCAAGAACGATATGCCCGGTGCAAACCTGGTTTCCCTGCAGAACGTTAACGACATGGTCAACCAGCTGGTCAACGATAAGCTGGACGCCATCGTTCTGGACGGCGCTGTTGCTCTGCAGTACGCCGAGTCCAACGCTGACCTGGTTGTCGCTGAGTGCGACCTGGGCGAGGCTTACCCCTACTGCGTTGCAGTCGCTAAGGGCGACCCCAAGGGCCTGCTCCCCGGCATCAACGAGGCTATTGCTGACATGCTGGCAAACGACAAGGTTACCGAGTTCATCGCTGAGGCTGACGCTCTGGGCGATGTTGCAGTCGAAGTTACCGCTGAGTAATATGCTCTGCGCTTAATGCGAACGGTGCAAAGCTCAATTGAGCTTTGCACTTTCGCGCGTTTATTTGTAGTTTACAAGAGAGTTTATAGAGAAAGGAATCCGCGCCTATGTGGTGGAGCAACCTCTTTGCAGACATGAGTCCTGCAAGCTTTTTCAACTTTTCCTTCCTGCCCAAATACGGCCTGTTCTTCATACAGGGTATAGAATACACCCTGCTGCTGGCTGTGTTTGCGGTTTTGCTGGCAGTAGTCCCCGCACTTTTGCTGGCCCTGATGAGACTGAGCAAAAACAGACTGATACGCGGACTCTCCGGCGCTTACATAGCCGTGTTCCGCTCTACTCCCCTGCTGGTTCAGCTGAGCATTATCTACTTTGGTCTGTTCAGCGTTATCAGCATTCCCCGCATCACCGTGCTGGGCTTTGTGGACATAAGCCGTTTTATCCCCGGCGTTGTGGCTCTGGCGCTCAACTCCTCCGCCTACGTGGCTGAGATTTTCCGCGCCGGCATTCTCGCCGTTGACGCAGGCCAGATGGAAGCTGCCCGCTCCCTGGGCCTGAGCAAGTGGAGCTCCATGCAGCTGGTAGTTCTGCCCCAGGCCATCAAGAACGTTCTGCCCGCTCTGGCAAATGAGATCATCACCATGGTCAAGGAGAGCTCCATCTGTTCCATGCTGGGCATGGCAGAGCTGATGTTTGCCGCAAAGGCTGTTGCATCCGCAACCTACATCACCCTGGCTCCCTACACCATCGCAGCACTGATTTACTTCTGCATCAACTACCCCGCTTCCAAGGGCATTGAAGCTATCGAAAGGAGGATGCGTCGTGGAGATAAACAATGATATTATCATCAGCGTTGAAAACCTGGTAAAGGAGTTCAACGGCGGCCAGATCAAGGCTCTCAACGGCTGCAGCCTGGACATTTACCACGGCGAGGTTGTTGCAATCATAGGCCCCTCCGGCTCCGGCAAATCCACCTTCCTCCGCTCCCTGAACCTGCTGGAGGAGCCTTCCTCCGGTACAATCAAGTTCAAGGGCATCGACATCACCGACAAGAAGGTCAATCTTGACCTGCATCGCCAGAAGATGGGCATGGTGTTCCAGCACTTCAACCTCTTCCCCCATATGAGCGTGAAGAAGAACATCACTCTCGCCCCTGTAAAGCTGAAGCTCAAGACTCAGGCTGAGGCTGATGAGCTGGCAATGAAGCTTCTGGATCGCGTAGGCCTTGCAGACAAGGCTGATGCATATCCCGCTCAGCTCTCCGGTGGTCAGAAGCAGCGTATCGCTATTGTGCGCGCACTGGCTATGGAGCCTGAAGTAATGCTCTTTGACGAACCTACATCTGCACTTGACCCCGAGATGGTCGGCGAAGTTCTGGACGTTATGAAGGAGCTTGCCCACGAGGGCATGACCATGGCAGTCGTCACCCATGAGATGGGCTTTGCAAGAGAAGTTGCAGACCGCGTAATCTTCATGGACGAAGGCCACATCATTGAGGAGAACAAGCCCAACGAGCTTTTCGACAATCCTCAGAACCCCCGCACCCAGGCATTCCTTGCCAAGGTGCTGTAAGAAGATTAAAAAACTCCCGATGCAAAAGCATCGGGAGTTTTCTTGTCTGTCCAATGTTTCTTTTCTGGCTCTCCTTGTCATACCCTTATGAGGCACAGTAAGACTGAGGGGTAGTTGCGAAGGCTTCTCTCCCTCCGTCATTTGCTTCGCAAATGCCACCTCCCTCGTCAGAGGGAGGCTTTAAATTGTGCTGATGTTCAGATCCACACACATCGTAGGGGCGGATATTATCCGCCCGTGGGTAGATCACAAAAAAAGCTCCCTCTGTTGAGGGAGCTTTCTAATTCAGAATATGAGTCCGATAAGAATACCGGATATGGCGCTGAGAATGCAGGAGAGAGCAACAATGGTGATATTCTCCTTCATGTTTGCATTGCTGCGGAAGAGCACCAGCAGGCCAATACCGGCGTTGGAGAGAAGGCCGGCGAAAAGGCCGCCCAAGCCCACTATACCGGAGAGGTAAGCCTCGGTAATTACAACAGAGACAGCGCAGTTAGGGATAAGGCCCACAATGGCCAGAATGATTTCAGACACCACAGGCACGGAAATAATGGAAGCCTTCAGCCATTCTTCACCGCCCAGCTCCATAACAAGGGTGAGCAGGAAGTTGACCACAACCAGCATAATGGCAATCTTGATGGTGTGGACAAAGGCGGAGTGCCAGACGCTGCCTTCCTCATCCTCACACTCACAGTGCTCCCGCTCACAGAAGGAGTGGATATCCTTATGACCGAAGAGTCTGGAGGCAAAAGCATCAACGATATAGCCAAGCACAATGCCGAGGCCTGCCTTGCCGACGAGAATCCCCACAATCTGCCCGGCGGAGATGGAGTTTGCCCCGCTCATGCTGGAGAGCATGATGGGCAGCATCTCATCACTCGTTGCAAAGAAAACCGCCAGCATGGTACCGACAGTAATAGAGCCGGTGGAGAAAAGGCTTGCTGCCGCGCCGGATATGCCGCACTGGGGTACAACACCCAGCAGGCCGCCCACGGCGGGGCCGGCTTTTTTGGAATAAGCATGGAGCATGTCCTCATTGAGCCTGCGGCTGCGCTCAAGAATCTCCATAAAAAGATATGCAAGAAACAGCACAGGAATACCCATTGCGCTGTCTTTTAAGGCATGAATTAAGCTGTGTACAAGAAATTCGGGCATTTATTTACCTCATTTTAAAAAATAGCAAAATTATATTAGCGGCTGAATTTTTCTTTGTCAAGCATTTTTGCTTTGCATTTTAAAAAATAAGTGCTATACTGGGTTTATCTATGATTTTTTTGGAGGGCATTAGCCATGAATATATGTGTATACTGTGCATCCTCAGACCAGATCTCCCCTGAATTTTTTGACGCTGCAAGAGAGCTTGGCGCTCTGATTGCAAAGAACGGCCACACTCTTATTTTCGGCGGTGGCTCCGGTGGCCTTATGGGCGCTGTTGGCAAGGGCGCGCTGGAAAACGGCGGCCATGTTATAGGCATTGCCCCCAAGTTTTTCGATGAGCCCGGCGTTCTTATGAAGAACGAGGCTGAGTTTATCTTTACCGAAACCATGTCTGAACGCAAGGCCATCATGGAAGAAATGGCTGATGCATTCATCGCCCTTCCCGGCGGTATCGGCACCTTTGAAGAGTTCTTCGAAGTGCTGACCCTCAAGCAGCTGGGCCGCCACTCCAAGAGCATCTCCCTGCTCAACACCCGCGACTACTATGATGACTTCAACTCCATGCTGATCCTCACCGCAAAGCGCG
Source organism: Oscillospiraceae bacterium (assembly GCA_017410425.1). Taxonomy (GTDB): domain Bacteria; phylum Bacillota; class Clostridia; order Oscillospirales; family Oscillospiraceae; genus Limivicinus. The sequence continues at coordinate 23,166 of JAFQQV010000071.1, forward strand.
GCTTTATGAGCGCTGCATGTCTTGATCTTTATAAGATGTGCGCCACTCCCGAGGAAGCTCTGGCACACTGCCTGGATGTTGAGGCAAATGTCGGCAGCATAAGGAAGCTTACCGACTACAACAAGTAAAATATTTCCAGCCTGTTATTGTTTGTTCAAACAATAACAGGCCTTTTTATTTTCTTCAGTGCCTCAGGCTATTGAACAAAGCATGAAATTTTGATATTATTAATTATTAAAAATAAAAAGAAAAGCTGATTGATAAACATGAAGAATAAGGACTGGAAAATTCCATACGCCAGGCCCTGTGTCCCCCATGAACTGAGCGAAGCTGGATATCCGCCTCTGCTGAGCCAGGTGTTGGCGCTGCGTGGAATAAAAACCGCCGATGAGGCGGAGCTTTTGCTGCGCGGCGGCGAAGAAGAGCTTTTTGATCCCCTGCTCATGCTTGACATGGACAAAGCCAAGGAGCGCATTCTCCGTGCCATCGAAAAAGGCGAGATAGTCTCGGTCTACGGTGACTATGACGTGGACGGCATCACATCCACCTGTCTGGTAACGGACTATCTGAGAAGCAAGGGGATTGAATGCCACCCCTACATCCCTGACCGCAGTGATGAAGGCTATGGTCTTAATATGGCAGCGTTGAAGAATCTGCGGGAAAAGGGCGTAAGCCTTGTGATCACTGTTGACTGCGGCATCACCGCAGTTGAAGAAGCGGAGTATGCAAAGAGTCTCGGCATCGACATGGTCATCACCGACCACCATGAATGCAAGCCCGATTCTCTGCCCAAAGTTTCGGCGCTTATAGATTGCAAGCGCGAAGGGGATACTTATCCAAACAAGGACCTGTCCGGCGTGGGTGTTGCGCTGAAGCTGGTGTGTGCCTGCGAGGGCAGCAGCCGTGAAATGCTGCACCGCTATGCTGATCTTGTGGCCATCGGCACCATTGCAGACGTCATGCCCCTGGTGGGTGAAAACCGCTTTCTTGTCCGCTACGGCCTTAAACGCATTGTGGAGGCCCCTCGCCCCGGCATCGCCGCTATGCTGAAGGAGTCTTCGGTAGATATAAAAAAGCTCAACGCATCCACTGTTGGCTTCAGCCTTGCCCCACGCCTTAACGCTGCCGGCAGACTGGGCCAGACTGTCACCGCCGCAAAGCTTATAATGAGCGAGGATGAGGCTTCTGCCTCCGCTCTTGCCCATGAGCTCTGTGAGCTCAACCGCAAGCGGCAGAGCATTGAGCTTGAAATCTGGAAGGAAGCCAATGAGCTGATGCGCAGCCACAAGCCTGATGGCCCCATCGTTCTGGCCAGCGACAAGTGGCATCAGGGCGTTATAGGCATTGCTGCCTCCCGCCTTGCGGAGCAGTACTCCATGCCGGCAATTATCATCTGCCTCAACGGCGACATTGGCAAAGGCTCCTGCCGCAGTCATGGCGGCTTCAACCTTTTTGAAGCGCTCTCCGCCTGCTCTGAACATCTGCTGGGCTTTGGCGGTCACGCACTGGCTGCCGGCCTCAACATCCACAGGGATAAGCTGGATGATTTCCGTCAGGCCCTTAAGGATTATTACTACAGTAACAAACCTCAGCCTGTTGCCGAGGTGCAGTGCGACCTGCTTATTACAGAGCCTGCAATGCTGAGCATAGAAAATGTCCGCTCCCTCGATCTGCTGGAGCCTTACGGCAACGCAAACCACAAGCCTGTGCTGTGCCTTAGCGGTGTGAGGGTGGATGCCCTCAACGAAGTTGGGGGCGGCCGCCACCTGCGTATGCGTATTCGTCTGGGCGGCAGCGCCTTTGAATGTATATACTTTTCCCACAATGCCGCTGACTGCGGCATAAGCGAGGGCGATATAATAGACCTTGCCTTCAGCCCCCAGATAAATGAATTTCGGGGCAACATCTCGGTGCAGCTGGTAGTTTCCGCTGTCCGCCTTCACGATCCCAGTGCCCTTTGCGCAATGATTCTCGAGGGAGACGAGAGCGCAGAATGGGCCGCCTCCGGATACTGCCCGAACCGGGCTGACTTTGTAAAGCTCTGGCGCTCCATGCCGCAGAACTTTACTGTCGGCAAGGACACGGGAGAGATTTTGTCCCAGTGTCTTTGCGGAATGGAACCGGAAAAATACTGTCTGTGCCTGATGGTGCTGAGAGAGACCGGACTTTTAAGCAGCGCCAGCGGCGATATTTTCTGCGCCAAGTGCGCCCAGATTTCCGGCAAGGCAGACCTTGAAGCCACAAGGCTCATAAAATCGCTGAGAAGTTTCAGATAGTTTTTCACAGAGAGACAAGATGAGGGAAGATATGGAAAATCAGGAGAAACAAGTAAATACTCCTCTTGATCCCGACCAGATGTTTGAGGAGCTTGTAAAAAAGATAAAAGCCACCGGGCATCCCATGAACCTTGAGCGCATAAGAGAGGCCTACGAGCTGGCAAGGGATGTGCACGCCCCGCAAAAGCGCAAAGACGGCTCCCCCTATGTTACCCACTGTGTGGCCGCGGCTGATATATCCGTGGACATGGGTCTGGATGAGGACTCCATTGTGGCCGCACTGCTGCATGACGTGATTGAAGATACAGACATGGTGCATGAAGATGTGGCCAAGCGCTTCGGCACAGCAGTAGCCGATATTGTTGAAGGTGTCACCAAGCTCACCCGAGTGCAGTACACCAGCAAGGAAGACGAGCAGATGGAGAATCTGCGCAAGATGCTCATGGCTATGGCCAAGGACATCCGCGTTATTCTTATCAAGATTGCCGACCGTCTGCACAACATGCGCACCATGGACTACCAGACCCCGGAAAAGCAGCGCTCCAAATCCCTTGAGACTATGGAGATCTACGCTCCGCTTGCCCACCGCCTGGGTATGCAGCGCGCCAAGTGGGAGCTGGAGGACCGCTCACTGCAGTACCTGGATCCTGCCGGCTACAAGGAGATAACCGATGCGCTGGAATCCAAGATGCAGGATCTTGAAGCTTTCATGGACAACATGAAAAACAAGATACAGGCGCGCCTTGACCACGACAATGTCAAGGCCACCATATTCTGCCGCATAAAACACATCTATTCCATATACAGAAAAATGTACGCCCAGAAGGTGAGCATTGACGGTATATTTGACCTCTGCGCCTTCCGCGTAATTGTGGACGAAACCCACAGCTGCTACGACGTGCTGGGTATAATCCACGATATGTTCAAGCCTGTTCCCGGCAGATTCAAGGACTATATCTCCACCCCCAAGCCCAACATGTACCAGAGCGTACACACCACGGTCATCGGCTCTGAGGGTATCCCCTTTGAGGTTCAGATTCGCACATGGGACATGCACCATACCGCCGAATACGGTATTGCCGCCCACTGGAAGTACAAGATGGGTGCAAGGGGCTCTCAGGTTGTGCACAGCGGTGACGAGGACAAGTTTGCCTGGATACGCAGACTCCTTGAAAGCCAGCAGGAGTCTGACGCACAGGACTTCTTCCACAATCTTAAGATAGACATGTTCGCCGACGAGGTTTTCGTCTTCTCCCCCAAGGGTGACGTTATTAATCTGCCCGCCGGCGCAACCCCCATAGATTTTGCATACTCCATCCACTCTGACATCGGCAACCGCATGGTAGGCGCCAAGGTCAACGGAAGAATAGTCACCTACGACTATGTGCTGAAAAACGGTGACATTGTTGAGATCCGCACCTCCAAGTCTGCTCCCGGTCCCAGCCGTGACTGGCTCAATGTGGCCAAGAGCGGATCTGCCCGCACGAAGATAAAGCAGTGGTTCAAGAAGGAACGCCGCGAAGAAAACGTAATGCGCGGCCGCGATATGCTGGAGAGCGAGCTGAGACACAATGGTCTGGCGCTGGATGAAATGCTGGACGAGGCCATTATATCCCCAATTCTCAAGCGTCTGGGTCTGACCCAGGTGGACGACCTCTATGCCGCCATAGGCTACGGCGGTGTCACCGCAACAAGGGTTGCAAACCGCATGAAGGACGAGGCCAAGGCCCTCAAGCCCGAAAAGCGCAGCGCCCTGGACAAGCTGAGCGAGGCTGCAGAGCGCCGCGAGATTCAGGCCAAGAAGGAAGGCAAGGCTGTCCACGGCATACTGGTGGAAGGGCTTTCCAACTGCCTTATCAAGTTCTCCCGCTGCTGCACGCCTGTACCCGGTGACGATATTGCAGGCTTCATAACCCGCGGTCAGGGTGTATCCATCCACCGCAGGGACTGCGCCAACTGCCAGCAGCTTCTCAGCAACGCCGAAAATGATGGCCGCTGGGTGCAGGTCAGCTGGGCCAGCGTCATCACCGACAGCTATGTCACCACTATCACCGTTGCAGCCAAGGACCGCTCCGGCCTTGTTATGGACATTGCCACCGTGCTCAACTCCGTCAACGCCAAGGTGCGTTCCATGGCAGCCCATGAGCTTAGCGGCACCGGTATTGTGACTGTGGGTCTTGAAGTCAAGAACGCTGCAGAGCTGAAATATATAATGGGCAAGCTCAGCTCCATCCCCGGAATAATCAGCGTCAGCAGAAACAGAAAGTAAGGATTTAAGATATGAGAGCAGTATTAACCCGCGTCAAGTCCGCCTCTGTGGAAATTGACGGCAGCATTTACAGCAGCATCGGCAGTGGATTTCTGGTACTGCTGGGCGTCCATCAGGAGGACACTGAGGCCGAGGCCTTGAAGATTGCAGACAAAATTTGCGGTCTGCGTATCTTCGAGGATGAAAATGGAAAAATGAACGTAAATCCCGCAGATGCAGGGGCAGAGCTGCTGATAATCAGCCAGTTCACCCTCTTTGCAGACTGCAAGTCCCGCCGCCCCGGCTTTTCCAAGGCAGCCCGTCCCGAAACCGCAGTCCCGCTCTACGAGCTGGTGATTGCAAAGTGCCGGGAAAAAGGCTTTACCGTGGGCACCGGCGTCTTCGCCGCAGACATGAAGGTGGCCTCAGTAAACGATGGCCCCGTGACCATAATTCTTGATACAAAGGAGCTTTGAAACATGCTTGTTAAAACTCTTCCCGTAGGTCAGCTCGAGACCAACTGCTACATTGTCAGCAACGAAAACACTCTGGAATGCGTTGTCATCGATCCCGGTGACGAGGCAAACCGCATCCTTGACTATATTGAGGACAACAAGCTCAAGTGCGTTGCAATTCTGCTGACCCACGGCCACTTTGACCATGTGGGCGCTGTGGATGAGGTCTCTGAGGAGACCGGCGCCCCCGTATACATGCACGAGCTGGACGACGCCAAAGTCAGCTATATGTACATGATGCGCTACCGTCTGCCTGAAAGCGGCATTTATCTCAAAGACGGCGATGTGCTGAATCTGGCCGGCCTGCAGTTTCATGTTATGGCCACTCCCGGCCACACTCTGGGCGGTGTTACCTTCCGCTGCGAGGATGCGCTCTTTACTGGCGACACTCTCTTCAAGGGCAGCTGCGGCCGCGTTGACCTGCCCGGCGGCGACATGATGACCCAGATGGACTCCATCAAGCGTATCTGCCAGCTCCCCGGCGACTATGAGGTATACCCCGGTCACATGGACTCCAGCACTCTGGAGCGCGAGCGCATGTTCAACTACTATTGCAGACTTGCACTGAGAAACTGAACGCTGATCAATGGCCCCCTCCGGGAGGGGGCCTTAAAATATAACGATATACTGCGGAGATTTACAATGGTCGAAAAGGTCTATAAAAACATATATAAGATTCTCATTCCCCTGCCTGGCAATCCGCTCAAGAGTCTCAACTCCTATGTGATTGAGGCCGAAAACGGCGGCAGACACCTGCTGATAGACACCGGTTTCAACCGGCCCGAGTGCTTTGACGTGCTGATCGAAGGGCTCCGGGAGCTTGGCATTTCTCCGGCGGATACTGACGTTTTCCTAAGCCATCTGCACTCTGACCACGCAGGCAATGCAGGAGCACTGCAGGAGCTTGGCGCCAGAGTTATAATGAGCTCCAAGGACTACCACGACATCTGCACCGTAGACTGGGACAAGCGCGGAAAATGGTACATCACAGAGGGTATGCGTGAGGAAGTCTGCCGCGAGGTGCTGGCAAACAACCCCGCCATTCTCTTCCGGCCCCGGCCTTTTGATGCTATCACCGTGGAGGATGGAGATGTGCTGGAATACGGCTGGATGAAGCTTCGGTGCATTGAAGTCCCTGGCCACACCAGAGGGCAGATCTGCCTTTACTGCGAGGAGGAAAAGCTTCTTTTCTCCGCAGACCATGTGCTCTTTGACATCACCCCCAACATCTGCTCCATGGGTCCCGGCACCAATATGCTGGGCAGCTACCTGAAAAGCCTTGAGAAGATCCGCAGTCTGGAGCCTGAAACCGTTCTGCCCGCTCATCGGGGCATGGGCGGCATAAGTCTGCAGGAGCGCATTGAGAGTCTGCTGCTGCACCACCAGCAGAGAATTGACGAGACCGAAAGCATCGTGCGCCGTCAGCCCGGCCAGACCGCTTACGACATTGCGGGGCAGATGAGCTGGGCCATACGCAGCAGAAACTGGGAGGATTTCCCCCCGGGTCAGAAGTGGTTTGCCATGGGCGAAGCCCTTGCCCACCTGGATCTGCTTGTGGAAGAGGGCAGCATAAGACGTGTGGAAAAAAACGGCGTTTTCGTCTACAGTCCTGCATAAAGTTAATAATTTGTCTATTGCAATCTTAAGGTATTTATCGGATAATCTTTCCTGTGAAACAATCCCAAAGGAGGACACACTATGAAGCGCATGACCAGAGTTGGTCTTATAACCAGCGGCGGCGACTGCCAGGGTCTGAACGCTGCCATCCGCGGTGTAGGCAAGGCTCTTTTCAACAAGCTGGACAATGTTGAGATTTACGGTTTCTATGACGGTTACCGCGGCCTCATAGAATGCGACTATAAATACATGGAGTCCAAGGACTTTTCCGGCATCATCACTGAGGGCGGCACCATTCTCGGCACCTCCCGCCAGAACTATGTGCCCGGCAAGGACATAGTGGACGATGAGGGCAACAGCGTAATTCCCAAGATGCTGGCAACCTACAACCGTCTGAATCTTGACTGCCTTGTCATCATGGGCGGCAACGGCACTCAGAAGAGCTCCAAGCTCATCGCCGACGCCGGCATGAACGTTATCACCCTGCCCAAGACCATCGACAACGACATTTACGGCACCGACACCACCTTCGGCTTCCAGAGCGCAGTGGACATCGCCACAAATGTCATCGACTATATTCATTCCACCGCCAGCTCCCACAGCCGCATCTTCGTTATTGAGCTGATGGGCCGTGACGCCGGATGGCTCACCCTGCACGCCGGTATCGGCAGCGGTGCCGACGTTATCCTCCTGCCCGAGATTCCTTATGATATCAACAAGGTAGCAGAGCTTATCGAAAGCCGCCGTAAGAAAGGCCGCAGCTTCTCCATCGTCGCCTGTGCTGAAGGCGCGGTTTCCATTGACGATATTAAGCTGGACGAAGAAGCCAGCCGCCGCAAGAAGGAAAACAGCAAGCACTCCGCCGTCTGCTATGAGATAGCCGATGAGCTGGAGCGTCTGACCGGTCAGGAAGCCCGCGTAACCATTCCCGGCCACTATCAGAGAGGCGGTCCTCCCTGCCCCGCTGACAGAGTGCTGGCCACCCAGTTCGGTGCTGCAGCAGCTGAGCTTATCCTCAAACAGCAGTATGGCCGTATGGTGGCAATAAAGGATGGCGAAATTACTTCCATCACGCTTGAGGAAGCCGCCAGCCAGACCAAGTTCCTGCCTGTGGACCACCCCATGATTCAGATGGCCCGCGATATCGGCATCTGCTTTGGCGACTGATTTGAATAACAAAAAACCCGGAACATCTGTTCCGGGTTTTTATTCTGTCAGCCTTTTAAATGTGTATATATCAAGCTCACAGGGCTTTGTCCTGTCGCCAAGGGCCCAGTGCAGCACGCCCATGCCCATGGCATCGAGGGTGATGCGGACATGCTCATCATAGCTGCAGCCCACAAGGATCACGTAATTTCCGGTCTCCACCATGCGGCGGATGGCTGCTCTGTCTGTACCTACCCAAGGGCTTTCGAAGAGATAGAACTCGGTGCCCATTGCAGCAGTGCCAAGACACTGGCTTTGGCTCAGACAATATGGGCTGTTCCAGTCATCCCCCGCATCAAGGGACAGTACACAGGGAACCCTGATGCCGTAAAGCTGAGGGATGTACACCGCACTGTGCATGGCGGGATAGGCCCCAAGGCTTGAGCCGCAGCTGACGATCTCATCAATGAACACACCGCATTCCGCCGCTGTGCGCTCCATGAGCTCAATAGCTGCACGGCATTTGGAGGGAATGTCATAAATACCGTTTGTGCGCAGAAACACCGCAATGGTGTCCGGCGCGGGATTCATAAGGTAATAATAAAGAAAATCAATGTTGATCTCATCATCCTTGCCGCCGGGAAAGTACAGCAAAAAGCGGCAATCCACGCTGCAGTTTTCCGGCACAATCACATAGGCAAGATCGCTTACATAAACTTCCTCATAATAGCTGTTGGGATATTTCTTGCTCTCATCCAGTATCCTGCTCCGGGATGAATTGAGCCAGTCTTCCATGCGCCGGGCCTGGGCCGCCAGCTTATCCGCGCCGCCAAGTGTGCCGAGAGAAAACAGCAATTCTGCCGCCTCAGGGGCAGAACCGGATAGCATAAGCTCCTTCGCCCTGTAAATCATGTGCTGAGCACAAGTCTCAATAAGCTGCTCCTTGCCGGGATAATCTTCCAGTGCATAGGCAAGCTCCATGGCCTGATCAAAGTCACCCTCCTGCACCAGCTCCTGCGCCCGAAGATAGCAGCAGGCATCCGCCAGATTTCTGCTGTCCTTATAATCGCCAAGATTTATAAGGATCTCCAGTGCGGCTTCATAGTCTGCGCTCTGCAGCTTCCGTCTGGCATCCAGATAGCTCTGCTCGGTATAAAGCTCATAGCATTGCCAGTACATATCCATGTCGCCCATTTCCAGATATATCTCCGCCGCCTGGGGATAATCGCCCACCGCCATCAGAAGTTTGGCCCGCTTTGGCGCAGAACGCTGGATTGTAGCATAGAAAAGCAGCGAAAGGATGGCCAGAAGCAGCAAAATGGCCGCAAAAATTCGGCCCGGATATTTAGTTTTATCAGAGCCGAATTTCATATCAAAAAATTATTCAGTAAAATGTATGTGGTTGTTTATATGTTCGCTGCAGAAGCAGTGGTAGCCTTCACAGCGGGAGCAGTAACGAAACTCAAGATCAGGATAGTCCACATCGGTCTTGCCGCAGACTGCGCACTTATGATTATAGAGCTTACTCTGCTGCTCGTATCTGATGCGGGCAGACTCCTTGCGGAAGTTGATGGTGCTCTGGCTCTTTTTCCGGGGCAGAAGAGCCTTCAGGTCATCGCCGCAGAAAATGAAGAAGTTGAGCAGGGCCACCAGCGGCAGGAGATTTACAGGGAAGGGATTGCCCAGCACGCTGATAACAAAGAACACCGCGTCAACAAGAGCGAGAAACTTCATGCGCACAGGGATAATGAACATGAACAGCACCTGCATATCAGGATACATCGCCGCGAAGGAGAAGAACATCGAAAGATAGATGTAGCTGGAATCCAGCATCACGCGGGTGTTGAATGCAAAATACATCACAAAGCCGTAAATCACCGTCAGCAAAACACCGGAGAAAAAGAACACGGTGAAGGGACCGCTGCCCCATTCCCGCTCAAGGATGCTGCCTATCCAGTAATAGAAGTAAAACACCAGCAGCGCCAGAAGACCGGTGTTGGGCGGGAAGAACATGAAGCTGACAATACGCCAGACCTGACCGCGCATGATAAGTGCCGGGTCAAAGACAATGTACTGCAGGAACATGGGATTGACCACATTCATCAGCCAGAAGGCCACATTGGCTATGGCCACATATTTCATAAGATTGCTTATGCCAAAGTTGGGGTGATTATAGCAAAAGCGCTCAATTTTATTTCTGAGATTAAACATTGCAAGTCTCCTGAGTTCAATATGTGATTATAACTATAGCCTCTATAAAAAATAAAGTCTACAATTTTTTGTAAATTTCCATTAAGGGGCTTTTATATTTTAGAATTGTATGTTAATATGTAAACCAATAAATTATGCATGGAGTTTTTAAAATGGATAATAACACCATTAATCATAAAGAAGAATACAAAAACGAAATCATTGAGGGCAGAAATGCCGTCATCGAGGCTCTGCGCGCGGGCCGCAACATCGACAAGATTTTCATCGCTAAGGGTGATGTGGACAAAACCCTCGGTCACATTGCATCCAAGGCCAGGGACAAGGGCATTGTAGTAGTAGAGGCTGACCGTCGTAAGTTGGACTTCATGAGTCAGACCAAGGCACATCAGGGCGTTGTGGCTCTGGCTGCCGTACGCGATTACTGCGAAATCGCAGACATTATCGCTCTGGCCCGTGAGCGTGAGGAGCATCCCTTTGTCATCGTCTGCGATGAGATCAGCGACCCCCACAATCTGGGTGCCATCATCCGTACCGCAGAATGTGTCGGTGCACACGGTGTCATCATCCCCAAGCGCCGCAGCGCCGGCCTTACTACCATTGTGGACAAGGCCTCCGCCGGTGCAGCAGAACATATGCTCATCTCCAGAGTGCCCAATATCTCCGCTGCGCTCAAGGAGCTGAAGGAGGAAGGTCTCTGGGTTTACGGCACCGCCGCAGATGGCAATAACGGCCTCTGGAGCACCGATCTTAGCGGCCCCATAGCACTGGTCATCGGTTCCGAGGGCGACGGCATGGGCAGACTGGTCAAGGAGCACTGTGACTTTATTCTCAGCCTCCCCATGAAGGGCCGCCTCAATTCCCTCAACGCTTCCGCTGCAGCAGCCGTCACCATGTATGAGGTGCTCAGACAGCGCAGCAAATAAAGATTAACAGAGAAAGTTCCCGCAAAGCAGGAGAACAGGAATATGCAGAAAAAATTCATAGATAATGAATATGATGCTCTGGATTTGGATTTGTTGGACCTCAAGTTAGACAATATCCTCAATGAATTTAACATTGACCCTGAGTTTAGCCTTGCTCCGGAAGCAGAAGCTGCCGGGGCTTTCGGTGCGTCTGCAGAAGAGTTTCTGCCTGAGCCGGAGTTTGACTATACTCTGGATGAAGATTACACCGCAGATGATGATTTCTTGGCAGTGGATGAGCTTCCTGAGCTTGATTTTGACGAAGCTGCAAGCTTTATCGAAGCTCCTTACTACACCGATGATGTGTATAATGAGTCTGGCTACTACAGCGAAGACTACGCAGAAGCAGACTACGCCGATGAGGACGAATATTACGAAGAGCCTGCTGTAAAACACAGCAAGACCAACAGAACCGGCCTCTTCGGATTTTTCCGTTCCCGCCGCCGCGGCAGCAGCGTAAGCGCCATGGAGGACGAGGCACGAAACATTGCTCAGCGTCTGCGCGAAGAGGAAGACGTGGAAGAGGACAAGCTGCCCGAGCCGGAGCTTGATCTCTACAGCTACATGGACAGCAAGGCCTACTTTGAAGCTCAGGCCGAAGACTATGACGAGCAGCCGCTTGAAGATGAAGCTTACACAGAAGAGGACTACGAAGAAGTAGCCGAGGATGTGGAAAGCTACGAGCTTGAAGATGACTTCACCGAGGAATACACCGAGGAAGATTTTGAGCAGGAGTTTTCCGGTCTGCCCGATCTGGACGATGATGAGCCCCATTATTACGAAGAGCCCGAAGAATACTACCACGAGAGTGGTAACTACGAATACGGCGTGGACATGGGCTCTGAGCCGGATTACGAGGAATACGAAGAGGATAAGCACCGCAGTGTTTATACTCCCGGCGGCGACGATGCCATAGAGATCGACAGCCGCTTCAATCTCAGCGGCCGCAAGAAAAAGGGCCGCATGGTCTACGGCAGTTCCGCCGTTGACCTGAGCGCTGACGAAAGCTACGAACACACTCAGCAGAGCGAATATGCCCCCACCCAGTGGACTCCGGATTACGATGATCCCGTTACCAATACCGGCGAAGTCATAGAGCCTGAGCGCAAAAAGCATAAGTTCGTCTTCGGCAAAAAGAAGAACAAGAAAAAAGCTGCAGAGCGCGTAGCCTATGATCCCTACGGCGGTACTGCTCCGGCAGACGGCGAAAAGCTGGAGAGCTTTGACGATCTTGACGCCGCCCCATCCGATTATGCTGAGGCCGGCGAATACGGCGAGGGCAAGCGCTATGAAGAGGAGGAAATGTACTTCCCTCCCACCTTCAGGGAATACGTGCTGAGCATTTTTGCCTCCATGTTCCTGCGCATCCGCGGCACTGTCCGCGGTGACACCGTCGGCACCATGGACGACACTGAGGAAGATCTGGGCCCCGAGCTCAGCCCCGCCGCTGCCAGCAAGTACTATGGTTCCTTTGTAAAGACCCTGAAGTTGCGCCTGCGCATTGCAGCGGTACTGCTGTTCGTGCTGTGCTACGTCTCCCTCGAGCTGCCTGTTCCCGGTATGCTCAAGTATCTGCCTGTGGCTGCAGCCTTCTGCTTTGCACTGCAGTCTGCCATCATGCTGATGGCGCTGGATGTTGTCACCACCGGTGTGCTCAACGCATTCCGCCTCAAGATAGGCGCAGACAGCCTTGCTGTACTGGCCTGCATTATAACAGGTCTGGACGCCGCAGTTGTGGCCCTGTCCAAAACCGCATCCCTGCACATGCCCCTTTGCGCCATCTCCTCTTTCTCCATGGTCGGTCTGCTGCTGGCAGCCTTCCTCAATGCAAGAGGTCTGCGCAAGAGCCTGCGCGTGCCTGCCATCGGCAAGCGCTTCTACGCTGTCACCGGCGAGCTTAAGCTGAAGGCCAAGGAGCTGACCCTGCTCAAGTCCCTGCGTTCCTACTCCGGCTTTGTACGCCGCAGTGAGGAAGCAGCCCCCGACGAGACCGCTTTCATCAAGCTGGGCCCCGTCATCATTGTGCTCTCCCTGCTGCTTGCCATTATCACCGCCGCAGTTAAAAAGAGCTTTCCTGACCTTATCTACATATACTCTGCAATACTCTGCGCCGCGGTTCCCTTCACCGCGCTTATCTCCTACACCCTGCCCTTCTTCCTGGGCGCCACCCGTATCTTCAAGTACGGCGCTGCCATTGCGGGCTGGTCCGGCCTTTGTGACATCGGCACAAGCCGCAACATCATTGTCACTGACCGCGATCTCTTCCCCGAAAGCGCCATCACCATGGAGAGCGTGCGCATCTTCGCCGATGAGGATGCAAGTAAGGTTATCTCCTACGCAGGCTCCATGATGCAGGCCTCCGGCTCCTGCTCCGCAGCATGCTTTATTGAGCTGATGGAAGAAAACTACTGCGAGATGAAGCAGGTGGACGGACTGGAATTTCTGCCCGGCGGCGGCATGACCGGCGTCATTGAGGGCCACAAGGTCCTCTGCGGCAGCACCGAGCTTATGCGCCTTATGAATGTGCGCATTCCCTACAAGCTCACCGACAAGACCACCGTGCTGCTGGCTATTGACGGCATACTCTACGGCATATTCTCGCTGTATTATGAGCCTCTGCCCCAGGTGCGCCGCGCCCTGGTTGATCTGGTGCGTTCTTCCCGGCACCCTGTTTTCGCAGTGCGTGATTTCAACATCAACCCCGAGATGCTGCACAACACCTTTGACATTTCCACCGATGGCTACGACTTCCCGCCCTACACCGAGAGGCTGGAGCTGTCCACCCCCACCGATGACAAGAAGACCCGCAACATTGCCGCCATCATTTGCAATGAGGGTCTGGGCCCCCTGACATCCGTTGCCGATGTGGGCCGCAGAATGTACGTCTCTGCCCGAAACAATGTGCTGATAAACGTCATTGCTGCAGTATTCGGTATGTTCTTCGTGTTCTTTAAACTCATAACAGTAGGCAGCCTGCCCCTTGGCGCACTGCTGGTATTCATGCTCTTTGCATCCTTGCCGGTCATTCTGGTGAGCCTGTACGTAAACATCAAAAGCTAATCAAAAAAGACGCAGCGCTGCTGCGTCTTTTTCTTAATCAATTCTTAATTGAAAGCAATATAATTTTATCTTAAAATATAGCGGAAAGGAGGATGAATATGAAAACCAACAAACACAGCTTCAGTTATCTTTGTTTTATATTTATTTTCGCATTCCTGCATTTTCATCTGGAGAGACTTAATGTTATCCTGAGCTTTGTTTTTCTTTGCGCATGTGCTTTTCTGGCTGCAAACTATACCGGATATTCCAAAGCATACAAAAAGCCCCTGAACCTTGCAATCATAATCATTTCAAGCTTTCTTTTTGCCTGCGCCCTGCCATTTGTGGAAAGGTTTATTTTCAGCCTCTGCCGTACAGGGGATTTCAGAATACAGGCCTTTGCTTCAATTCCCGCACTTGTATTGTGCGTTATCGCTTCTTTGATTTTATGTAAACTATTTTATTTTGGTCATAAAATAGTTTTCCCTCGCTGGGCTTTTCTTGTTCTCTGTTTTATACCGCCCTTTGTCTATATGATTCTGGGCATCTTTCTTTCGCTTATCGATGTTTCTGCATTGGAGCTGGCGCTCAATAACTTCACCACCATATACAGCGGTAAAATTGTGCTGCTGTATAACTTTGAGCTTTACCCGCCTATGAGAGACATCAGCATCGGCTGGAGCGTTTTCTGCATGATGAAATACAACCAGAGCATGAAAATCAAAAAGCTGCTGGAGATGCAGGCCGGTTTATTATGAAAATAATAAGCTCACCGCTTGCTGTCCGGTAAGCTTAATTCATTAAAATAATAACAAATTTTTGTTGCCAAGCTATAGGAGATAGTGTATAATAAGGCAGATTGCTGATAACTTTTTTATTTGCATATAAATCAACAGAGAGGAAAGTTCAAATGAGTTTCGAAACCAAAAACATTCGC
>JAFQQV010000072.1 GCA_017410425.1 Oscillospiraceae bacterium
ATATGAAAAAGATAAACGTGGAAAATGCAATCGGCATGGAACTTTGCCATGACATAACCGAGATGAAAGACGGCTTCAAGGGTGCGGCCTTCAAGCGCGGGCATATTATCCGTGAGGAAGACATTCCCCATCTGCTGGATATCGGCAAGCGTACTGTTTTCGTATGGGAAGAAAACGCCGGGGAAATTCACGAGGATGACTGTGCACGGCGTATGGCTGCCATGGCCCCGGTTGAGGGTGCGCATTATACTGAACCTGCCGAGGGCAAGGTGCTGCTCTTTGCCGACAAGCGCGGTATGTTCAGGGTAAACCGGGAACTTCTCTATAAGCTCAACAGCATCGGTGACATTACCATTGCCACCATCCCCGACCACTATCCTGTTGAGGAGGGTGCAAGGCTTGCTTCCATGCGTATTGTGCCGCTGGTCACTCAGGAAGAGCAGATCATTGAGGCGGAAAAGCTTTGCAAAGAGCAGAAGCTTCTTGATTTGCGGCCTTACCAGCACAGGAAAATCGGCGTGATAATCACCGGCTCAGAGGTTTACCACGGCAGAATCAAGGACAAGTTTGAGCCTGTTGTGCGGGCAAAAGCACAGAAGTACCCCAGTGAAATCGTTGGTATCAAAATATGCGATGATGAGCTTGATATGATCGTTAACGCTGCAAAAGATATGCTTGAAAAAGGCGCAGACTTTCTTATATTTACCGGCGGTATGAGCGTTGACCCGGATGACCTCACCCCCACTGCCATCCGTCAGCTTGGGGCTGATATCATTACCCACGGCGTTCCCTCTCAGCCCGGTAATATGACCTTGCTTGCATACCTTGGTGATGTGGCAATCCTAGGTGTACCGGGGGCTGCAATCAGCCTGCCCACTACAATTTTTGATGTACTCCTGCCCCAGATTTTTACGGGGGACAAGATAACAAAGGCGGAGCTTATTAATCTTGGTGACGGTGGCCTTTGCCAGATGTGCAAGGCCTGCCACTGGCCAAACTGTACTTTTGGGAGATATTAAATGATCGACAGTTACGGTAGAAATATTACATACATGCGCCTTTCTGTAACAGAACTGTGCAATCTCCGCTGCCGTTACTGCATGCCTGCCGAGGGTATTTGCAAAAAGCCTCATGAGCTTATGCTCACCGAGGATGAGATGATACAGGCCGTTGAGGTGGCAGCAGAGCTGGGTGTAACCAAGCTACGCATCACCGGCGGTGAGCCTCTGGTAAAAAAGAACATCGTCTCCATCTGCCGCAGGGCTGCCAAGGTGGAGGGCATACGCGACCTTGCCATCACCACAAATGGCGTACTGCTGCCGGAGCTTGGTAAGGATTTGAAAGAAGCCGGGGTTAGGCGTCTGAACATAAGTCTCGACACACTGGACGAAGCCAAGTACGCTTACATCACCCGCATCGGCACTCTGGAGCAGGCCATGGCCGGTATCGAAACCGCCATTGAGCTTGGCTTTGAAAAGGTAAAGCTGAACGCTGTTTTGATCGGCGGCTTTAATGACGACGAGATAAAGCCCCTTGCAGAGCTTACCAGAAAGTACCCCGTGGACATGCGCTTTATTGAGATGATGCCCATGTACGACAGCGGCGACTTCAAGGAGGCCTCCTTCATTCCTTACACAAGGGTGCTGGAAGTTCTGCCGGAGCTTGAAAAGGTTGAGCAGGACGGCGGAGTTGCAAGCCTTTACCGCCTGCCGGAAGCACAGGGCAACATCGGGCTTATAAGCCCCATCAATGCCCACTTCTGCGGTACCTGCAACCGTATCCGCCTGACCTCCGACGGCAAACTCAAGCCCTGTCTCCACTCCAATGCGGAATACCCCATCAAGGGTCTGGACAAGGCTGGAATGACAGAGCAGTTTAAAGCTGCTATCTGGAACAAGCCCCAGTGGCATGGAGAGCTGAACTCCATTGAACGCAGTAAGGCAGGCCGCAACATGAATCAGATAGGAGGATAATATGTCCGACTTTACACATTTCAACGAACAGGGCAGAGCCAAGATGGTTGACGTGGGCGAAAAGCCCATCAGCCAGCGCGTGGCTGTTGCCGGAGCGAGAGTGCTGGTGAATGAAAACACCTTCAATCTCATCAAAAGCGGCGGCATGAAAAAGGGCGATGTACTGACCGTTGCCCAGATCGCCGGCGTCATGGGTGCAAAGCGCACCCCGGATATTATCCCCATGTGCCACCCCATTCTGATGGACGGCATCAACCTTGACCTGAGCCTTGACGAAGAGCGGCTCAGCGTTGAGATAAAGGCCGAGGTCCGCTGCGACGGGCGCACCGGCGTTGAGATGGAAGCACTTTCCGCAGTCTCCATCGCGGCGCTCACAGTCTATGACATGTGCAAGGCTGTGCAGAAGGACATGGTCATTTCCGACATCCGCCTGATATCCAAAACCGGCGGAGTACATGGCGATTACTACAGGGAGGAAGAAAAATGAGCTATACCGCAGCAGTTATAACCGTCAGCGACAAGGGCTATATCGGGCAGCGCGAGGACACCAGCGGCCCTAATCTCTGCCGTATTCTGAAAGAAAATGGCTATGAGCTGGTACACACTTCCATCGTGCCGGACGATAATGATATGATTCAGGCCGAGCTTATAAAGTGCTGTGATGAGCTTAAAATCAACCTCATCCTCACCACCGGCGGCACCGGCTTTTCTCCCCGGGACATTACTCCCGAGGCCACTATGGCAGTGGTGGAGCGCCCCACTCCCGGCATACCCGAGGCCATGCGGGCAGAGTCCCTGCGCATCACCCCCAAGGGCTGCCTCAGCCGCAGCGCCGCAGGCATAAGAAAGCAGAGCCTTATCATCAATCTCCCCGGCAGCAGGAAGGCAAGTGAGGAGAACATCCTCGCCGTCATTGGTGCCCTTGAACACGGTCTGGAGATGCTTCTTAGTGAAGGTTCCGCCGATTGTGCAAAATAAGGAGGAGTTATGAAGAAAGAAATTCCATCTATGGATGCATGGCTCCGTGAGGCCAAGACCCATGAA
>JAFQQV010000073.1 GCA_017410425.1 Oscillospiraceae bacterium
GTGGCGGTGATGGACTTGCCGAGCAGGTCAGCCTTCATCTGGCACCAGAAGGGGCCCTTGGTTGCGCCGCCGACCATACGGACGGAGGAGCAGTCCATACCCAGCTCTTCGAAGCGGTCGATGTTGTCACGCAGACCGAAGGAGATGCCTTCGAATACGGAACGGGTCAGATCCTCGAAAGTGTTGGAGGGAGTCAGGCCGGTGAAGGTACCACGTGCGTTGCCGTTCCAGGTGGGAGTCATTGCGCCCTGCATGCAGGGGAGGAAGATGACGCCGTTGGAGCCGATGGGGCTCTTGGAGGCCAGCATGGTCATGACGTTGTAGTCATCGATCTTCAGCAGGGTATCACGATACCAGCGGGTTGCACCACCGGAGAGGAAGCCGGGGTTCTCAATCAGCCACCAGCGGGAGTCAGCATGGTGGTGAGTCTCAACCAGGCCGGAGATGGTGTCAAGCAGGGGCTTGTCAGCAACAGCTGCAACGGGCTCGGCGGTGCCGGTGATGTTGCAGACCATGCCGGGCTTAACCAGACCTGCGCCAACGCAAGCAGAGTGCTCGTCACCGGTGGAGACCATAACCTTGGTGGCGGTGGTCAGACCCAGCTCAGCAGCTGCGTACTCGGTCAGGGTGCCAGCGATCTCGTGAGGATCCTTGATAACGCCGAGGAGGTTGGGATCCAGATCAAAGATCTGGGCCATCTCATCGTCCCAGCACTTGTTGGCAACGTTGTAGAGCATGGATGCGGAAGCCTGTGCATAGTCAACAACTGCTTCGCCGGTCATCCAGTAGACCATGAAGGATGCTGCGTTGAGCATGTAAGCGGTCTTCTCGAAAACGTCGGGACGGTTCTTCTTTATCCACAGCATCTTTGCTGCGGTGTGGGAGGAGTCAAGGTTCAGACCGGTGACCTCGAAAACATGCTGGGGATCAACGCGGGTAGCGACCTCAGCGGTCTCTGCCTCTGCGCGGCGGTCACACCAGATGATTGCGGGCATCAGATGGTTGCCTTCCTTGTCGATAGCAACGACGGTGTCGTTGATAGCGTCAAGACCGATGGTACCAATTTCTGCGGGATTTACGCCGGAGGTATCAACGAGCTCCTTAACGATCTTCTTGAAAGCGTGGATCCAGTCTGCGGGATTCTCTTCAGTCCATGCGGGGAAGGGATATACGGGATCGTAAGCTGCGCTGGATTCAGCGACAAACTTACCCTGGGCATCTACCAGAAAGCCCTTCATGCTCTGAGTACCAAGGTCAACACCAATAACGTACATAAACGTTCTCCTTTCAAATTATGAGTACCGGATATTCTTGATCGTATATTATCGTTACTATTATAATTATACGAAATCAAAAACATGTTATAAAGCAGTATAGAGCTTTGCCGCAGCCTTGCTCACACGCTGTGCCAAGGTTCTACTCTCTTACGGGAGCCTGCTTTATGCTGGGGTATCCGGCCACCTGGCCGGGGAGAAAGTGCAATCTTAATCACGGGAAAGCCGGATCAATCTTTTCCTGCCCTTCCTGAGGTCAATTTTGTGCTCATTTGTTGCCTACAATTTGCCATTGTGGACATTATTATAGTGTAATTATTGATTCAAGTCAACTGAACCAGAGGCCCATTAATTTCAAATTTTTGATTAACTTGCACAAAATCGCGCAAATTCATCTAGGCAGATTACGCGAAACACGCAAATCTTTTTCATTTTGCACGTTTCAAATATTATTTTTTTTGTAGATTTTGTAAGTTATGAATAAAAAGTTACTATTATGTATACTAAAGTTCATGTTAAAAAATTATCTTAGTTTGACATTCAATATGCCGGGTGATAAATTTAAGTTAAAGTTTTATTCATAATTTGCCGGAAGTTTGCTCACCTTTCTGCAGGAATAAACCTTTTTTGTTCGCCTATATTTGCTCTATGCAGCGCATAGGAATAGCTATAACGGAACATAAAATTTTATAGGAGGTAGTTTTATGGCTATTATTAGTCAGATCATCGTCTACATCATGGTAGCATTCATGGTAGTCGGTGCTATCGACCGCTCCATCGGCAACAAGTTTGGTCTCGGTGAAGAGTGGGACAACGGTTTTGCAGCAATGGGCCCCCTTGCTACTGGTATGGGTGGTATCATGGTCACTGCAGACTGGATCGGCAAGGTTCTGACCCCCACCGTCGGTAAGGCTTTCGAAGTCTTCGGCGGCGACCCCTGTATGGCAGGCGCTCTGGTTCTGTCCATCGACACCGGTGGATACCCCCTCGCACACGCTCTGCAGCCCAACTTCCCTGACATCGCAAACTACTCTGCTGTCATGGTCGCATCCATGATGGGCCCCACCATCGCATTCGCAATCCCCGTCTGCCTTGGCATGATGGAAGAGAAGGATAAGAAGTACCTGCCCTACGGCATTCTGCCCGGCATCGTAATGATCCCCTTCGCCTGCCTCCTCGGTGGTCTGCTTGCTGGCTTCGAAGTTGGCATGCTCATCAAGAACACCATCCCCGTTCTGATCTTCGCTATCCTCATTGCTATCGGCCTGAAGTTCGCCACCAATGTCATGATCAAGATCTTCAACGGCTTCTCCGTCTTCATGACTGCATACCTGTCCCTGTTCATGGCTCTGGCCATCGTTCAGGAGCTGACTCCCATCCACCTCATTGAGCTGCTGCCTCTGTCTGACGTATGGCTCGTCTGCGGCGCTATCGGCATGGTTCTGGCCGGTGCATTCCCCATGGTCAAGGTCATCACCAAGGTCGCTGCAAAGCCCTTTGCAAAGCTGGGCGGCAAGCTGGGCATCAACGAAGTCGCAGTTGCAGGTCTGCTTGCATGTACTGCTAACTCCGTCCCCTGCTACGCAATGATCAAGGACATGGACCCCAAGGGCAAGATCCTCAACATTGCATTCTCCTGCTGCGCTGCATTCGGTATCGGCGACCACCTTGGCTTCTGCGCCGGTGTTGAGCCCGAGCTGGTATTCCCCATGGTTGCTGCAAAGCTCCTCGGCGGCGTACTCTGCATCATTGCTGCTATGGTCTTCCTCAAGATGGACAGCTCCATTCTGACCGAAGAATAATTACATAAACGCTTAAATTAATAAGTTAATTTAAAAGGTTTGAGGTGGGGGGACATCCGTCTCCCCACCTTTTTATTTTACTGCGAATCATATCATAAGGAAAACTTATATGGATAATGCAAACAAAAAACCTCTGGGCCTTGCACTGCTGGGTGTCATAATCCTTGGCATACTTCTGTTTTTTGTGACAGACGGCAAGCTGAATCTTAAAACCATGAGCAGGACCCGCGGCGCACCCACCGATAAAGAAGAAAACATGGCTTACAATGATAACTACCGCTCCCTGTCTGAAAACATTCTGGAGCGCGACGGTATCATTCTGCGCGCTGAGGGCGATGAACTTATTTTCTATGCCCTGGCCGGTAAGGTTGCAACCTCTGACGGCTCCGAGCTTCAGGAGGATATGCAGTACACTCTTACCAGCATCGGCGAGCGCAGTGAGCTTGACATAGAACAGATTGGCGAGTACATGGGTTACTTCTACATGTACGACGGCAAGGATGTGTGGCGCATCCATACCACCAATCCTGAGATAAAGCTGACCATTGAAAACGCACTGAAGTTTGAGCCCATGGGCAACTACCTCTACTCCATCAAGGAGAGAGACGGCGATCTCTGGCTGCACCGCTGCATGGTCACCGGCGCAGATGAGGAGTACATGTTCAAGGAAAGCTACGTCAATTTCTACGCCCACAGCGGCGACCTGCTGCTGGAGCGTCCTGATGGCAGCTACATGTGGTACGATGTGGTCACAAAGAACAGCTTTGACCGCACTCTGCCCGACAATGCCGAGGACATTTGCCTGTACAATCAGGTTATATACTACCTGCGCGATGGCAAGCTCTGCTCCTCCCATGTGCTCAGCGGCAGCGAGGATATAGTGGTGGACGAGGCTATTGCAGATTACTGCATTGCCGAGGGCTACTGCGCTTATCTCACTGAGGACGGAAGACTTGTGGTGCTGAACCTGGAGAGCAAGGACGCCACTGAATACAGCGGCATGGAATTTGCCGAGGGAAGCGAGATCGACGTCTCCAAGAACAACATCTTCGTAACCCTGCCCGACGGCAGCAGCTGGTACAGCCCCCTTGGTGAGGACAGCTGGAACGAGATTTTCAACAAGTAAAGATTGCATAATAAAGAAGGACTGACACTGTCAGTCCTTCTTTATTATGCCTGGATGCAATTTTGTTAAAACTCAAATAAACAGACTAATTGCCTTATTTGTCTTGCAATATATAGTGTAGATGGGATATAATATCCTCAGTATATTGAAGGGAGGGACAAATATGGAAGCCATCAGGATTTGTATGCTGGGTGAATTTTCCCTGCAGTATGGCGACAGGATTATCGCCGACAGCTCCAACCGCTCTAAGAAGCTCTGGATTCTGCTGGCATATCTGCTGTGTAAGCGGGACCGTGTTATCCCTCATGATAAAATTATAGATATACTCTGGAGCGAAGACTCCGGAAGCAGCAGGCCAAAAAATGCCCTGCGAATCACCCTGCACCGCCTGCGCAGCCTGCTTGACGGGCTGTGGCCCGATGCCGGGCATGATCTGATTCTCAGCCATAACGGCAGCTGCCGCTGGAACGGGAATTTCCCGGTTCAGATGGACTATGAGCTTTTTGAAAGACTGTGCCAGTCCCATCCCGAAAACGAGGAGCAGCTTCTCTGCGACAGACTTAAGGCGCTGGAACTCTATAAGGGCGAGTTCCTTTCAAAGTTTTCCTCAGAACTGTGGATAATCCCGCTTAGCGCACATCTGCATAATCTGTTTGTGCAGGCAAGCATGGAAGCAGCCATGCTTCTCTCCGCCCGGGGGCGCCATGAAGAGGCTGCCCACTGCTGCAGAAGAGCGCTTGCCATGGAACCCTACGATGAAACACTGGCCCAGCTGCTTATGCTGGAGCTTTGCCGGATCGGTGAGCGCGATGCTGCAGCGGAAGTATACGATGCTCTTAGCCAGCGGCTGTTTACTGATTTTGGCATAGAGCCCAGTGAAGAAATCAAAAAACTCTATCGCTGTGAGATTCTCTCTCCTGTCCACAGTACACTGCCTGTAGAGCTTGTTTTTGAGCAGCTGAAGGAGAAGGAAGCTGCCCCCGGCGCGCTGCAGTGTGACTATGATTATTTCAAGTTCCTCTGTCAGGCAGAGAGCCGCAGCGGAAGAGGCAGCCATGTTGCTCTTATCAGCCTTAATGCCGCTCCTTTCAAAAGCCTGAGCAGGAAGAATCTCGACAGGCTCATGGAGCTTCTGGCTGAGAAAATACGCACAGGCCTGCAGCCAGCTGATGTTTTCTCAAAGTGCAGCATTTCCCAGTATATAATTATGCTGTCCGGTTCAGGCTATGAAGACAGCTGTGAAATCTGCCGCCGCTGTCTGGAAAACTTCCACAGGTCCAACACAAAGGCAGAGGTGGAAATAAAAGTCTCCGTCCGGCCCCTGGAGCCCTTCAGCAAACTTTAAAAGCACAAGAAGCACCGCTATGGCGGTGCTTCTTCATTTCTGCAGCATAGGCAGCCTTGCATGCACTATCCAGCGCTCATCATACAGGTCTCCGGAGCAGGTTGAAAGGCTGAGAATCCTGTCTGTGATTTCCGGCTCTATGCCGCTGTCAAACTGGGATTGCTCGCAGCTGTAGCTGATAAACTTCTCCATGCCGGCCTCCGTTGGGAAACGTATGCCATAACTTATGGTGTCCACCCGGGTCTGATAAGAAGAATATATCTCATAGCGATATGCGCCGGCATCGCTTAGTATATACACATAGGGATGTTCATGGAAAAAGTCCTCATCTGCATATTCGCGCAGCGGACCAAACATTTTGTCCCGGCCCATGTTGTGGCCATAGATAATGCTGTGAAAGGCGCTAAGATTCGCCGGAAGCGTGCAGTCGAGGAAAATTGCGCCGAAGTCGTTGCGCTCACCGTCCCAGCTGTACTTGAGATAATGGCTGTTGTCCTCTGTCTGCAGCAAAGGATAATCTATGCCGGTGCCGGGAATGCTTATCCAGCCCAACACCTCCGGATTCACTTCCCGCAGGACGGCAAGATCCATCTTTTCAAGCTGAGCAAGATAGGGATCGTCATCAGGCCGAAAAGGCTGCCACTGAACAGGAGCTTCAATTTGTGCGGAAGCTCTGGGGGCCGCGGGCTCAGCTTCCCTTGCAAGCTCCGCCGCCCGCCGGTTCGAGAGATCACTGCTGTGGTTGAAGATCTGGTGGCGCACAGTCATGACTATGCTAAGAAGCAGAAGCGCAGAGAGAATGACAGTTAATATTATGCGTATTCTTTTGTTCATTCTCTCAACTCCTTTTTCAAAATCCCGGCCGGAGATGGCCGGGATTTATTACTGTTTTCTACTGTGTACTGCAGGCTCTGCCTCAGCTGCGCTTGCGGTTGAGGACTATAAGGCCAGCAGAGCTCAGGCCGCCCATGATGAGCCAGAGTACGGCGATGTTGCCGGTCTTGGGCACATCTGCCAGCTCCACATCTTCATTGGGATCCTCTTCTTCATCGGGATCAACGGGATCGCCGCTGGGAACGATGAAGGAATAAGAGCTGCTCCAGTCGCGCTTGGCCTCGGTCACCATCCGGGCCACATCGCTGCGGATCATGGTGCCATAGGTATCGGTCTGGACGGTAACAGCCTGGGCGGTGGAGACATTGCTGCTCTCGCTCTTATAGCTGTCACTCTTGCTGAAGTATTCTTTGTCTGTTTTCTTCTCGCTCCAGCTGCTGCTGGTGTGTTCAATCTTTGCGCTGGGGTCGCTGACGGAGAACTCCATGTTCACGTTCAGGTTGACATCGTGCTTACCGGAGCCCACGCCAACAAAGGTCTGGGAGGTGGAGAACATTTCTGCGCTGTAAAGGTATACGCCCTGGGCCAGATTCTGGGTGCCGGAGAGGCTGAGATTGATCTTGGTGCCCTCAGGCAGCTCAATGTCCTTGATGGTGTAGGTGTTCTCGGTGCTGCTGACGCTGCCGTCGGCCAGAATCTTACCCACAAGATTACTGCTGTCGGTGGCGAGCTGCTCTTCACGCAGCAGCTTACCGTTCTCATCCAGAACGCGGATTTTCAGGTTGCCGGTCAGATCGCTCTTCTTTACATCCAGGGAGAAACTCAGGTCGCCCACGTACATCTCGTTGCCATTGGCATCGGTCTTTGCGCTGCCGTCGGAATTGGTGGCCTTTTCCTTGATGACAAGCTGGGTCTGGGTGGCAAAGTTTTTGGTGGTCAGAAGCTCGGTGCTGTTGTCGGTGACCTCGGAGGTATCAATGTTGATCAAAGCTGTGTACAGAGCGTTGATGCGGGCAGTTTCATTGCTGTCGGCGTTCTCGAAGGTCCAGCCGCCGTTGTAATTGCCGGTGTACTGCTTGCCGGTAGCATCGGTAGAGCTCAGGGGTTCATTGTCGCCGCGGTGGCCATAGTACCAGATTGCAGCCTGGGTGGCGGTGAGGGCTTCGCCGGGGGTAAGTTCATTGATCATGCTTTGGGAGAGATTGGAATTTGCCTTGAGGAATTTCTTCACATTGTCAAGGCTGCCAATGCCGCTGTCAGTGCCCCAATAGCCGTTGAAGGCAATGGCGCTGATTTTCTTTGCGCCGGCCTGATCATAATAGTCTGCTTCCCAGACATTGGTCATGGAGTAGTCTGCGCCGCGGATGGCGGTGGTGTTGTAGTCTGCGCAGAGGACATAGAAAATATCGCCGTCCCTGTCTTTCAGCTTGAACTGATGCACGAGGGTGCCGTTGCCGTGGGTATCAGCGGTGATGGAGCTTTCAAGGCCGTAGCCCACATATTTGTAGTCATAGCCGTTGCCGATGGTATTATCGCCCACATCCACACCGTCATTGTAGTGGGGATTGCGCAGGTCGGTTCTATCATCAACCTGGCCGTCATATGCGGGAGTCTGGTTAAGGACGCTGTCTGCAGGCTTGAGGGAAGTGAAGTCCACAGTGCCGTGGCTGTATTCGAGATTTCCGCCGCGTAGGGCCTGAACCTTGTACATCTTGCCCTCGTAGAGGAAGAACATGCCGTCCTTGGTATCTACAAGCTGGTACTCGTCTTCCCTGACATCGCGGGTGTTGACGATGGTCTTGCTGCCGGTGTCGGTCTTGGTGTAGTTCTGGGTGTTGAGAGTGCCGTAAACCGTGGTGACAGTGGTGGTGGTAACTCTGTCGTAATCGGGCAGGCGCTCAATGTTGGAGGAATTATAGGTGTAAGTACCGTAGATGCTTTCGCTCTCTCTGGAGTACTCGGTGCCCTGGGCATCGGTGACGCGGCTGGTGGTGACATAGCCCACGTGCTTGCCATCCTCAATGATCTTCTCCACAGTCCAGGTGGTGATCAGGCCGTTTTCATACACGGGATCGGGAGCCACAGGCTCCTCAGGCAGAACGAAGCTATCCTCGGGAATATCCTCGGGGGTCACGTCGCTGAGAGTGCCGGCATTGTCCACGATCTCCCAGGTCTCCTTGGTGACGGTGTAGCTGATTATGCCGGTTTCAGGATCGGTGCTGGCGGTGACGGTCTTCACGCCGACCTGAACTCCGTCTTCCATGATGGGCACATTTTCGCAGGTCTCATAGGGTTTGCCGGTGTCGGGGTCAATGGGGGTCTTGTTTGTGACGATAACATCGCCCACCTTGTCAGTGACCACTTTGTTGTCAGGCTTGACAGCCACGTCCTCGGGCTTGTTGTCGCTCTGATTGGAGAAGCTGGTAATGGTGTAGCCGGTGACATTGCCGGAGCTGTCCTTCTCGATGCTGACAACGGAGCCGTCGCTGAGAACCTGGCCGTCTTTATAGCTTATATCGTTGGCCAGGGCGTCCTCAATGGATATGTAGAGCTTGGCGCTATCCTTGCTGGAGTCATTGCCGCTGGGGGCATTGAAGTCAAGGGTGACATCCTCATTGTCGAGAGGATCATTGTCAACATCAATGCCGGTCTTGCCGTGGTTCTTTTCAGTCTCATTGCCGTCCTGCTTGAACTGACCATCGGTGCCGCCGGTCTTCTCCCACTGGCCTTCTTCGGTCAGGGTCAGGTCACTCCACTCGCCCTCGTCCAGATTTTCGCTGTTGTGGGGGCCATCGGTGTTGCTGTCAAGCAGGGCATCCTCGGTGGTGGTAGTGTCGGTGGTAGTGTCGGTAACGATGGTGGTCTCGCTGCCCTCTGAGTTTCCGTAGACAGTCTGCTTGCCGCTTTCCTCGTCGGTGCCGACATTATCAGAGATGTTTTCACTGCCGCTGACATCAACAGTTACAGTGTTGCTGCTGCCGGTGGTGACATTGCCATCGGTTACAGGCTCTGTGCTGCTGGTGCTGCTGTCGGAGCTCTGCCAGTTGCTGTCCACAGTCTCGGACTTGCTGTAGCCCTCCTCGGAAAAACTGGTGTTTGTGCTGGTAACGGTGGTCTTTTCGCCGATAACATCACCATTATCATTTGTTATCTCAACAGTGACGGTGGTACTGCTGTCCGTGTTCAGTCCATCATCTGCAGCGGCGGTGCTGACCAGGAGCCCACTCATGAAAGAGAGGACCATAAATACAGAAACAAGTCTTTTCGCTAGCTTTCCCATAATTTCCATTCCTTTCTTTCGGATATAATCCAGAGGCCAGGTTTTATCGGGTTTTACAATTTCAGGCCCCATTGCTTTTTCTGTTTTAATTATATACCGCTATTGTTGCTTATTATGTTGGATTTTGATCTGCGCTGCGCAGTGCACCGTCCATAAGCCCTATCAGCTCAAGCACACTGTGAAATTTCTGTTCAAGATTCTTTTCTCGCCAGAGTAGTGTCCCCTGCCAGCTGCTGTGCTGGCGGAATACGATTTGAAGTTCAAAGGTTGCAAGCTTTCCCTCCGGACTAAGCCCCACAGCATCACAGAGTTCATTTTGCTGCATTATGCGGGAAAAGCTTTTTCTGTTATCCGCCTGAGTATCCTGCACTCTGTCAAGCAGTTTATCCAGCTTCAGCAGGAAACCTGAAAAGCTTTCAAAGCTTTCAGCGTTCCGGAAGGGTCTGTAAAAACATCCAGACAAAACGCCATTGTTATAAGAGTCTGCACAGACAATCGTTTTTCCGGCATCATTCGTACATCGTAGAGCCGTCATAGGCAGCACCCCCTTGCTTTGCTCTTTTACACTTTAGCACTTAAACGTTTCAAAAACTGTTACATTTCTCATCTTTTGTCCGAAATATATAAAATAAAGCTGTGTCAAAAGACACAGCTTCAGAATTTATCACCATATTGCCCATACCCAAAGCAAAAGGAACCCGGGGCTTAGGACCAGGCTTATTGTTTAAGCATAATTGAAAACCGGGTGCATCTTTTTAGAAAAGACGCACCCGGTTGTCAACTTATAAATAATTATGAATCAGAACAGGCCGCTGATGACGCCGTTTTCGTCAACGTCAATCTTCTCTGCAGCGGGAACCTTGGGAAGACCAGGCATGGTCATAATGTCGCCGGTGAGGGCAACGATGAAGCCTGCGCCTGCGGAGACCTTCAGGTTTCTGACAGAGATGCGGAAGCCGCTGGGAGCGCCCAACTTGCTTGCATCGTCAGAAAAGCTGTACTGAGTCTTTGCCATGCAGATGGGCATGTTGCCAAAGCCCATGTCCTCAAGCTGCTTGAGCTGCTTGGGAGCATTGCCCACCAGGTCAACACCGTCAGCATGGTAGATTCTGGTGGCGATGGCATTGAGCTTTTCCATGATGCTCATATCATCGCTGTAGCAGAACTTGAACTCGGAGGGCTCTTCACAGAGGCGGACAACCTCTTCAGCCAGAGCCTTGCCGCCTTCGCCGCCCTTTGCCCAGACTTCGCTGAGAGCAACATTGACGCCCAGCTCCTTGCACTTGGCTTCGACCATGTCAAGCTCAGCCTCGGTGTCGGTGGGGAATGCGTTGATGGCGACCACAACAGGCAGACCATAGACATTCTTGATATTGCCCACATGCTGCAGCAGGTTGGGCAGGCCCTTTTCCAGAGCCTCGAGATTTTCGTTGTTCAGGTCGGCCTTTGCAACGCCGCCGTGGTACTTGAGAGCGCGGACAGTGGCGACCACAACAACTGCGGAGGGAGTAAGGCCTGCCATGCGGCACTTGATGTCAAGGAACTTCTCAGCGCCCAGGTCAGCGGCAAAGCCGGCCTCGGTGACAACATAGTCGCCCATCTTGAGAGCCATGCGGGTGGCGATGATGGAGTTGCAGCCGTGGGCAATGTTTGCAAAGGGGCCACCGTGGATGAAGGTGGGAGTGCCTTCCAGAGTCTGCACCAGGTTGGGCTTGAGAGCATCCTTGAGCAGGGCTGCCATTGCGCCCTCGGCCTTCAGGTCGTGAGCGGTGACGGGCTTGCCTTCATAGCTGTAGCCAACGATGATGCTGGCAAGGCGCTTCTTAAGATCGGTAATATCGGAAGCCAGGCAGAGGACTGCCATGATTTCGGAGGCGACGGTAATGTCGAAGCCGTCCTCGCGGGGAACGCCCTGCAGTCTGCCGCCGAGACCGTTTACGATGTGGCGCAGCTGTCTGTCGTTCATGTCAACAGCGCGCTTCCAGGTAATCTGCTTAGGGTCAATGCCCAGAGCGTTGCCCTGCTGGATGTGGTTATCCAGCATAGCAGCCAGCAGATTGTTTGCAGCACCGATGGCGTGGAAGTCACCGGTGAAGTGGAGGTTAATGTCCTCCATGGGAACAACCTGAGCATAGCCGCCGCCGGCAGCGCCGCCCTTGATACCGAAAACAGGGCCAAGGGAGGGCTCACGCAGGGCTGCAACGGAGTTCTTGCCGATCTTGCGCAGACCGTCAGCAAGACCAACAGAAGTGGTGGTTTTGCCTTCGCCGGCGGGAGTGGGGGTAATGGCGGTGACGAGAATGAGCTTGCCGTCAGGGCGCTCAGTCTCCTTGAGGAGGCTCAGGTCTATCTTTGCTTTGTATCTGCCGTAGTGTTCTACGTATTTGTCGTCAACATTGGCGAGCTTTGCAATCTCGTCAATGTGCTTCATCTGGCACTGCTGGGCAATTTCAATATCGGTTAACCAAGCCATTTATCAGCTCTCCTTAAATCACTTAAAATATTTTACTGCGGCCTCGAACATCTTGATGTCGTAGTTGCCGGGGACATTTCTGTACAGGCCTGCGCCGATACGCTCGGAGTGGCCCATCTTGCCGAAGACTCTGCCGTCGGGAGAGCAGATGCCCTCGATGGCGTACATGGAGTCGTTGGGGTTGAAATGGATGTCGGAAGTGGCGTCGCCGTCCATGTCCACATACTGGGTGGCGATTTGACCGTTGGCGGCCAGCTGACGGATCAGCTCCTCGCTTGCAAGGAAGCGGCCTTCACCGTGGGAGATGGGAACATTGTAAACCTCGCCCACATTGGTCAGGCTCAGCCAGGGAGACTTGTTGGAGGCGATGCGGGTGCGCACGATGCGGCTCTGGTGTCTTGCGATGGTGTTGAAAGACAGAGTGGGGCAGTTTTCATCGGTGTCAATGATCTTGCCGTAGGGCACCAGCCCCAGCTTGATGAGAGCCTGGAAGCCGTTGCAGATACCGCAGATAAGACCGTCGCGCTGCTCAAGAAGCTCAGTAACGCCTTCCTTGATGGCGGCGTTGCGGAAGAAGGCAGTGATGAACTTGCCGGAGCCGTCAGGCTCGTCGCCGCCGGAGAAGCCGCCGGGGATAAAGATCATCTGTGCATTCTTCAGTTCCTTTGCAAAGCGCTCAACACTCTCAGTGATGTCGGCTGCGCTGCGGTTGCGGATCACAATGATCTCAGCCTCGGCGCCGGCGTCGCGGACAGCCTTGGCAGAGTCAAACTCGCAGTTGGTGCCGGGGAAGGCAGGGATAA
>JAFQQV010000074.1 GCA_017410425.1 Oscillospiraceae bacterium
GACAACGAGATCACCGGTTACGAGTTCGTCAGCCTCGGCAAGATGATGGACTTCATCAAGAAGGGCGAAGATGCCAATGTCGCAATGCAGAAGGCAACCGGTCACTACGGCCAGTTCGACAACGCTGCAAAGTACATTGACCCCCGCCACGAATAAGAGTAGGAGGACAAGATAATGGCTCTGTTTGAAAATTACGATAGAAGAATAAACAAGATCAATGGTGTCCTCGCTCAGTACGGCCTCAACTCCATCGAGGAGTGCAGAGAACTCTGCCAGGCCAAGGGCTTCGACCCCTACGAAATCGCTGCTGAAATTCAGCCCATCTGCTTTGAGAACGTCCGTTGGGCATACTGCGTTGGCGCAGCTATCGCCATCAAGTCCGGCGTCAAGACCGCTGCTGAAGCTGCAAAGTGCATCGGCATCGGCCTGCAGAGCTTCTGCCTTGACGGCTCCGTCGCTGAGGACCGTAAGGTCGGTCTTGGCCACGGCAACCTGGGCGCAATGCTGCTGAGCGAAGAGAGCAAGTGCTTTGCATTCCTCGCCGGCCACGAGTCTTTTGCTGCTGCTGAAGGCGCAATCGGCATTGCAAAGAACGCAAACAAGGCCCGCAAGGAGCCCCTGCGTGTTATCCTCAACGGTCTCGGCAAGGACGCTGCCCAGATCATCTCCCGTATCAACGGCTTTACTTACGTTCAGACTCAGTTTGACTACTTCACCGGCGAGCTGAAGGTCGTCCGCGAAGTCGCTTACTCCGATGGCGAGCGCGCAAAGGTCCGCTGCTACGGCGCTGACGATGTCCGTGAAGGCGTTGCAATCATGCACGCTGAAGGCGTTGACGTCTCCATCACCGGTAACTCCACAAACCCCACCCGCTTCCAGCATCCTGTTGCAGGTACCTACAAGAAGGAATGCATTGAGCAGGGCAAGAAGTACTTCTCCGTCGCTTCCGGCGGCGGCACCGGCCGTACTCTCCACCCCGACAACATGGCAGCAGGCCCCGCTTCCTACGGCCTGACCGACACCATGGGCCGTATGCACGGCGACGCTCAGTTTGCAGGTTCCTCCTCCGTTCCCGCACACGTTGAGATGATGGGCTTCCTGGGCGCAGGCAACAACCCCATGGTCGGTATGACTGTTGCAGTTGCTGTCGCAGTTGAGGAGTCTCTGAAGTAATTCAAGATTACATACAAAAAAGAACTATGTCGAAAGACATAGTTCTTTTTTTATGTTTTACACTCCAAATCTGGTGATCAGCGCCACAACTATGCACAGTACGCTGGCGATACGGCAGCCGAGACGCAGCTTATCGTGGTCCTGCCAGTCCCAGGCCTTGGGCCAACAGGGGTTGATGATGAAGAACAGGCCGTAAATTATCCATCCAAGATTGTGCAGCCAGGCAATTTTTGTTAGACTGGCGAGAATGAAGCATAGGACAAGAATAATCAGACTTATCTTTATTTGCGTGCCGAAGTTCAGTTTTTTCATACAAATCACCCATCATCAATATAACATACTATTGGAAGGGGAATATTAATAATTCTTAAAACACAAGCTGAACAAGCAGCATATAGCAGACAGTGCCGGAGACGATGCTTACAAGGGTGTTGCGTTTCCAGACATGGAGCAGCACAACGATGGCGCAGGCCAGGAGGCTGGGCACAAAACTGGACAGACTTGCAAAGCTTACACCTTTGAGACAATAAACCACCAGCATTGCCATAATGGCATAGGGAAGGGTCTTGCCTAGCTTATCGATTATGGGAGGAGTGCTGCGGCTGCCATTGAATATCAAAAAAGGCAGAAAGCGGATAGCGGCAGTTACCAGCGCGCTGACCGCTATAACAAGCAGAATGTATGTATCAGTCATTGCCGTCGCCCTCCTTCATAATGCAGAGTAAAACTGCGATGCCCAGCATGGTGGGGATGAGGAAGCTATCACTGCCGAAAATCACAAGGCAGAGCACGGAAACCCCAAGTCCGATAAGAGCCGGACCATGCTTTTTCGAGCTGAGCCACTGGTCTACAAAGACTGTTACAAAAAGGGCGGTTAGAGCAAAGTCTATGCCCTCGCTGTTGAAGTTGATAAGGCTGCCCACAGCCACACCAAGCAGTGTGCCGCCTACCCAATAGAGCTGGTCCAGAATGGAAACGAGGAAATAATAATTATTCCTCTGCTCCGGTGCAATGGTCGGGTTATCGGTGCATACGAGAGAATAGGTCTCATCGGTGAGGGCGAAGATCAGGTAGGGCTTGTTTTTACCGGTGTTTTTATACCTGTCCAGCATGGAAATACCGTAGAACAGGTGACGCGCATTGACCATAAGCGTGGTGAGCGCTACGGTGATCAAAGATGCGCCGCCCGTCATAAGGCCGATGGCCACATACTGCATGGAGCCGGCATAGATAAACAAGCTCATAGCCAGCGCTGCCCACCAGTCAAAGCCGCTGGAATTCATAACAATGCCAAAGCCAAAGCCCAGCACCAGATATCCGGTCATAACCGGGATGGTGGAGACAAAGGCAGTTTTCAAGGTTTTGTTCAAGTTCTCACTTCTCTCTTTTTTATGCGGCGCATATTCTACCATAGCTATTAAAGAAACGCAATATCCGCGGCGGGAACAGCCCACCGCGGATTATTTATTCCTCATCCGGAATGTATTTCATTATATCGCCCACATCACAGCCGAGAATGCGGCAAAAGCTGTCGATAGTGTGGGTACTCACACTTTCGTTGCGTTTGAGTCTGGTAATTTGCGCGGGGCTAATATTGTGCTTTTTGATGAGCGCGTATTGGCTGATACCCTTTTCGCGCATTACATCCCAAAGGCCATCGTATATGATCATAACATCCAAGCCTCACTTTCTACTTGAATGTTAATCGAAATCGGTATATATTGATATTAACCAAAATCGGTTAATATATTCTACGGAGAAACAGAAATGAAAAGAAAAATCCTATTGATGAGCATGATTATAGCTGTGTTTGTGTTTGCAGGATTCAGACTTAATCATGTGAGTGAGTGCTGGCTTCGGCTTGAGCAAAGCGGCATATGCTGTGGAGCTGACTATCTGCACCGGATTGCGGAGAAGCAGCCGTGGAAAGTGAGGGATTATCTTGGTGCCAGTGTAAGCTTTGCAGCACGGCTGGAGGGAGTGTATGAAAAACTTGAGCTGTTAAATTACGGCGAAATTGAGAAAATAATGAGCTTTGTTCTGCCCGAGGGAAAACGCTTTATTGTGGATTGCAGCGGAGTTAAAGATTTATGGAAATATAAAAGCGGTGAGCTGCTCCTGGTGAAAGGAAGCATCACCGCCATAAACAAGGATTGTGTGTATATTTTGAATTTATATGGAGCGCCTGGATTTCCAAACGCGATTAGTATAGAGGGCATAAAATAAAACAGCATGTCTCGCCGTGTATAAGCGGGACATGCTGTTTAGGCTTTAATTCAGCTGTCGTAACCCATGGGGTTCTTGGACTGCCATGCCCAGGTGTCGCGGCACATATCTTCAAGATTGTACTGTGCCTTCCAGCCCAGCAGCTGTGCGCTCTTGTCGGGGCTTGCATAGACGGTGGCAAGGTCGCCGGGACGGCGGTCTACGATTTCATAGGGAATCTTCTGACCGGTGACGCGCTCGAATGCCTTGACCATGTCGAGAACACTGTAGCCGGTGCCGGTACCCAGATTGAACACGCTTTCGCCTCTGTGGCCCAGCATGTACTCAATAGCGGCAACGTGACCGCGGGCCAGGTCAACAACGTGGATATAGTCACGCACGCCGGTGCCGTCATGGGTGTCATAGTCATTGCCAAATACACTCAGATGGTCGCGTCTGCCGATAGCAACCTGAGAAATGAAAGGCATCAGGTTGTTGGGGATTCCTCTGGGGTCTTCGCCGATAAGACCGCTTGGATGGGCTCCGATAGGATTGAAATATCTGAGCAAAGCGATGGACCAATCTTTATCGGAAAAAGCGGTGTCACGCAGGATCTGCTCACACATGTACTTGGTCCATCCATAAGGGTTGGTGCACATACCGGTGCGGGAGCCGGCCTCGCTCAGGGGCATGGTGTTGTCACCGGAATAAACGGTGGCAGAGGAGGAGAAGACGATGTCGCGGACACCGTGTTCCTTCATGCTCTGGCAGAGGGTTATGGTGGAGTTAAGGTTGTTGTCGTAGTACTCAAGAGGCATAGAGACAGATTGGCCAACGGCCTTAAGACCAGCAAAGTGAATTACACAGCCAATGTCGTGCTTTTCAAAGATGGCATCCATTGCGCCGCGGTTTCTGACGTCCTCTTCGTAGAAGGCCAGATCCTTGCCGGCAATCTGCTGCACGCGCTCAAGAGACTTTGCACTGGAGTTTACAAGATTGTCAACGACTACAACGCCGTAGCCCTTTTCGAGGAGCTCCACACAGGTGTGGCTTCCGATATATCCGGCGCCACCGGTAACGAGAACATTCATTTTTTTATACCTCTCATTCAAGCATATTTACAGGGTATATGCCGTCGTCACGCATCTGCTGTATTGCAGCGATGACACCGGGCATATCCTCTTTATAAGTCATTCCGTACCACTTGTCCTGGCAGTCAAGCACACGGACGCTGCCGGTGTTGTCCTTGATGAAGGCGTTGACCACGAAAGGCAGGAAATACTCTGCCTTCTCGGGATTGACAGGCAGGTTTTCGTCCAGCCATGCGGGGAAGCGCTTCTCCAGCTGATCGAACATACCCTTGCCGAATCCCCAGCAATTCATGGAAACCTTCACGTTGCCGGACAGGGGCTCAAAGTTTACGCCATCCTCGGTGAATGCTGCGTCCTCACCGCGCTTTTCAATGTGGGTACGCTCCACAACATCGGTGAGATAGCCATTCTCTTCCTGGCAGATACCGCGGGCAACATGACCGTTTTCGGTGACAGTATTTTTGAGCATGTATGCTACCATCATGTGCTCATTTTCGTCACGGTCCTGAGAGAGAAAGTCGTACAGGGTGCTGTAAGCATTGGGACCGTAGAAGTCATCAGCGTTGATGACAGCGAAAGGACCATCCACACCGTCTTTGCAGCAGAGTACTGCGTGGGCAGTGCCCCAGGGCTTTACGCGGCTTTCAGGCAGAGAATAGCCTTCGGGAAGCTTGTCCAGCTGCTGGTAAATGTACTTTACATCAAAATACTTTTCCATACGCTTGCCGATAACAGCCTTGAAGTCTTCTTCAATTTCGTGCTTGATGATGAAGGCGACTTTGCGGAAGCCGGCTTTGTATGCGTCAAAAAGGGAAAAATCGATAATAGCGTGGCCGTAATCATCAACGGCTTTGATCTGCTTGAGACCGCCAAAACGGCTGCCCATACCTGCGGCGAGGATTACAAGGGTAGGTTCCTGCATGATATACTCTCCGTTCTGCCTCTTTGTATAAAGCGGCTGTATTTTAAATGAAATTGTATGCTGTGCGGACGTTTATATTATAACAGCGTTTGATTTTATTGTATACAGTAAAATCAAACGAAAGCCGCATAAGGCGAGAAAAAAAACGATTATTTGTAATTTTTTGGAACAGACAAACTTCAACAAATGTTGAAGTTATATTGATGATCGGTTTACATTGCAGTGTTAAGAATATCTTAGGAAAATAATACTATGGAGGGATGTCCTATTTCCGGCAAGAAAGAACTTATAATGTCCTCAGCGGCGAAGCTACTGGAGCAGAAGGAATATAGGGAAATTACAGTGCTTGATCTGGTTGCAGACAGCGGTGTCAACCGCAACACCTTTTATTACCATTTCAAGGATATGCCTATGCTCGTTCTGGAGCTCGCCAGAAAGGCCGTAGATAGCTGCTTTGCATCCAGCAAGGGTAATGCCGAGGAAAAGCTTTGCAGCCTTGCAGAGCGGATGTGTAAAAGCAAAGTTAAGATTATGCACGTCTATTCCTCAGCTGACAGAGCTGTATTCGACAAGGGGCTTGATGCTTTGTGCGAATATATTGCCTCCAGACTTTTTTCGTCCAACGCTGAAGCTCTGGGAGTTGGCGAGGCTGAAAAGAACAATTGCCTTCTGCTGATAAAATGCAGTCTTTACGGTTTTGCAAGCGACTGGTTTTCCAACGGTCTGGATGAATCCGGCATTGAAAGACTGCGTGGCTTCTGCGGCTGCTTTTCCAGGATAATCAAAGAATAAAATAAACCCCGTCACGTTTCGTGTGATGGGGGTTTATTGTCACCCGAAAACCACGGGCTATGCCTGTGGTTCCAAAAAGGCTACGCCTATGAGTAGTTCCGCCGTAGCGGAAAGCCTCCCTCTGATGAGGGAGGTGTCATTTGCAAAGCAAATGACGGAGGGAGAGAAAGTGTTAAAGGAATTTCTCTCCCCCAGTCTCACGCAAGCGCTC
>JAFQQV010000009.1 GCA_017410425.1 Oscillospiraceae bacterium
CAAATCGGTTTCGGCCCCGTCCTCGGTCACGTAGACTTCGCCGTGCTGATATGGACTCATGGTTCCGGGGTCAACATTGATATAGGGGTCAAGCTTCTGTGCTGCCACCTTCAGCCCTCTTGCCTTAAGTAAGCGCCCCAGAGATGCAGCGGTTATTCCTTTGCCAAGGCCGGACACCACGCCGCCTGTCACGAAAATATACTTTGTCATATTCCATCCTCCTGTGCGTAAAAATACGCAGTAAAAACAAAAAAAGGCGTCCATCCGGGGATACTTATCCCAGATGAACGCCTTCGTTCAATATGCGGTATTATACTTCCGTTTTCCTTGGTTTGTCAATCAGGGTTTTTTAACTCCCCAGACAGGGCTCTGTGTCCTGAACAAAGTTTCTGAATTCTTCCGCTATGTCAGAAAGCCTTTGTTCCTTGCTCCAGGCCAGGGCATATTCCACCTGATACGGAGGCTCCGTAATCGGCTTTGTCACAACAAGCATATTGGGCGTATAGGTTGTCTGGGGAAAAATGCTGATGCCGATGCCCTGCTCCGTCAGCGCCACAGCGTCAATATAGTTGGACATCTCGCACAGGATATCCGGTTCCTCGCCTATTTCGGAAAACCATTGCCTTATTGCCTGAATTCGTGATTTTCGCGACGGCACAATCAAGGGCTGTCCAACCAGCTTTTTCAAAGGCATACTCCCTTCCGGGTTTTGCGCCAGAGGATGATTGCGGGGAATCAGGGCTGCCCACGGTTCATGCTCCACAACAAAGCCGTCCACATGCTCATTGTCATAGGGCCTTGCAATAATAGCCAGATCGGCCAGGCCTTTATGTAAGCGCTCCAAAACATCGTCGCTGCTTCCATTCCATAGGTTATATCTGACCAAGGGGTATTCCTCACGAAATCCCGCTATCCATCTTGCCGCCAGATACGGGGCACGGCCCTCTACCAGAGCAAGGCGAAGCGTTCCCGTCATGCTGCTGCACATAGACGTGATTTCCTGAACAGCTTTTTTCTCCAGTTCGAGAATCTGACGCGCCCTGTGCAATAACACTTCCCCTTCCGGTGTCAGATCAAGATGACGCTTGCCCCGAATGAACAAGGGAACACCCAGTTCATCCTCCAGATTGCGAATCTGCCTGCTTAGCGGCGGTTGGCACATGTTCAGCATTTCAGCTGCCCGTGTAATATTCTTTTCCTGAGCGGTGACAGTGAAATAATACAATGTACGAAGTTCCACAGTTCTTACCTCCCTGTTGTACCATATATTTTAGGTATGGCAGCCACAACATCACGCGTATTTTATTTTTCATGCTTTCCGTGTTAGTATCAAGATGCCTAAAGGAAAGGCGCTCACACAAAACCACTGAACAATATGGAGGACACAATTATGAAAAAGATAGTTTTGACAACAGTAGATTGCAAGCCCCTGCTTTTCAATGATTGAGCATATTGTTTGGGGTAAAAATCTGATAATAACAAAAAAGGAGAATAATAAAAATGAAAAAGTCTGGTATTTCTTTCAGCGAGTATTATCGCACCTATTCCATTGCACTTGGTAAGGTCGAGAGCAAGAGCGGCAGCTCCAAGGCTCTGAGTGAGTATTACAAAACCTTCCAGCACTGATATCCGGCATACAAGAAAGGCGCACAGAATCATCCCCTTCGGGGGAATTCTGTGCGCCTTTGCACTGTTCTGCTTAAAATGAAGAAGGCGTCCATCCGGGGACACTTATCCCGGATGAACGCCTTTGTTCAACATGGGCCATTATACTGCATCAAACCGCCGTTTGTCAATCAGCGGTTTTCATATTTCGCTTGCATTAAACACAATTTTTACTGTAGTTCCTTTGTTTTCTTCGCTTTTAAGCTCAATTTTGCCGCCATGATAGTAAGCTGCATGCTTGACGATTGAAAGGCCCAGCCCTGTGCCGCCGGTCTGTTTGGAGTGGCTCTTATCCACACGGTAAAAACGCTCAAACACTTTTTCCTGATGCTCGGCAGGGATGCCGATACCGGTATCCTGCACACTCAAAGCAAGCTCCTTGCCATTGTTTTCAATGCACACTTTTACGCTGCCTCCGGGAACATTGTATTTGATGGCGTTGTCGCAGAGATTATACACAAGTTCATACAGCAGTCTCCGCACACCCTCAAGGCTTCCCTCGTCACCGCAAAGCTCCAGAGAAACGTTTTTTCGCTCTGCCGCATCAGCAAGATTTTTGCAGACCTCTTCAGCCAAGTCTCTGAGCCGGACAATTTCCCGTGGCATTTTAAGTCCTTCATCCAACTGGGAAAGGTGCAAAATAT
This sequence comes from Oscillospiraceae bacterium, assembly GCA_017410425.1. Lineage (GTDB taxonomy): Bacteria > Bacillota > Clostridia > Oscillospirales > Oscillospiraceae > Limivicinus. Next base: position 2,310 of record JAFQQV010000009.1, read on the forward strand.
CATCTATCAGGGTGATAAGTCTGGATGCTTCTTTACGCAAACGTCCAGCAAAACAGGGAATGTCTTTCTCTTTTACGATGCCGTTCTCCATAAGCTCCGCAGAGCCGATAATTGTCTGAAGCGGGGTTTTAAGTTCATGGGATACATTTGCAGTAAATTCCTGACGGTGTTTTTCCGCATTCAGCTGTTCGGTAATGTCAAATGCAAGGATGACCATACCGTGATATTTGTTGTCCAAGTCAATACGACTCAGATCAAACTGATAATCCTTGCCCTTCTTCCTTTCACGGAAATCGGAACAGCCCTGTGCTTTTGCATCTTCAAGAGCCCGCCGCATATTCTGCCCGCGCTCAAGGCTGAGAAAGTCCTCACCCACGCAGTCAATGCATGCGCCAAACAGTGCCCTTGCCGTGGGATTGATGCTGAGTATCCTGCCGCCGCTGTCCAACAGCACCAGTGCTTCCTTCATATTGGCGGTAATCTGGTCAAATTCATCCTGCTTATGTTTCAATATCTGTATCTGGCTTTTTATTTCCATCTGCTGAGCATTGATGCGGCGAAGCAGGGGCGACAGTTCTTCATAGACCTCGTTTTCCATGGGATTGTCCAGATTCAGACTGTTCAGAGGCTCCACTACCCGCTTTGCCATACGCCGCGCCAGCCATGCAGAAAATGCAGCAGCAAAGAGCGCCACAAAAGTGAGGGGCTGAAGCATTCCCAGCACCAGGACAAAAACACTTGCCCTGCTTACAGAAATACGCAGAACACTGCCATCTTCAAGGCGGAGTGCTTCATAAACAGTCCTTTCAAGCAAGGTTTGAGACTTACGTATGCTGCTCCCTGTGCCGCTGGCAAAAGCCTCTCTGATTTCCTCACGTTCCGTGTGGTTTTCCATTGATGCGGCATCTGCGTGGCTGTCATAGATTATGCTGCCGTCAGCAGCAACCCAGGTCAGCCTGTATCTGTCAGAAGCCATTTTTTCAAGGTAGCTTTCGCCAAGCTGCTGCGCCCCACCGGCTGCAAAGCGCAGTTCGTCCTTCAGCTGATTTGCCTGCACAGTGGTAAAATACTGATACAACAGGCCTGTGATAATCACAAAGCATGCCGCAAGTACAGTAATTGCCACAAGGATTATAGACTTAAAGATTTTACTTGTCATTGTCCGGCTCCCAGCGATAACCCACATTACGAACAGTCTCTATCATTTTTCCATAGCCATCCAATTTCTTGCGCAGAGAACGGATATGGGCGTCAAGGGTACGTGAATCTCCCATATAATCCTGCTTCCAGACCAGAGAGAACAGCTGTTCTCTTGTATGGATCCGTCCCGGATGCGCAAGGAACAAACAAAGCAATTCAAACTCCTTATATGTAAGCTGTGTTTTGTTTCCGTCTACGCTGACTGTATGTTCATCCAGATTGACAAGCAGGCCGCCTGTTTTCAAGATCCCCGTTATCTCCTGCGGCTGGCTGCGCCTGAGCACTGCTTTCACTCTGGACACCATCTCCATGACACTGAAGGGTTTGACTATATAATCATCAGCCCCCAAATCAAGGCCATGTACGCGGTCATACTCCTGCCCTTTTGCCGTGGCAAGAATTACAGGGATGCTTCTGTATTCACAGGAAGACTTCATCCTGTTCAAAAGCTCCAGTCCATCAATTTCCGGTAGCATCAGGTCCAGAAGTACCAGTTCCGGTTTTTCCTTTTTCAGTGCCTCCCAAAAGGAGCGTCCGTCTTCAAAGCCTTTGGTTTCATAGCCGGCAGAGTTCAGTGCATACTGTTCTATGTCGCGTATCCCCTGATCGTCTTCCACGCACCAGATCATGTTCACACCTCCTTGTGTGTACCTGTTACGGAGTAAATAACCCATTCTGCAATATTTGCAGCGTGATCTCCGATACGCTCAAAATACTTCGAGATCATTAAAAGGTCAAGTGCAAATTCGCCCTCATCCGGGTTTTCTGCCACCAGTTTGATTATGGTGTTCTTCATTTCAGCAAACAGTGCATCAACCACATCATCATGCAAAATGGCCCGCTCCGCCAGTTCAACATCCTTTTTTACAAAGGCATCCACGCTCTCAGTCACCATCCTGATGGTTTCCCGGGCCATATCCTCCAGGTGCTCAATGCCGCCAGTTGTTCGCCCACCCAGAAAACCGGTGATTTCGGCGATGTCTTCCGCCTGATCTCCAATGCGTTCCATATCGGTTATTATTTTCAACGCAGCAGATATCTGCCGCAGGTCCCGGGCCACAGGCTGCTGATGCAAAAGAAGCTTCATGCAGCGGCTTTCAATATCACGCTCCATCTGGTCAATTACAGGGCCGTTCTCACGCACTTTATCTGCAAGTGCCATGTCTCCCTTGCTCAGTGCTTTGGAGGCAGATGCAATAGCCTCCTCACACATTGCACCCATTTCTATAAGTTCTCTGTTGAGTTCAAATAACTGTTCATCAAATCTGTTCCTCATATCAGCCAAACCTTCCTGTGATATAGTCCTCTGTCCGCTTGTCCTTTGGCTGAGAGAAGATGTCATCCGTTTTGCCGAATTCAACAAGTTCACCCAGGAGGAAAAAGGCCGTATAGTCAGATACACGGACAGCCTGCTGCATATTGTGGGTAACCATGACAATAGTATATTTTTCTTTCAGTTCCATGGCCAGTTCTTCAATACGTGAAGTGGAAATTGGGTCAAGAGCAGATGTAGGTTCATCCATCAGCAGAACCTTTGGCTGAACCGCCAGAGCTCTTGCGATGCAAAGACGCTGCTGCTGACCGCCTGACAGGCCCAGGGCATTTTTCTTAAGCCTGTCCTTAAGCTCATCCCAGATTGCCGCATCGCGCAAGGCCTGCTCCACTATATCGTCCAGTTGCAGCTTGCTGCTTATGCCATGTGTGCGCGGGCCATAGGCAACATTATCGTAGACGCTCATGGGAAAAGGATTGGGCTTCTGGAACACCATGCCAATCTCCTTGCGGAGATTATTGACATCAGTCTCTCTGGCATATATATCAACCCCTTCATAGCGAAGCGCTCCCGTAATTTTCACGTCTGGAACGAGGTCATTCATTCTGTTCAGTGTTTTCAGAAAGGTAGACTTGCCGCAGCCGGAAGGCCCGATAAAGGCAGTAATACTTTTTTCCGGGATTTCAATATTTACACTTTTAAGTGCCTGATATCTGCCATACCACAGGCACAAGTCTTTCACTGTGATTATATTACTCATTGACTTTTCCTTTTTTCAAAATGCTTTTGCACAAATGCCGCTGCAAAATTAATTAGTATGGTCATAAGCATCAGAATAGCAGCGATGGCAAAAGCCACGCCAAATTCTCCCTGTTCCTTTGCATAAACATAAAGAGCTACAGTCAATGTTGCCCCGGGGCTTTTCATCCCCAAGGGAAAGCTGAGAACAGTATGGGCAAAGCCCGCAGTAAACAGCAGCGCTGCAGACTCACCGAGAATGCGGCCTGCGGCTAAAATGCAGCCGGTTATTACTCCATCCACGCAGCCGGGAAGCACGACAGTACGAACAACTCTCCACTTTCCCGCGCCCAGCCCGAATGCGCCCTCACGATAGGATTGAGGAACGGTTTTCAGACTTTCCTGTGTTGCGCGCATAATTGTCGGCAGATTCATTATTACCAGCGTCAGCGCTCCAGCCATCAGACAAGTTC
>JAFQQV010000010.1 GCA_017410425.1 Oscillospiraceae bacterium
ACTACGCCTGAAGGCGAAGCGTGATACAGCCACACACACGAACAGAAGCATTGCAAAGAGGAAAGGAAAGCTTCTGGGCAGGGACTGCTTGAGGATAAGAGCGATGGTGTAATAAAATGCAGCGGAGCAGACGGCGGCAAAGCCTATGTACATAAGCTCTTTCTCGCCGGCATATTCCCAACGGCTGCTGTAGAGCCTGAATGACCGGAATACAAAAAGCGTAATAGCGGTACAGGGAACAAGACATACGAGCAGAGTATCAAAAAAGCCCAGAATCATTGCATCGGCAATAATAAACTCAACTCTGAGCACGATAGCCGCCAATGCAGAAAGATTGATAAGGATAATATCAATCAAAATCAGCAGGGCCGTATTAACTCGGTTCAGCTTGGATTTTCTAATTTTATCCATACTTACTCCAAAATATAAAAAGTGTATTATTAAGTGGACAAAAGCCTTGAAAGTGAACAGATAAATTCATATTATTATAACAAATGGCGGCAGACATTGCAATAGTCACGACAGATTAAGCCCTGCCAATTTTATGATGAGATGCTCAAAAAAATAAAATTGAAAAAAACGAAAAAAACACTTGCATTTTTGAAAAGCCTGTGTTAATATAATCAAGCGCCAGAGATAAGGAAAGTCTCAAGGCAAAAGATCCGGGTGTAGCGCAGTTGGTAGCGTGCTTGAATGGGGTTCAAGAGGCCGGAAGTTCGAATCTTCTCACTCGGACCATACGGAGTGTCCTTAAAGGATTTGAGGACACTCCGTATTATTTTTTTTCAATAAAACAGGACTTTCCTTTATTGGGAAAGTCCTGTTTTCATTATTTAACCAAGAGTAGGGCGAGATTGTAGCTTCTGCCACCACTCTTCCAAGCGGTCTTCCTTCAAAGCTATGTAAAATCCGTCCCTCATCTTCGGCGTATCCTCACTGTTGAAGTATAAGAAAGCTTTCAGTTCAAAAGTTTCCGGGTCAAGCCAAAATTCATAGCTGCTGCCGTCATTCATAAGGCAGCGCACTTCGCAGTGGTCAATCCATATCGTTTGCTCCGGCAGAATATCAGCCTTGAAAATGTCCTTGCTGCTGTGCTTTATCCAGCCATCTTCATGGAGACTATCAACAATGCCAGGGACCATTTCTATAAGCTGTTTGCGCAGGACCTCCTTGTCGGTGAATTTGGCTTCCAGATAGTCATGGGAAAACTCATAGGGTGAATAGTCAAGGGGATAAAGCTCAGAGGCATCCAGATAATAAATCTCGCCGGTATCATAGTAGTCAATGTAGACTTTGGTGTTTGTACCATCCACAGTATAGGTGAATTTTGTTACGCCACTTTGACCTACATCGTTATCAACATACAGAGCCTCGGTCACAGGGGTGAGCTCATGGTCACCGAGGATAAAACGCTGAATATCTTCCATTCCCTGTTCAGACTGTTTACGAAGCTCAGGGCTTTCCTCAATTTTTCTGTATTCATATATCTCGCCAACAGCATATACAACTGCGCCCATTGACAGGATAAGTGCCGCTGCCAGGGCAAAAGTTATGATGCGCCTGCGGGCTCCGCTATATGACTTGCGGGTTCCTGGTTCCATTTTCATTTTTGTCAGCTCCTTGATTCTGGTCGCAGAGACGACATTTTCATCATCCATAGGTACTGAACTATCTTCCAGACCATCAAGAAGTTCACGGATATTCACTTCCATTTTAGTCGCCTCCTATCTCAGTTTTAAATCCGGTAAGATGCTGACGGAGTTTTTCACGTCCTCGTTTGAGTCGGGTCTTTACTGTAGACTGATTCATTCCCATTTTCTCAGCAATTATAGAAATGCTTTGACAGTAATAATAAAAGCGGAGAAAAATTTCTCTGTCCGGCTGCGTCATGGAAAGCACCGCCTGACGCACAAGCTCATCACGCTGCTGGCGGTCAAGCCTTTCGATTAGCGAATCCTCTTCCAGTATAAGAATATCATCATCCAGACTTAGCTCCTCTTTGCGCTCGCGAAGCTTACGCATTGCAAGACTGCGGGAAACCCGGCTGAGATACCCTTTTATGTTTAATGGAATAAGCCTTTCTGAATTTTTCCAGAGTGTGACAAACACATCTGCTGTCACTTCTTCCACATCTGCCTGACTCATACTGTCTTGCAGAACACTGTTCACAATCGTAGCAACATAGCTTGAGTAACGGTCAATGAACCATTCCAAGGCTTGTTGCTTACCTGCTTGTAGTAGCTTTAGCGCTTTTGAATCGGTCAAACGTCTCACCTCGATTTCTTTCTACCACGGCCGTTCACCTATAATAGTCCAGTTGGAAGCCAAAAGGTTTCACTTTTTCCTTAAAAAATGAAAAATTTTATTTTGCCCGAATTGTTGGATTTATGTTTTCCGGAACGGCAAGCAGGGCAAGTGTGCCCACACATGCTCGGGACAATTTGTCCCGAGGAATTTGGTCGTGTCACGGGTTTCCCCGCTCCTTATAAAAACAGCAGTGGACTTATCATAACGACAAGTCCACTGCCTTTATTATAACCTGTATGGTCAACCATGCAAATGTTGACAATTAAAGTGCCAAATCGGGCTAAAAGGTATAATCATATTACCCCACCAAAAACCGGCCGAAAAAACCTAGGAAAATCAACGGGTTCAGGACCCTTTTTTCCAATCTTAAAATCAGCTTGTCTTCCCTTTTCGCTTGTATTAGAAGAACATAAAATTATAATATGATCGTGGGGAAATATAATGACGGCTAAAAAGAATACAATAAATTTTTCTATAATAGTAATTGCTTTCAGTCCACTTATTACTGCATTATGTTGGAACTATAAAGATGGAAAAAATACGTAATTACTTTATGTACTTTCGACCAGGGTTTTTGCCCGCGGTTTTGTTACATTGTAGTTTTTTGTTTGTGAATATAATCATGAAAAGAATATACTTTTAAATTAAAATGTTGAAAAATCAGTTAATTTTGTCCCTATATCTGTATTGCGTTTCAGTCTCCGTATCTTTCACGAAAAACGGATAGCACCTACCTTCACTATCAATAGGGGCTTCAATAACATATGCTACATCATTCCCTCTATTATATCCTTCTACATGTTCTTCGTCTATATAAGGAATAAACGTCCCCTGGCTATATTTTTTCGAACTATTTAGAAGTTCTTCTGAAACAAATAAGTTAAAACATTTCTCAGAATAGCTCTCTCGTGCGCCATATGCCTTCAGATTATCTTTTATGCTGTAGTCACGGAAATTCCGATAGTATGGTTCCCTTGCCTCCTGCGTAACATAAACCACCATGTTGTATCCGATTATTGTTTCTCTCTGATCAATTTGCCTATTCTCTTTAGATTCAGGGATGTCGGTTGTCCAATCTGACCACTCTCCCCACGACTCAACCAGAGTAGGCGTTGGAGTTGACGTTTCTTTTCCCTCGGGTCCTTCAGTTAAATTTTCATACCATGTATTAATTAAAATACAAACCAAACCACTACCCACAGCAACCAGCAAATAATTTTTAAGAGTGCGTTCTGGAGTTTTTGTTGCCAAAGTAAATACAAAGCATGCCAATAAAGATATTATTATTACTATTTCACGATTATCCATTTCTATCATTGTATATCTCCCTAACAATTTATGCCAATTCCAGTTTTGTTCTTTTAAATTTTAGAAAAAAAACTAAGAAATGAATGTAGCAATTATTTGTGCTTCATTATACATCATTTAAGAATGTAATCCCCAGTCACTAGTGATCTGAATTACCGCAATAGTCTCGCTACAAACTATTTTTTCCATTAAGCTATCACTGGAAATGTTGACAATTAAAGTGCCAAATCGGCCAAAAAGGTATAATCATATTCCCCACCCAAAGCAGGCCGGAAAACCTAGGAAAACCAACGGGTTCAGGACCCTTATTTTCCAATCTTAAAACCGCTACTTTATACTTTCCCAAAACATCTGCCTCAACATATCCGTAACACCTTGGGCAGACTGGATAGTGGCAATCATCAAAAGCTCGGTATCCATGTCAGCAAAGTTGATGTCATGCCCGGCATTTCTGATAAGCTGAGTTAGGAAAACTCTCTGGGTTCTGCCATTGCCTTCGCGGAAAGGATGCAAGGCATTTGTGACGCAGTAGAAGTCTACGATTTCTTCCAAAAACTCACTATGCTTAAGCCCTTTGAAGTAATTACAATTCTTTAGCCGCTTGAAAATAAGTGCAGTCTGTTCTTCAATGTTTTCAGCAGGAGTAAAATTAGTGCCTTTCTTGCTGATATTGACTGTACGTATCTGCCCAGCCCAATCATAAAGATCAGAGAAAAGGAAATGGTGAATGGCCTTGTAATGCTCAAAGTCAAAGCTGTCTGCTTTCGGAGCGTTCAGCCATTCAGCGTATCGCACAGATGCAAGGACACTCTCCACCTCATTTAGTTTTTCTTCATCGCGAATATCGAACTTGTTTATAAAAACCGTTGTATCTGGATAGCAGTTAGCTGAAATGGGGTCAATGCTATATCCCATATTACACCACCTTTGCCGGACGAGCCAGAATCTCCTTTACCATATCAGCAACGGATAACTCGCCAGTCATCAGGCGCACACAGTCTTTTTCCGTCTGCTCAGTAACATCAAAACCTTCCATCCGAGTGGAAGCCAAGGCGCTGCGCAGCGCTTCATATTCACGTTCACTCATAACAGCGCCCCCCATAGATTTGAGTAACTGATTTCCAAGTGGATAGCTTTCAGTTAGTCTACCACATTTAGTTAAGTTTGAAAAGAATAAAGCTATGATTATCGTATGCTAATTATTTTTATCAAATGATTAGTTCATCACCATATGATTATTTACTCCCTCTCGCTTGACCGCCAAACCCTATAATTACATTCCGACCAAAAACCAGAGTACAAAATGTGCTCTGGTTTTTATTTTTTAAAAATCAGGTATTAGGAACTTTCCGGCCTCTTGAAATTATAATAAGGCCGCGGAGCGGCCAGCGCGGCATTTGTGCCGCTGCGGCCGGAAGTTCGAATCTTCTCACTCAAATCGGCAAGTCATAATAACTTGCCGATTTTATTTTCTGAATTTCTTCATCAAAAAGGCTGGAGTCATCAGACTTCAGCCTTTTTGTTCTTGAATTCAACTGTACCCAGCACCATGCCGGAGATTACCAGCACCATACCGCAGAGACCCATGAGGGTGATTTTCTCGCCCAGGGCTGCGGCACTGACAAGGAGGGTTACAAGGGGAATCATATTTATATAAAGGTTTGCGCTCAGCACGCCGATTTTCTTCACCGCTATGCTCCAGAGCATATAGCAGCCCGCGCTGCCTACAAGACCGAGGAAAGCCAGCATCAGCAGGTTCTCAAGCACAAACAGAGATCCAAAGTCAATGGGCTTGCCCTGCATGAGAACGAGAGGCAGAGTGCTTAGAAAGCCGTAGAACATCAGCTTTTTCGTAATCAGCACGCTGTCATAAATACCGGACCAGCGGCGCAGCAGGAAACCGTAGGCCGCCCAGAGGGCTGCAGCCAGCAGCGCCAGCATATCGCCGGCGGGATTTAAGTGCAGCGAGACAGCGCCGTTGAACACAACCAGTACAACACCGGCAAAGGCGATGGCAAAGCCCAGAAGCTGCATACGCTTGAGGCGTTCCTCCTTATGCAGCAGGGCCATGGTGACGGCGGTCATAATAGGTGAGGTAGACACCAGAATGCTGACATTTGAAGCCTGGGTCAGGGTAATGGCGGTATTCTCTGCCCAGCAGTACAGGGTGTTGGCGAAAAGTGCCATCAGCAGAAAACGCCACTCCTCTTTGGGCTTGAAATAAAACTTGGGATAAACAAAGCTCAGCGCTATGTATGCCATTGCAAAGCGCAGCAGCATAAGCTGCACCGGCTGGAGAAAGACAAGCAGCTGCTTGCTGACTACAAAGGTTGAGCCCCATATCAGCACACAGATCAATGCCATAAGATGTCCGTGATTCTGAGTCTGTTTCATTATGCGCTCCTGAGAAAAACAAAAATTGTGCCAAAAAGCACCAAGGGGAATGATACTCATTTTTATCCCCGGAGTCAAGCTTTTGTAATCGAGCGGGATAAATAGGGTTTGCCCGTAAATAATAAAAGCATCATTATAAGGAGATGGCTGCAAATGATAGAAAAAGACACGATAAAACTGCTGCGTGAGTGTGACTCCGGCGTGAAAATGGGTGTGGCGTCCATTGATGATGTTATGGACAATGTGAGCAGTGAGCTTTTCAAACGCCTGCTGAAAGACTGCCGGGCCGAGCATGAAAAGCTGCGCCTGGAAATCCAGACCCAGCTTGACCGTTTCCATGACGAGGGCAAAAATCCCAATCCCATTGTAAAGGGTATGTCATGGGTGAAAACAAATATGAAGCTGGGCATGGAGGAGTCCGACGCCACAGTGGCAGATCTGATGACAGATGGCTGCAATATGGGCGTAAAATCTCTAAACCGCTATCTTAACCAATACAAGGCGGCGGATGAAATCTCCAAGGATATTGCAAAGCGCCTTATAAATCTGGAAGAGAAGCTGAGTGTTGACATCAGGCAGTTTCTTTAATAATATAGGTCGGTCACTATATGTTGTGGCCGACCTATTTTTTGATGAACAATTTAAATATTTGAAATATATTCACTTGATTTATAATGTATAATGCCAACATAACAATTTAAGGAGTAAACATATGAAAATCACAGTTGCAGGAAGCGGAGCCTGGGGCACTGCCTTGGCTATCTGCCTTTGTAATAATGGCCATGAGGTAACTTTGTGGTCGCACAATCCGGATAAAGCGGCAGCTATGGATAAAGAGCGTATAAATCCCTCCCTCAAGGGTGTTGTTCTGCCCGAGGCACTGAAGGTTTCCGGCGATGCAGCATGCATTGAGGAAAGCTCCATGGTGGTCGTTGCAAGCCCCTCCTTTGCTATCCGAGGTGTATGCCGCAGCATAAAGCCCCATCTGAGAGATGATGTGGTGCTGGTGTCCGTCACAAAGGGTATTGAGCCCGGCTCCCTTCTGCGCATGAGCCAGATTGTCGAAGCAGAGACTGGCAAAACCGTCGTTGCTCTCACCGGCCCCAGCCATGCCGAGGAAGTATCCCGCGGCGTACCCACCGCAGTGGTTGCGGCTTGTCCCGACAAGGAAAAGGCAGAGCTGGTGCAGGATGCATTTATCTCTGACAATTTCCGCGTATATACAAGCCCCGATATTGTTGGTGCAGAGCTGGGCGGCGCAGTGAAGAATGTTATCGCTCTTTGCGCCGGTGTTGTTGATGGTATGGGCTGCGGTGACAATACCAAGGCCATGCTCATGACCCGCGGCCTTACTGAGATGGCCCGTCTGGGCGTGTCCCTGGGAGCAACCAAAGAGAGCTTCTCCGGCCTTTCCGGCGTGGGAGATCTTATTGTTACCTGCACCTCCCAGCACTCCAGAAACAACCGCGCCGGCAGGCTTATCGGCAGCGGCCTCAGCGTAGCAGAGGCTATGGAAAAGAGCGGCGGCGTTGTTGAGGGCTACTATGCTGCAAAGTCCGTATGGGAGCTTGCTAAGAAGCAGAATGTGGATATGCCCATTATAAACGCAGCCTACAGCGTGCTTTATGAAAATCACGACACTCAGGACGTTATTACCCTCTTGATGCAGCGCAGACGCAAAGCTGAGAGCGAAGACCTCGGTTGGTTATAATTCACAAAAACTCAGGCCGTACACGGTAAATGTGTACGGCCTGTTAATTTAAATTGTCCAAATTAAAACTAATCTTGCGCTTTTATTAAAGCAAAGGTATACTGAGCTTATACATGCGAACGGTAGTTAAATCAGCGTTTTATTTATCTTGAAAAAGGAGTAAGAAATGACTGAATTTGGATACGATGATAAGAACATGAGATACCTGAAAATGCTCTCCCGCAACTGGCCCACAATCCAGTCTGTCTGCACGGAGATTATCAATCTGCGCGCGCTGCTGAACCTGCCCAAGGGTACCGAGCATTTTATCAGTGATATCCATGGTGAATACGAAGGCTTCCGCCACATTCTGCGCAATGCATCCGGTAACGTCAAGAGAAAGATTGACCAGGCCCTGGATGATTACCTGCCCGCGGCTGACCGCGATAATCTGGCATCGCTCATCTATTACCCCGAGCAAAAGATGAGTGAGCTTAAGAAGAACGGTCTGCTTACCAAGGAGTGGTATACCATCACTCTCAAGCAGCTTATTGCCGTGTGTAAAATTACCACCTCCAAGTACACCCAGTCCAAGGTACGCGAGATGCTGCCCAAGGACTTTGAATATGTTATCACTGAGCTTATGACCACCGGCAGCAAGGACTTCAATAAAGAGGAGTACTACAGCCAGATCATAAACTCCATTATCGAAATTGAAGCTGCGGATAAGTTTATCATAGCCATGTGTTATCTTATCCACACCACTGTTATTGACAAGATACATATTGTCGGTGATATTTTTGACCGAGGCGACAGCCCCCATCTGGTTATGGAGGAACTGGAGCGCCAGCGCAATGTTGATATTCAGTGGGGCAACCATGACATTCTCTGGATGGGTGCTGCCGCCGGCAACAGAAGCTGCATAGCAAACGCTGTGCGTATCTGCCTGCGCTATAACAACTATGACTTCCTTGAGGACAGCTACGGCATTAATATCCGTCCGCTTTCCCAGTTTGCTACTGATGTGTATGCTGATGACCCCTGCACCTGCTTTACCCCCAAGAAGACCGGTCATGGCGCATATGAGGAGCGCAACAACGCTATCATTGCAAAAATGCAGAAGGCTATCAGCGTTATCCAGTTCAAGCTTGAGGGCCAGGATATCAAGGCCCACCCCGAGTACGGAATGGAAAACAGACTGCTGCTGGATAAGATGTATCTTGAAAAGGGTACCGTCAATATCCGCGGCAGGGAGTACAAGCTGCTGGATACCAATTTCCCCACCATTGACCCCAAGAACCCCTACGCCCTCACCTTTGAGGAGCAGAAGATAATCGACGGTCTGCAGACTTCCTTTGTCAACTGCGAAAAGCTCCAGCGCCATATTGAGCTGCTTTACAAGAAGGGCTCCATGTATAAATACTACAATAACAGCCTTATGTTCCATGGCTGCATCCCGATGAATGCCGACGGTACTTTCCGCGAGATGGATGTATATGGCGTCAAATGTCACGGTAAGGAGCTGTTTGAACGCTGTGAGACTCTGGTACGCCAGGGCCGCTATGCCCGCGAAGGAAGCGAAGCCAGAAAACTGGGCAGTGATTTTATGTGGTATCTCTGGTGCGGCAGTAAGTCTCCTCTGTTTGGCAAGGATAAGATGGCTACCTTTGAGCGCTATTTTACTGATGACAAGGATCTGCATAAGGAAGTGTCTGACCCCTACTTCAAACTGGCCTATACCTCAGAAATGGTGGACAAAATCCTTGAAGACTTTGGCATTGATAACTCCGAGGCAATCATCATAAACGGACACATCCCTGTAAAAATCAAGAAGGGTGAAAGTCCCATCAAGGCAGACGGCAGACTTATTCTCATAGACGGCGGCCTCTCCAAGGCATATCAGTCTGTTACCGGTATTGCAGGATATACCCTTGTTTCCAACTCCCATCAGATATTCCTTGCCGAGCATGAGCCCTTTACCTCTGTTACCGACTCTGTACGCCACAATGCGGACGTTCATTCCAGAACCATCCCGGTAAGGAGCTTTGGCGGACGAAAGAAGATATCCGATACTGATGAAGGTAATGATATAGCCGTGCAGATTCAGGATCTTGAAAAGCTGCTTGCTGCATATCGTGCCGGTGTTATCAAGCAGGGCAACGAACTTTAACTGAAAAACTCAGACGGTTTACCGTCTGAGTTTTTTTATTCATCACCTTTGTATTTTCGCCTTGTGGCAAGGCCGCCTCTTATATGGCGTTCTGCCTTGTTTATATCCAGAAGCTCGCGCACCTGCCTGAAAAGCGAAGGGTTCAGCCGCGGCAGCCTTTCGGTCAGGTCCTTATGTACCGTGGACTTGGAGATACCGAAATGCTTTGCGGCGCTGCGTACCGTGGCTTTGTTTTCTATGATGAACACTGCCAGGTCGCAGGCGCGCTGCTCAATATTTGTATACAAATGCACCACTCCCTGTTGACTACCTTAGTCAATGTATATGAGCGGGAGAGTGGTGATATGTGCAAGTGTAGAAGCGCTTGGATCAAGCATCATAGGGGCGGATATTATCCGCCCGCAAACGGATGAGCAATGCTCGCCCCTACGGGATTGAACATATATTCCGACTTTGCGGTAGGGGCGAACTGTGTTCGCCAGTGGACCGATGAGGGCATCGGCCCCTACTTATGCAGATGAGTTGTAGGGCGGGGGCTTGCTCCCGCCGCTGCGATGTACAGAACAAAGCCATTGTATAATTAAAAAGCCTTCCCCTTGGGGTGAGGTGCCGAACTTGTGAGGCGGATGAGGGAAAACAAAAAATCAAGTTACAGTAGTTTTGCTGTCATTGTAATTTGATGTCATAGAGAGTATAATTTTCACAGATAAAAGCAACCCTTGATATCACACAGGAGGAAAGCTTATGCGTTATTATTTCAGAGCACTTGGCAGATACTTTTGCATCGAAGGGAGAGCTTCACGAAAAGAACTATGGATGTTTATTCTGTTTGATTTTTTGTTTCTTTTGGGGTTCCTTTGTGTTGATTTTTATCTCGGTACTACTTTTACTGTTGATTATGAAGTATATGAGCCTTTTATGTTCGGCTATATAGGAACATTTTATTACCTGTTTTCTCTTATTCCTGGATTTACTTTGAAGGTACGACGGCTTCATGACGTCAACAGAAGCGGTTTTTTGTGGCTGGTAACTTATATCCCAATAATTTGCATTTATCCATATTGCCTGATTTTTTTCGCAGAAAGCAATCCTCATCCTAACAAATATGGCGATGTTCCGGAAAATGTGCGTGGATACCAGCCTAACGTATATGTCAATATTAATATGAACCAAGCCCATGACGGAAAATATGAGACAAGCTATGAAAAATACGAGGAGTACGAACCAGATACTCAGAACTATTCTACTACCTCCGAAGAATATAATGTCCATGTTAAGAGGCACTACGCGGGCAAGCAAAGCCAAGATAACTATGTTTATGAGGAAAATGCATACTCTGATTTTGAACCAGAAGCGCCTCAGAAAGAACAAGCATCTAATGCAACTTGCGCTCCCGAAAGCTTCGAGGATGAAGAACCATTTAATGAAACTGAGCCGAGCAAATCAGCTCTGGCATCACGTTCTTGGATTGTTATTGCAGTTGTTATCCTGCTTGTCATTGGGCTCTGTTTTGTTATTGATTCTCCCGGATATGGTAAGCAGAAACAAAATGCAGGTGGACAAAAAGAAATATTAGAGCTTTTTGACACAAAAAATACGGAGGCTCAGATTGCCGAATTCTTATCTGGTGAAAATGCCGGTTTCGCCTCTGACCGATTTTACTCCGACACGCCCTTACTTCGCATAAGCATGTCAGATGATGAAGCGACATTTGGCATAGTCAGAATATATGATACATCTTATCATTTGAATGTTTCCGGCGATTGCATTGAGGCTGAATGGTATGACTATTATACCAGAGTATGTGTTTATCCCAAGAAAAGGGGTATTTCATACATTAATTTCAGCAATGAATTAAATGACGAGACATTCCAGGTGATGGTAGTTGTGGAGTGAATTTTACGCCAAGATAGCAAGATAAAAGCACCATGCATTGTGCATGGTGCTTTTTTCT
Organism: Oscillospiraceae bacterium; assembly: GCA_017410425.1. GTDB lineage: Bacteria > Bacillota > Clostridia > Oscillospirales > Oscillospiraceae > Limivicinus. The sequence goes on from JAFQQV010000010.1 coordinate 11,824, forward strand.
TTATGATTTACTCAGAACGCAAGCCAATAGACGTTTCCGTAGATATCGGTGAGCTTATAGCTTGCTACGATATTGTCTGCGTTCAGGCGCAGGTTTTCAAGATAGAAGTCGGTGGACTCGACCACAAAGCCGCTGCCGAGGGTATAGCTTGCGCTGTAGCTGCCATCGTAGCCGTAGTAGTCGCAGAGGAATTCCACCCTGTCGCCGATCTGCAGGGGTACACAGCCCTTGGCCTGGGTGTCGGCCTCACCGTTTTCATAGAGGGGGTATGCGCCGGTGATAGCGCCGTAGGGATTGGCATCGTCGAAAATCACCTGGAGGTTTACAAACTCGCCGTTGAGCAGGGCTGGGATGCGTCCAATGGTGGTCCAGCTGCCGTCAGCATTCTCAGTGTCGGATACCAGATAGTAGGCTGCTACCTGACCGTCAACGCAGAGCCAGGTGCCGTCATGGTCGAGGATAAGATCATTGCCGTCAAACTCGAACACATTGTCAAGACCCAGGTCAATGTAGCCCTCGCCATCGTCCACAAAGAGGTTCAGCTCCAAAGTCTGGATAAGGGACCATTCCTCCTCGGTGAGGGAGAGCACGTCTCTGCCGCCGGAGTAGCTCACGCTGATGCGGCCGGGGTCAAGATAGTTCGTGGCGATCTTTTCTGCGGAACCGGCAATAAGCTCGGTATCAACCCAGGCGTATTCTGCGGGCATACTTCTGCCGCTGAAAGCGGAGAGCAGGCCTGCAAGGTCGGAGGCATTGAGGCTGTAGCCTGCGGACTGATTGCCGCTGGAGTTATAGTAGCTGCCGGAGAGAGAACCCAGGGGAGAGGAGGAACCGCTGTAGCCGCCAATGAGGGATCCCAGCAGATCATTGTAATCTACGCTGGAGCTGCCGTAAGAGTTACCATAGCTGCTGCCGTACATACTCTCAAAGAGGCTGCCCCAGTCACCCCAGCTGTCGCCGTAGCTGCTGCCGTAAGCGCTGTTCTGGGAGGCGGAAGAACCCACCTGAGCACCGTAGCCAAGGGAGGCAAAGCTCTTGATGCACTTGGAATAGGCAGAGTCCATGCCGATGGCTTCATAGGTGTTGATGGCAGTGCTTACGCTGTTGAGTGTTTCGTAGGGGAAGTAGATGCTGAGACCATAGCAGCGGGAGATAGTGGTGCCGTTATACTTTACGCAGCTCTGCAGAGCTTCTGCCAGCGCTCTGGACTCCTTGCTGTCTATGCGCAGGGCGAGGTCAGTCAGGTCAACCTGATTGATTCTGGTGCTCTGGGCAAACTGTCTGGCACCGGCACGTGCATTGGATACCTGCTTGTAATCGTCGCCGCTGATAAGCTCGGTGGTGGAGACGGAGAAATCACGGAAAACAGGGGGGATAGTGCCCTGCAGCTCTGCAAGGTCAGTGACGGACAGGGTAACCTGAGCGTTGTAGGACTTGGCGCGGCAGGCCTTTACATAGTCATCAATCAAGCCCTTGCTAAGCTGAAGCGTGGAGACGGATGTGTTGTCAGAAAGCTCGCTTATCCAGTCAGTGTAGTACCAGCCGGTGCCGGGCTCCACTTCCTCGGAGGCGATAAGATAGTCTGCATAGTTACCGCAGACCATTGCGGTTTCAAGAGTAGCCATCAGACAGGCGTCAAAGCCTATCCAGTCAAACTTGACCTTTGCTTCCTTGAGAGCCTTGTTAATCTCACTAAGAGGCATGGAGCGGATGGAGGTGTTCTTTTCATCATAGCCAAAGCCGCTGATGGAGCCGCCGCCGTGGTCCCAGAAAATGAGAATGTTGCGGTTTGCAGGATAGTTCTTGTTGCAGTACTTGATAAAGTCGCGCAGATTAGCGGAATCGGTCATGGCGGCTTTGCCAAAGTTATCTTCAAGCCTTTCAAGACCGCCGCTGTGGACTTTGTATATCTGGTTTACAGAGTTGGAGACAACGCTGTTTTTCCATGCCTTACAGCCGCCGGTTTCCACAAGGATATTTACCTTATCGGAGATATTGGCCTTGACCATTTCGCTCAGGTCACTGGTGGCCATACCGTACTTGCTTTCAAGGTCAGTGCCGCACATGTAGATCATCACGGTAACAGTGTCATTGCCATTGCCCAGAGGGGTGTAGAACTTATCTCTGGACTGGGATGCGATGACGGTGTCCGGCTCGGAAGGCTCTTCAACTGCCTGGGGAGCCTCAGTCACCACGGGAGCGGGAGTCTGGCTGAAACCGGGCAGGGACTGGAGCAGACCGCCCATATTGGTATTACTGCTGCCGCTGGGGGTGCCGCCGGAATAAGTACTGCCGGAACCAAAAATATCTCCCTGCTCAAAGAGTGAAGATGTATCAAAGAGAGAGGAACTCTGGCCGGGAAGACTGTACTCAGGCTCTGCCTGTGTTTGCACCTGATACTGAGGAACGCTTACAGAAGAACCGCCTCCGAAGTTGCCGCTTATGAAGGAGAAGACAAGCACTGCGGCAATTACTACAAGCAGCACGCGGCGAAGCTTCTTGGGAAGAATAGCAAAAATGGCCAGCAGACCCAGTATGCTGCCTGCGGAGGGGCCGGAACCTCTGCTTCCGCCGCCAGCGCGGCTGCCGCCGAAAGATCCGCGTCCGCTCTGGCTGTTTCCACCGACAGGGCCTCCGCCGGAAACGCGGCGACCGCGGCCCACACCGGCTGAGCCGGAGCCGACTCTTCTGTTTCTGCCATGGGGTTTGCTCATTGGACATCCTTCTTTCAAATGGATTGGGAATTTGAAGTATTTGATGCTTGAATTTTAACATAGCGCAGGAAAAAAATAAATGCTTTTTGTTGACAAAAGGTAGAATGTTTTATATTGTGTTTATTAATATTGAAAAACTTTGGAGGCCCTCATGTCTGTTGTAGTAGTTGGTGCTGTATATGTTGATGTTAAAGGATTTCCTGATGATGTCTATCTCCCCACCGGACGCAATGCCGGTAAGATAGAGATTGTTCACGGCGGTGTTGGCAGAAACGTTGCTGAGGATATTGCCAATGTGGAGCTGCGCCCCACCTTTGTCGGTCTTGTAGATGAAAGCGCCGAAGGTCAAGAGGTTATGAAGCAGCTGCAGCGGCACAAGGTAAACACTGATTATATGCGCTCTGCGCCCAACGGTATGGGCATGTGGCTTGCTGTGTTTGATGAGTGCGGCGACCTGGCAGGCTCCATTTCCAAACGCCCCGATCTGAGCCAGCTGCAGAAGATACTGGAAGAAAAGGGCGATGAGATTTTCAAAAATGCAGACTCTCTTGTGGTCGAGGTGGATATTGACAAGGAAATAGTCAAAACCGCACTGCACTATGCAAAAAAGTACAATAAGCCCGCTTTCGGAGTTGTTGCTAATATGAGCATTGCCTCCCAGCGCAGGGATTTGCTGCAGAAGCTGGATTGCTTTGTGTGCAACGAGCAGGAGGCCGGTATTCTCTTTGTGGATGATTTTTCCGGTATGGAGCCTGAGGCTTTGGCGGAGAAGCTTTCCGACTGTGTTGTCAGTGCAAACATTCCCTCCCTTGTTGTCACTCTCGGCGGCCGTGGCTCAGTATATGCAACTGTCTCCGGCGATAGGGGTTTCTACCCCGCCCAGAAGGTCAAGGTGCGCGATACTACAGGTGCAGGCGATGCATTCTGTGCCGGCGTTTCCATGGGCCTTACCTACGGCAAGAGTATCCGCGAAGCTGTTGAAATCGGAACAAGGCTTGCTGCCTCTGTTATAACCGTTTCTGAAAATGTCTGCCCCAGATTCAGACCCAAAGAACTGGGCATCGACATAGAGGTCGAGGACGAATAAGATTAAAAAAACCAGGTATCTTGACGATACCTGGTTTTTTATTTTATGTATTACTCATTGTCAAAGGCTGTGCCGCATTCAGGGCAGAAGCGGGGAACCTGATTGGGGCTGTCGGGAGTCCAGCCACAGTTGGAGCAGGAACGCTTCTGGAATCTGGGTTTGCCGCACTGGGTGCAGAACTGAGAATCGTTCAGAGCGCCGCAGCTGCACTGCCATACGGAAGTATGCTGGCGGGGCTTTTCAGCGACAATCGGTTTTGCCTCGGGCCTTATGTCGGAAAGCATTATCTGGGTGATGGGCGCGGGCGTGGGCTCCTCAGCCTGCTTTGCGTTCTTTCTCAGGATAAGCAGGATAACTGCAGCCAGCGCTGCAGACAGTACCATTGCTACCACAAGACCCAGCAGCAGACCGCTGGCGCCTCTCTCTTTCTGTACGGGAGAAGTCTGCTCAGGGCTGGGAACAGCGCTGACAGAAGGACTGACAACAGGGGTGGGAGTGGCGGTGGGACGGGGAGTGGCAGAAGGCTTTACTTCGGTGTAGGTTACAGCTGCAGGATTGGAATAAATCTTTGCGCTGTCCCTGTCATTATAGCTGGTCCATACGGCTACGGTGTAGTACACGGTGCCCACGGTCTGGGGCGGGGTGTAGCTGGAAGAATTGGCACCGCTGATGGGGTTGAGATTCTGGGAACCGGTGTTGCTCATGTACCACTGGTACTTGAGTGTGCCGCCGGATTCATTGTTGGCCAGCACGCTGAGAATGGTGCTTTCACCCTTGGTTTTGCTCACACCCTGGGGATGAGAGGTAATAGTGGGGCTTTCGGCCTTGAACTCGGTGACTGTTATCTCAGCGGGGCTTGATTCAATACTGTCGCCGCTGTTTGTGAATACGCACACAGCGGACCAGCCATCCAGCTCCAGGGGGACATTGTAGATCTCAAAGACCTCGCTGTTTCTACCGGTGAAGCTGAAACCGGGGTAGAGGGATGCCACATAACCCGGGGCATTATAGTTTCGTCTTTCGGGGTCCACAAGGAACCATTCAATCTTTTCTGCGTTTTCTGCCCTTGCGATAAACATGGCAGATTCGCCCTCCATAAGGCTTTCACCGGTGGGATCCTTGGTGATCACCGGTGCGGGCATGGGCATAGGGCTTTCTACAGGGATATAGAAAGGGTCGTCTCCCACGACAATTATAATTTCATAATCCTCTGTGCTGCCGTCAATCAGTGTGGCAGTGCCTCTGAGCCAGTAAGTACCGGCAGCGATGGGGCAGCCGTCTACCAGCAGATAGCGGCCTTCATGGCTGTAGTTTAGACCGCTGCAGTAAGAGCCGATAGCCCGGTTGAGGCCTGCATCTGCAACGACGGTGTCAAACTCATGCACAACAAGGCCATGGCAGACCTCGTTGGTTTCAAGTTGGTATGTACCTGAGGCTGCTGCGCTTAAAGTGAAAAGCGATGCTGATAGTGCAAGTACCAGTATTAAGCACAGCAGGGTTTTAAAACGGCTTTTCATCTTGTCCTCCAGTTTTTAATATATGTCCTCAAAACAGATAGTTTGCTGCAAGCATTACAAGCATAACGAAACACACACTCTTACCTATGTTTTTGATGGCCTTGACAAACCTGGGAGTTCTTCGACTTTCATCAATAATGAACATTTCAGGCTTGACAGCCATGAGCAGGGATATGGCAATGGCAGCAAATACTACGAACAGTTCTGACATTTTATTCTCCGATCCAGCTTCAAAGGAAGCATTATAAATTTACATAACAACTTAAATTATATTCCAGAACAGGAAAAGAATCAACATTATTTTGCAAATTTATCCTTTATGCGAAGGCTGGGAATAAAAATCGTTCCTGCGTCAGTAATAATATGACGCAGGAACGAAGAAAATGTTTCAAAAAATGGAATTATTTTATTCCTTGTTTTTCATGCCCAGCTGATAGAAGGCAACTGCGCTGGCGGCTGCTACATTCAGCGAGTCCACACCGTGGGACATGGGGATGCGCACGGTATAGTCGCAGCCGGTGATGGTGGCATCAGCAAGACCATCGCCCTCGGTACCCAGCACCACGGCGAGACGGTCAATCTCCTGCAGGCGGGGATCGGCAATGCTGAGGGAGTCATCTCTCAGCGCCATGGCGGCGGTCTTGAATCCGAGGGAGTGGAGCATTGCCTGCCAGTCACCTTCCGGCAGATAGGCCCAGGGAACCTGGAAGACTGTGCCCATGCTGACTCTTATAGCCCGGCGGTAAAGGGGATCGCTGCCGGCATCGGTAAGCAGCACCGCGTCCATGCCAAGCGCCGCAGCAGAGCGAAAGATGGCGCCTATGTTTGTGGGGTTCATTACGTTTTCAAGCACCGCAACGCGGCTTGCCTCGCGGCAGAGACTTTCGGCTGTGGGAAGCTTTGGCCTTCTCATGGCGCAGAGCATACCGCGGGTCAGGTGAAAGCCGGTGAGCTTTGTAAGCACTTCAAGCTCGGATACGAAAACCGGGATATCGCCGCAGCGCTCCAGCAGGGCTTTACCCTTGCCATCGGCGTGCTTGCGCTCCATCAGCATGCTGACAGGTACGCAGCCTGCATCCAATGCCCGTTCAATAACAATGGGGCTTTCTGCAATGAAAAGGGCGTTTTCGGGGTCGGCCCGGTTTACAAGCTGGTTTTCCGTCAGCCTTGCATAAACGTCCAGTTCAGGCGCATCGAAGCTTTCAATTTCAATAATTCTGTACATTTCTTACTCCATGGTCTGGCTGCCTTCAAACACGGCATAATCGCTCATAGGGATGCTGGCAAGATATTCCTTGCGGTTGCGCTGGGTGAAAACCACCAGTGCGCCGGTGACAAGGGCAGTGGTCAGCACGGAGAGCAGGGGATTGCCCATCTGGCCCAGCAAGGCGGAGCAGGCAACCACGGCAAAGTGGCCAATTATGGCGGTGCCAATGAACTTCTTGTTGCCGGTCTTGATGAAGTAGAAAATCAGCAGGGACAGGCAGATGTGCATTACGATGATCAAAGCGCGCTCAAAGCCTGCCAGCAGGAAAGCGATGGAAGAAGTCTCCCACAGGGGGGCAATTGTAAAGTAGGTGGCGGAGAGATCGGGCTCCTGCAGAAGCTCCATGCTGCGCTCCATCATTCCGTTATTGATGAGCACGGAGTTGAGAATATTGCTGACCTGGGGCCAGGCGGCAGTGAGGATAGCCTCAAGACCGCAGAAGCCGGTGGCAAAGAACAGGGTATTGTCCTCATCCACGTTTTTGATGATGGACTTGAGGGCCAGATATCTGCAGCCTTCTTCCATGACAACTGCGATGAGGGCAACATAGATAGCATAGATAAACATATTGTTCATCATGCCACCGCCCAGATTGCTGAGTATGGCGGCGTTTATGTAGGGCTCCAGAACCTTTGCGGCTACATAGTAGATGATGGCGCCGAAGATTAATGAGGAGGTTCTGACATTGAGCTTCTTGCGGCAGTAGATATATAGTGCCACAGGAAGGCCAAGGGATATGATAAAGGTCAGGGCCATGCCCACTATGCTGAGCATGGGAACATTCTGTACAGTCATTTTTATGTCCTCCGATCAATCTTCGTAGTACTCAAGGTTGAGAGTAAAGTATTTCTTTTCGCCGCCACCGCTTATGCGGTAGAGGCCGTCCTTTTCCTGCCACTGGAGCTCTATCACATCGCCGTGCCTTGCCTCGGCGGAATATCTGGAGACTATGGTTTTAAGCTTCTTTCCGGCAAGGGGAGCGGGAATAATATCCTCAGCCAGATCAAAATATCTGGTGTTGTTCATGTGGCCATTCTGGTCAAGATAGCTGTAGGGCACGGTGAAGCTACTGAAGTTTTCTGCCGCGGCCTTCTTGGGAGCACCGGGCAGGGCAATCTCCTGACCACATGTCATGTCGATTATTTCTTTGCCGAACTGCTCAGTGGAGAGCATCTTGCGGCTTTCAATATCCATCAGTGTCCACAGGGAACTGGCCTGAATGAGAACTTCGCCCTTTTCGTCACAGATACGGTAGAAACGGGGATAGAGCAGATGAGAGGTTTTGCCGGTCCAGGTTTCAAGATATATAAGCTCCTGCTCCTCTGGCATCCGGTTTATCTCCACGCGCTGCATGGTGATAACCCACACCACGCCTTTTGCAAGCACTTCGTCTGTACCAAAGCCAAGGCCGGCTGCGTGAATAACGGAAAGCTCCTGAAAAATTTCAAACAGAGCAGAGGTTTTGAGTCTTCTGAAAAGGTTCACATCCCGGCTGCCGATGCGCATGCTGCATTTGTAGCTTTTCTCGTGGGCGACAGGGATGAGAGGATTGAATTGTATATTGTTCATTGGGGATATCGCTTCCTTCCGAGGACAGGTCAAATTTAAGTATAACATGTCAATTAAGATTTTCAAAGTTGTTTTTAAAAATATACTACAGGCAGTTGAAGTCTGCCTGTAGTATATTAACATAATATTATTAACGTAATATAAACTACATAATATCAACCCTTGTCACGGGGCTTCGCAATCAGCGAAACTAGCAGCCCGAAGAACACTGCTGCACCAATTCCGGCAGAGGCTGCCCGGATGCCGCCGCTGATAATACCGAGGGGGCCGTCATCCAGCAGTGCTTGTCTGACTCCTTTTGCGAGCAAGTTTCCAAAACCCGTCAGCGGTACTGTGGCGCCGGCACCGGCCCAGTCTGCCAGAGGCTGGTATAGACCAAATGCTCCGAGAACGACACCGGCTACCACATAGCTTGTAAGAATGCGGGCTGGAGTGAGTTTGCTGCGGTCAATGAGCAGCTGGCCCACAAGACAGAAGGCGCCGCCTACGAGAAAGGCTTTGATATAAGGCCATATTATCTCCATTCTCAGCCCTCCATTTCCAGCGCCACGGCGTGGCATATGCCCGGTATGCTGCAGCCCTGCTGGCAGCTGAGGGGTGACATCAGGGCCCCGGTGGCGGCAAATAGTACCTTTTTCCACACGCCTCTCTGCATAGCGGGGATGATATGCCCGCAGAGTACAGAGGCTCCGCAGCCGCAGCCTGAACCGCCGGAGTGCACATCCTGAGTTCTCAGATCATAGATCAAAACACCGCAGTCCATGTATTTTAGGCCGGGGTTGAGCCCGTCCTTTTGCAGCAGGTCCTGCAGAATATCATGGCCCAGGGCGCCCAGATCTCCGGTGAATACAGCGTCGTAATAATCAAAGTCCCGCCCGGTGTCAGCGAAATGCTTTGTGATAGTGTCATAGGCTGCCGGCGCCATGGCGGCGCCCATGTTACCGGCATCGCATAGCCCAGTGTCTACAATGCAGCCTGGGGTCAGGCAGCTTATTCTGGGGCCTCCCACAGATGAAAGCAGCGCAGCACCGGCTCCGGTAACTGTCCATTGTGCGCTGGGCGTGCGCTGCCCGCCGTATTCCATTGGGAAGCGGTACTGTCGCTCTGCTGAGCAGAAGTGTGAGCCGGTCATGGCGAGAGCCGCGTTGTACGCACCACCGTCTATTAAGAGCGCAGCAATGGTCAGCGCCTCGGCCATGGTGGAGCAGGCACCGTATAGCCCCAGATAGGGCAGTGCGCTGTCCTTTGCGGCGAAAGCAGAGCTTATGCACTGGTTTAGAAGATCGCCTCCGGCAATCAGCTCCGGATTCGGGCTTTTGCTGGGGGCCTTCTCCAGACAGCGCTTCATGCAACGCTGCAGCATTTCGGTTTCGGCTTTCTCCCAACTGGGCTGACCGAAATATGAGTCCTCTGACAGAATATCAAAGCAGTGCTTCAAAGGTCCCTGTGCTTCTTTTTTTCCAGCTACCGCCGCGCAGGAAAGTATACGTACCGGGTTTGTGAGCATGATGCTCTGCTGGCCGCATTTTGTTGCCATATATAAAACCGCCTTTCCGGGAAAAATTTTAGCATCAGCCAATATTTTTCCACCGGAAAGAGAAAAAATGTATAAAGATATCTGCACACATGGTGTATCCGGAATTTTCCTTGAATACCGGTGTTTTCGCGCATATAACTATTGACGGAGAATACCATATAGTCTAAAATAAAAATGTTTGAGATTTAATGTATACTTAAGGAGAAAAATAATGCAGATGATGCTTTCAGAGTATTATTCCGCACATAAGGATGAATATATATCAAAGACCCCTGTGGAGCTGTTCAAGAAAACAGTTGAATGGTATCCCGGCAAAATCGCAGTTATAGATGGCGATGTTGAGATTACATATGAACAGCTGGACAATCTTTCTGACCGACTGGCTCATTATCTCAAGGAGCATGATGGCGTTGTACCCGGCGATGTTGTGTGCATCTACACCGGCAGGTCCTATATGACTGTTATAAGCCGCCTTGCTATCTGGAAGGCCGGCGCTGCCTACATGGCTGTTGATGATGGCGGCCTGAGGTTTATGGAGAGAATGTCTGCCGGCATCGGCCAGGTAAAGGCTGTGATTGATGCAGACTACTATGCCGCAGCAATTGAAACCGTTCCCGCAGAGATTAAGGTTGAAGATCTTTCCAAGGCTGATGCAGTAGCCATGGTACTCTTTACCTCCGGCTCCACCGGTCACCCCAAGGGCGTGCGTATTCTTCACTCCAATATCGTCACCAGCTCCAGCAACTATGACAAGCTTTATATGCAGTCTTCTGACAGATATGCCACCCTGGCAAGCCCCATGTTTATCGCTTCCCTCTATGACTTCATGGTAAGCATGTCCATAGGCTGCACCCTGGTTATCATACCCATGGTGATCTGCAGAGATATCAGAGAGCTTGCTAAGTACTATATTTCCGTTGGCGTAAGCCTGACCTTCCTGCCTCCCCACATGGCAATCAAGTACCTCAGCGTGGATGAAAACAGCCCTCTGCGCGTGCTGCTGGTTGGCAGTGAGGTAACCCGCAATCTGGAAAAGCGCCCCTATAAGATCGTCAATGTCTATGCCTCCAGCGAGGCCTGCGCCGTCATCACCCACTATGATGTATCTGACGCTCAGGAGCGCTATCCCATCGGTGAGCTTGTGCCCACCCTCAAGGCATATGTTGTAAACGATGAGGGCAAGCTTGCCCAGCCCGGTGAGCGTGGTGAGCTCTGGCTTGCCGGCCCCCAGATATTTGATAAGTATGTGGGTGTTGGTGCTGATGAGGAAAATGCAGCTCACTTCACTGAGAATACTTTTGAAGAATGCGAAGCTCCCTTCAATCGCCTGTTCAAGACCTCTGACATCGTTATGCGCGATAATGATGGCAATTTCCACTACCTCTGCCGCAAGGACCATATGTACAAGGTCCGTGGTTTCCGCGTTGAGATCAACGGCATTGAAGTGCACATGCAGACCTTCCCCGGCATCATTGATGTGGCAGCCACCTGTTTTACCGACAAGGGCGGCACAAATATCATTTTCGGCTTCTACACCTCCGATCAGGAGATCGACCATACTGCCCTGCGTCAGCATCTGCTGAGCAAGCTGCCTGAGTACAGCGTACCCACCTGCCTCATCAGGCTGGACAGCATGCCCAGAACCCTCTCCGGCAAGGCAGACCGCAATCAGCTGGTTCCTCCTCCCGAGCTTAACGACCACAAGAAGCTGGCGGTACTTTATTACTGATAATGTGATTTTTAAAATGAAAAAAATAATCACTCCTTTTGGAGTGATTATTTTTTTATGGCTTCAAGGCAGCTCTTTATAACTTTTACTGTACCATCAATACCGCATTTGCTGCTGTCTATACAAAGGTCGTAGGATTCACAGTCACCCCAGATCTGGTCGGTATAGTATCTGTAGTAGCTGGAACGGTCCTTATCAACTTCCTTGATGAGCTTCTTTGCCTGGTCTTCGCTGAGTCCCTTGCGCTCCATGATGCATTTAATGCGGAAGGGCATATCAGCCTTTATGAAGACACGCAGCACATCATCCCGGTTTCTCAGCACATAGTCTGCACAGCGACCGACGAAAACTCCGTTGCCAGCTTCCGCAAGGCTTCTTATAGCTTCAAACTGGGCGGAGGCAATTTTAAGGTTTATACGGAAGCCCTCGCTCATACCAAAATAATGGGGAGAGGGGACAACATAATTTGATACCCGCTTTTCATCATAGGACTTGAATATCTCTTTGCTGAAGCTGGAATTTTCTGCGGCGTGGTCTACTATTTCCTTGTCATAGCAGGGACAGCCAAGTTCCTGGGCCAGGGCCTTTGCAATGTCATGACCATTGCTGCCATGCTGTCTGCCGATTGTGATTATCATAAGCTCCACCTCCCGGAAAACTGTTGTTCTGATAAAAATATAACACTTACCCTTGTCCCTTTCAAGTATTTTCTGCGGCGGGACAAGATGAGTTTGACCTTTGCATAGAATGTAGCTGAAATGCAAAGGGGGACAGGGATGAAAAAGGGAAGACTAATATACAATACTGCGCTTCTTACCGGATCTTCGCTGCTGATGAGCTGCATAGCTATGGCCTTTCAGGTCTGGCTTGTGGGGCGCATCGGCTCTGCCGGTATAGGGCTTTATCAGCTGGTGCTGTCAGTTACGAACCTGCTGGCTACTTTTGCAATTTCCGGTATACGCTTTGCAGCAACACGGCTGGTTTCGGAAGAACTCGGCCTTGAAAACACCGGAGGCATAAGCGCCGCCATGGCCCGCTGCCTTTGGTATGCAGCATTTTTCGGCTCAGCAGCCGCGGCGGTTCTTTGGTTTCTGGCGGAGCCTGTGGGCTTTCTCTGGATTGGTGATGCTCGCACTGTGCTGTCCCTGCAGATAACAGCTCTCGGTATGCCATGTATATCCCTTTGTGCTGCTGTCTCCGGATACTTTACGGCCTGCGGCAGAGTCTGGAAGCCCACGCTTATCCATCTTATCGAGCAGCTGGCAGGTATTGGCCTTGTAGCTTTGTGTCTTGATTTTGCCCCGGTGGGGGATATAGAAAAAAGCTGTGCCGCCGTCACCCTGGGGCGACTGGCGGCAGATGTTTTGAGCCTTGTTCTTATGCTGCTGGCATATTACAGCGACCGCCGACTGCACTATAAAGACAGGGCGGAGGGCTTCAGGCTAACGGGGCGCATGCTTAAAATTGCTCTGCCGCTGGCAGTTTCCGCCTACGCAAGAAGCACACTTTCAACCCTGCAGCATCTGCTGGTGCCCCGGGGTCTCAAAGCCGCGGGATATTCATCCAACGGGGCCCTTGCAGGCTACGGTGTGATACAGGGCATGGTGCTGCCCATAATCTTTTTCCCCTCCTGCATTATGTCCGCGCTGGCCGAGCTTATTGTGCCGGAGCTTACCGAAGCTCAGGTGCAGCGGGATGGACCGGGGATAAAGAAAGCGGTCGGGGAGCTTCTGAAGCTGAGCTTGATATTCTCCGCTATGGTGTCAGCATTCATGTTTTTCTTTGCGGACCACCTGGGCCTTGCGGTATACAAAAGTACTGAGGCCGGTTATTATATCCGTATTCTCGCGCCTCTTGTACCAATCATGTACACAGACATGACGGTGGATGGCTGCCTCAAGGGCCTGGGACAGCAGGTCTGGAGCATGGGGATAAACATTGCCGATGCCCTCATTGGCCTTGCCATGGTCTGGTGGCTGCTGCCCAGATATGCCCTTGCGGCCTACATAGCCGTGATCTATCTCACTGAGCTTTTCAACTTTGTGCTCAGCATGCTGCGGCTAAGAAAAATTACAGTTCCTTTGTAATTTTCTTCTGCAGTTTTCTTGCGTCGTTCTTATGCAGAATGGGTGAAATGCGCTTATAGAGCAGGAATGTCACGAAGGACACCAGTGTACCCTTGAGCAGATTGAAGGGAACAACCGCAAAGAGCACCAGGGTGCTGACGGAGTTGATGGCGCCGTTGACAGCGCTGCCCATGGCAACGATTGCATCAATAGGCAGACCGAAGAGCTGGGAGAACTTGGGGATCATGTATACAGCGTTGAGGAAGCTGCCAAAGCAGGTAAGGATAATGGTGCCTATAGCCATGCCCAGCAGCGCGGACTTCTTGCCGGGCTTTGCATGGTAGATAACACTGGCGGGCAGAACAAAGGAGCAGCCCACAACAAAGTTTGCAAAGTCACCGACGAAGGCGGTGGTGGTACCCTTGAGCACCAGCTTTACCAGAACCTTCAGTGCCTCAGCGGCAACACCGGCCACAGGACCAAGGTAGAAGGTGCAGATAAGCACGGGCAGCTCGCTCAGGTCCAGCTTATAGAAGCCGGGGGCGAAGAAAAGGGGAATTTCAATAAGCATAAGGACACCTGCCATGCAGGCAAACATTGCAGTGTAGCTTATGTAATGGGTGCTGGAGAAGGGCTTGCTGTCTTTGCAGACAAATTTTTCAAACAGCCATGCCAGAATCACAAGACCTGCGATTGATGCGATGCAGACCAGCACAAAACCTAAATTTTCCATAGTAACCTCCGAGAAATAAAAAAATAAAAAATGCCTGAAGACAGTTCTTCAGGCATAAAAATACAAAAGGATATAAAGATATAAGGCCGACAATATAAGCATGGGCATAAACACGCCATGGCATACAAATATCGACATTGATCTTCTTCCATCCTGACTATACTGTCGGTACCGGAATTGCACCGGTTCATGCCTTGCGGCTAGCGGACTTTACCGCCGATCGGGAATTTCACCCTGCCCTGAAGATGTTTTCACTATAGCACAGTAAATTGATTTTGACAATAGGCAATTTTGCATGTAATATAAAATAAATAATTGGCAAAGGGGGATGCCTGTGTATCAAAAGGAAAACACCTGCTGCTTCACCGGGCATCGGCCTATGAAGCTGCCCTGGGGCGCAAATGAGAGCGATCCGCGCTGTCTTGAGCTTAAGGCGGAGATTGCCGCCCGGCTGGAGGGGGCATACCAGCAGGGTTACCGTAAGTTTATCTGCGGCATGGCTATCGGCTGCGACATGTATTTTGCAGAAGCGGTGCTGGAGTTGAGAGCGCGTTATGGAGATGTCTGCCTTGAAGCTGCCATACCCTGCGGAGCTCAGCCGGAACGCTGGCATAAAAAAGAGCGGGAGCGCTATAATGAGCTTATTGACCGTGCCGACGAGGTGAATGTATTGCAGGTGGCCTATACTCCGGACTGTATGATGAAGCGGAATAAATACATGGTGGATAATTCCTCCATGCTTATTGCCTGTTTTGACGGCAGACCCGGCGGCACCATGAGCACTATTTTATACGCCCAGCGCAGCGGCCTTTCGGTTCTTATATGCGATATAGAATAAGCGTCCCAATGTGATTGGGACGCTTATTTTTATCCTTCTGTTATAAGCTTTTCAAGAGCGGGAATATCATCCACAATGTACTTTGCGCCGGCTTCTTCCAGCTCGCCCTCGGCGGCATAGCCGTAGCGCACGCCTATACAGTCAATGCCGCAGGCCCTGGCACCCAGTACATCATACTTGGTATCGCCCACAAGCACGGAGGCCTCAGGGTCAGCCCCCAGTGTTTCCATTGCGCGGCGCAGCACGCTCTCCTTGGTGTCGTTGTTGCCAAGACCGCCGCTGCCGCAGATAACGTCAAAAAGCTCTGTCATATTCTCGCCCTGCAGCAGCTTTTCAGCCAGATGCTGGGGCTTGGAGGTGGCAATACCCAGAACAAAGCCGGCATCTCTGAGATTTTGCAGCATTTCCTTTATGCCGGGGAAAATACAGCACTCATGCAGGCCAATAGGCTGGTAGCGCTCCTTGAAATAGATTGTTGCCTGCTCCGCCTGCTCTTTTGTAAAGTCATAGACCTCCATGAATTTATCCACAAGGGGAGGACCGGCAAACTGGCGCAGAAAGTCAAGCTCGGCATCAATGCCGAATTTATTAAGTGCATAGCGGGCAGACTTGGTAATGCCCTCTACGGTGTCAAAGACAGTGCCGTCAAAATCGAAGAGAATATATTTATACAAGAAACTCACCTCGTGGAAATTATAATGCAAGAGCTCATAGGCTGTCAATGCGGGCAAAACTGCATATACTGTTTATATAAAACGAGGAGGAGCGAAACCATAAATGGAAACTGCATTCTTTCTGGCCTCCAACTCCGGCGGCGGATTTTATTCAATGTATGATGAGTTTCCCGGCGAGGGCGTTTATCTGCACATAATCAAGGGAGGACCCGGCACGGGAAAGTCCGGATTCATGCGCAGCATTGCAGAAGAAGCCGGCAAAAGGGGATTGGACATGGAGCTTATCTATTGCTCAGGCGACCCGGATTCCTTGGACGGCTTATATGTCCCGGCGCTTAAACAAGCTTGGATGGACGGCACGGCACCCCATGTGCGTGAGCCGGGGATATTTGGGGGGGATTCTGATTATGTAAACTTAGGCCGCTTTTGCAGGCTGCCGCTGGATGCTAAAGCTGCAGCGGCTGCGGCAGATGTGAACCGGCGCTATAAGACCCTGTATGCTTCGGCCCACAGCTATCTTGCCGCAGAGGCTGCTGTGGCAAATTCTTTTGAGACAGAGCCGCTGGACGGCGAGGAGCTGGAGCAGGTGGAGAATATAATTTCAGACATTCTGCAGGGCGGCCTGCGCCGACAGAAAAAGGGCCAGGGCAGATGCCGCAGACGTTTTATAAGTGCCATCAGCTGCCAGGGAAAAATAAGACTTGATGATACTGTCAATAAATTATGTAAACAATATTATTGTTTTGAGAATCATCTCCATGCCCATCAGCTTCTAAGCCTTGCGGCAAAGCAGGCGAGAGAAATAGGACTTGATACCATACTTTGCCCGGAGCCTCTGCGTCCACAGCGGCTGGAGGCGGTAATGCTGCCGGAGCCGGGGATATGCTTCCGTGCGGCAGAGCCAGGCTGTGACAGCCCGTGCCTGAGCATACACTTTGGCAAAGAACCAAAAAGCTCAGTCAACAAAGTGCAGGAAAGTTCCATCAAGGACCAGCTGCGTCGGCAGGCAACTTTACTTCTGGCTTCTGCAAAAGCTCTGCATGATGAGCTCGAGCTCATTTACAGGCCATACATGGATTTTGATGAGCTGACAAAGTTCAGAGATGAATATATAGAAAACTTGTTCAAATAAAATTATGTAAACACAAAAGCCTTTTCACTTTTGGTGAAAAGGCTTTTTCGTCTTTCTTTTTCAGCAGCAGATAATGGGGTAACAGCAGGGATAGCCCTGACAGCAGGACATGGCTGCACAGGCCAGCCAAAGGGGATTGAGGTTCATCTGGTTCATGTAGCTGCTGGTATAAGTGTCGTAGAAATCACGGCCGGACTGAATCATCTCCAGCAGGCGCTGATACTCGGGATTGTCAGGCTCCATCTCCACAGCGCGCTTGGCGTGGTCCAGCGCCTGCACCTTGTTGCCAAGATACATGTTTGCACCGGCGGAGAGATAGTACCATTTAGCCTCGCGCTCTGGCGTGGGTACGCTGGAGAGGGCGATGAGGGCTTCTTTGTACATACCGTTTCGGATATAGTTCTTTGCTGCGGTGTACTCACTGCGCTCCTGCGCCCGCTGCTGATTGCCGTAATTATAGCTGCCCCAATTGTATCCGCCCCAGTTATACTGCTGGTACTGACCGCCCTGACCGTAAGCCTGCTGACCGTAGGGACCGGAAACATTGCCGCTTTTAATCTGATCGTAGGCGGCGTTGATCTCGTTCATCTTCTTTGCAGCTTCGGGATTATTGGGATTGAGGTCGGGGTGGTATTTCTTGGTAAGTTCCCTGTATTTCTTTTTTATCTCTTCATCGCTGGCATCGGGGGAGACGCCCAGCACCTTGTATGGATCCTGATACATTTAAGAATCCTTTCTGCTGAATTTTTTGTTGAACTGGAGCCAGAGCCCGACGCAGAGAATATTCTGCATCAGCGCAGTGTCCTCCACAAGGGGGAGCTTATCGTAGTAGTATATACATTCGCCCAGCTGCATTTTCAGAATATCCTGAAAACGCGTGCTGTTATCCTCAAGCCCGTAGTATGAGCTGAAAGGATTATAGCTGCCGGAGGCATGATCATCGTCCAGATCCATTGCCGCGTCGATTAGATATATGAAGCGGCCCAACGCCCTAGCCATTGCGCGCAGTGTAGTTTCCCAGCGATCCTGACGGTATACAAAAATCTCCTCCATAAGCCGACCAAAACAGTCTGCCGCTGCATCAGGGGCATCCAGACCAGCGGCTTCAATCTTAGCCAGATCATCCATGGCCCGGCTTATAGCCTCACACTGGCGGGGCCAGGCGGCACAGGCCTTTTTGTATGCAGCCTCAAGAAGCTTTGCTTCCATAAGGGCGGAGATTTTCTTGTCGTCCTTCCAGTTATCAAGGCACTTGAGATAAGCCAGCGCCACATTCATGCCGGCAGCATAATCACTTATCTCACTGCGGGAGAAGCTTCGCGCTTCGATGGGGTGGCGAAGACAGCGCTGTTTGCTGTTTTCTTCATCCGGCTCATACAGTGAGCTTAAAAGCAGGACAAGAAAGGTGATGTCATAATTTAAGCTAAGCCTTGCGGCCTCGCCGTACTCATGCTGCAGACTTCTGCACAGACCGCAGTAGCACTCACGGTAGCGCTCTTTCTGTTCTTCATCCAGAATCTCGGATGCAGCTACAAGATAACCAAACATCTCAGGACTTGCCGGTGAAGGAGTTGCCGCACTTGCGGCAGACTATTTTGATCTTGCCGTGTCCTCTGGGGACGCGGAGAGTGGTCTTGCAGGAAGGACAGGTGAAAAATTTATAGTCTTTGCGCTGTATCCACTGCTCCTTGCGCAGTTTCACAGCAGCGGAAAGCTTATAGCGGGCACGGATAAACTTGCCGTTTTCTTCGCGACGCTTGTATACATTGCGGGAGAGCATACGGAAATAGGCATAGCCCAGCAGGGCGAGCACAATGACATAGCTTATGCGGCCAAAGCTGCTCTTGAAAATGGCAGCAATGACAAGCAAGGCCAGCGCCAGACCCAGCAGGAAAAGATTCAATTGATCGTTACCGTTTCTTCCGACCATGAAACGTGCCAGTTTTTCCTTCATTATTTCACCCTATCTCAAATTAAATGAAACTTAATTAGTTTAAAATTTTATCATATGTCGGAGACAAGAATTTAAAATTTTGTGAACTTCTTTGCTATTCGATGTAAATCTTATCTTTTCATGGAAAGCTCGATTATCTTTTCACAGAGTTCAGGATAGCTCATGCCGTCCACGGCGGCAGCTTTGGGAATAAGGCTGTTGGGGGTCATGCCGGGCAGAGTGTTGACCTCAAGGCACCATGCATCGCCGTTTGTATCAAGAATAAAGTCGGTGCGTGAGTAGACAGAGAGGCCCAATGCCCTGTGGAACTTCAGTGCAGCCTCGCAGACCTGGTCCCAGGCGGCCTTGTCAATGCGGGCGGGGCAGATTTCCTGTGCGCCCTTGTCGCCGCTCTGGTACTTTGCAACATAGTCAAAGGTACCCTCGGGAGGAACAATCTCAATGGGGCAGAGGCAGCGATCATCCAGCACGGGAACCGTCAGCTCGGTGCCGCTGATCTTCTGTTCCACAACAAGGCGGTGACCGTAGTTGAGCAGCTTTTTCAGGGCGGTTTCCAGTTCCTCCCTGGTGTCGGGCAATTCTACGCCGATAGAGGAGCCACCGTCAACAATCTTGAGTACGCAGGGGACAGGCAGCCTTTCCACCAGCGCGGGCACATCATCAATGGAATAAGTCACTTCCTGCCATGCGGGAGTGCGCACGCCGCAGCTTTCCATTATACGCTTTGCAACGGCCTTATCCATTGCCATGGCAGAGCTGAGAGAATCGGAACCGGTGTAGGGTACGCCCATAAGATCGAGGGTTGCCTGAATTTTGCCGTCCTCGCCGTCAGCGCCGTGCAGACCGAGAAATACACAGTCAGCCAGTGCGCATATCTCCAGCACGTTCTTGCCAAGTCTGCTGGGGCTTTTGAACTTGCGGGAAGCAATAACGGCCTTCAGGTCAGGCTCTTCATGCTCTATGGCTGCACTGCGGCAGAGCCCATCAGGCGCATCAAAGGCAGATTCCAGAGGTCCTTCAAAATCTTCAAGACCCAGATACATATCAACAAATATGGCCTTGTGGCCCACACTCCTGAGAGCTTTGCACACGCCGGTGCTGGTTACGAGAGATACATGGCGCTCAGTGCTGATACCGCCGCCCAGAACAACAATTTTCATCGGCCAGATTCCTTTCATATCATTAACAAAGTAGTTAATTTTATTTAAGCTTACTCCCTAGAATACCACAGAGCGGGATTGAGCACAAGAAAAAAGTCGAACCCGAGATCATAGGGCTCGGGTTCGACCGTGGGTTTTATCTTAGATTCATGGGGGTGAGCTCAAGATACTTTTCCAAAGGAGCATCCTGCATAACAAGCTCAATTATCTGGCGGCCCAGAGGATCAAGATCGTCAGTGAGGAACTGCTTGAGCTGTTCCTTGAAGAAATCGGTAAGTATTCTGGAGCCGGCATCGTAACCGTCAAAGCCCAGTTTGGACTGGTACTCAGGACGGAGGAAGGACTGGCGGATGTACTGACCGTCAATCTTCATTTCATCCATGGAGTAACCAAAGAGGGGGCAGCGGGCGGGCACAAGGTGCTTGAGACGGATAAGGCCGTTGCGACGGGCCAGATACTCGCGCACCAGCCACTCGCCCATGAAGCCGACCTGATAAGCGCCGATGTGCTGATTGGGGATGAGTATGTTCAGGGTGTTGGGGCAGTCCAGCATCTGCTTTAAGAGCATATTGGCCTGGGTGACCTTCATGCCGGTGGCAAAGGGCCAGTAGGAGCCTACGCCTTCTGCCTTCAGACCGCTGCCTGCATTGGAGTCGGCAATGGAGGGGTTCTTGAAGCCGCGGGGAGAGATAAGACGCCAGAGCCATGCGATGGACACGGGCACAAACTGAACCATACCCATGACGCCGTAGTTGGGAGCCATCATGGTGGAAGGCGGCATACGCACGCCGAAGGAACGGACATTGACCTCAACAGGCTGGTTGCCGGGGAGAATATTGCTCAGCATATTGCGGGGAATAATCACTCTGGGATTGGGGCAGGGCAGACCTGTAGAGTCTATGGCGTGTTCCCAGATAAGGCAGGTGGAGCCAGGGGTACCGTCCATGTTGAAGAAAACAAGGGGCTCGGAGGGGTGTATGCTTATGCGCTCATACTCGGGAATGTTGCCATATTCGGTGCAGCCGTCCATGCGCAAAAACCAGCCGTCCTCAGCGTCAGCTATGACAAGGTAGCCGGAGCCGCCCTGCATATCCTTGTGGGCAAGGACCATGTCATCGGCAATGGGCTTGATCTTACAGGTTTCACCCAGGTTGAGGAAGTACTTTTCACCGCTGACAGTGTGGGTGCCGATGAGGAGCTTGGAGTCCTCCTCACGGTGAATCTCTTCCAGCATCTCACTCTTGCCGCCGCCGGAAGCGCCCTCATGCATGAAGACGACCTCGTTTTCGTAAGGGGACTCAAGCAGTGCGGCGGAGGCATGGTTTGCAATCCAGCCTTCGTTCTCACCAATATCCAGCAGCATGGAGAACACGCCCTTCTTTGCGGAGGGGCCGGGGTAGAGATTGTATGCAAAGACCTCGTGCATATTCTCACTGCGCTGATGCACAACGACCTGCTTACCACCAAAATGGGTGTGGCGGAAGGGAGGGGCCACATAGATAATGGCTCTGGGCTTATATTCCTTGGGAATATCGAAAATGCTGGTAAAGCCCTGCATGTCGGCCAGTGCCATTGCAAAGAAAGCTGCATTGGCTGGGCAGACCAGCAGTGCGTCATAACCAAAGTAGTTTCCACCGGCCTTGAAAGGCATGATAATCAGCTGCTGGGTGGAAAGCCAGTCCAGCGTCTCTGCGCGCAGAGAAGAAAAGTCATAGCCGTATTTATCCTTGAAGCGGGGCTTGTCGGTGGGCAGATTGTCGCCGATGGACATGCAGTCCGGGTCACGGCGGCGCATATAGTCTTCCATGAAGTTGACTACGGTGCCGTTCTTGCAGCGCACAACATCGGCCTCTTTTATCATGCCCCTGCCCTTGATACTGTAGCAGACATCGAAGCGGGAGGAATGGGTGGGGCCGAAGCTCATCTCGTAAAGCTGTGCCTTGCTCTCAGGATAGCAGCGTGTACGGCTGTTTTTCAGAGCATTCTGGGTGTCTTCGGGAAGTATGAAACGGGCAAAATAAGAATCCGTGTACATTAAGTTAAAGCCTCATTTCCTTGTAGATATGATTTCAGATATTATATATTACCATTAAAAACCCGACTCGGCAACTGAAAATTCTTTATTTATACAATATTATATGCCAAAGCCTGTCGCTTGCTTGAAAAAAAGCGGGACACAGTGTAAACTTTAGGCATAAAACTACTGGAGATATGATAATGCAAAACTATAAACTTACACTCTGCTACGACGGCAGCCGCTACAAGGGCTGGCAGCGCCAGGGGAATACCGATAATACCATACAGGCAAAGATGGAAATGCTGCTTTCAAGGCTGCTTGAACAGGAGGTGGAGATTGCGGCTTCCGGGCGCACTGATGCCGGTGTCCACGCCCGTATGCAGGTATGCTCCTTCAGGGCAAATACAGACATGTCTGCTGATGTTATGTTAATTAAATTACGTAAACATGCGCCGGATGATATAGGAATCATAGCTCTTGAGCCAGCTGCACCGCGATTTCACGCAAGGCTTAACTGCATCAGAAAAAGTTATGTCTACAAAATATGGAACTCTGCTGAGCCAAATGTCTTTGAGCGCAAGTTTATGTATAATTATCCTGAAAAACTGGATATTTCTGCCATGAACTTGGCGGCGGAGCAGCTTTTGGGTGAGCATGATTTTTCAGCTTTTTGTACCAAGAGAACGAAGAAATCTGCGGTGCGCCGTCTGGAAAGTATAAGTATAGAAAAAGAGGGAGACATAATTACAATTATGTTAACCGGAAACGGCTTTCTCTATAATATGGTGCGCATTATTGTGGGCACACTTCTGGAAGTGGGTAGCTGCCAGCGCAGCGTGGATAGTGTTGGCGAAGCCCTGCGTTCCCTTGACAGGCAGTGTGCCGGCTTCACCGCCCCGCCTCAGGGACTCTTTCTATGGAACGTGGAATACTGAACTCTACTTTATCTAAATAAATAATTAAAAATCTATTGACTATTCTTAAGAATATTGTTAGAATGAGTCGTCTCAATTGGATAGTTCTGAGTATATATCCGAAGCAAGATATCGACCGCTTATAAATGAGCCAAGGCCACACGGACAGCCGGGTCGGATGCCGAATAACCGCAGGTGCGGTGGCAACTTCTGTTGCCTTATTGATTGAGTTAAAAGCTCAAGTTTTATAATTTTGTAAAAGCATACAAACTTGTGAAATGGTCAATAAGAGTAGTAAAAGTAATCTTTGCTATATAGACTCTCAAATCCATTTGGGCCGTGCCCTTTCTAGAGGGCTTTTTAAATTGGCAGATAACAGGTAGCTTATGCTTTTGGCATAAGCTATTTTTTTAGGAGAGATGGGAAAATGAAGAAGATCATAGAGCTTAAAAACATAAGAAAGTCTTATGATGATACTGTTGTTCTGGATAATATCAATCTGGATATTTACGACAATGAGTTTATCACCCTGCTGGGCCCCTCCGGCTGCGGCAAGACCACAACTCTGCGTCTTATCGGCGGCTTTGAGACTGCTGACAGCGGTGATATTATCTTTATGGGCGAGAATATTAACGATGTGCCTCCCTATAAGCGCAATGTCAACACTGTTTTTCAGCGCTATGCGCTTTTCCCTCATCTGAATGTATTTGAAAATGTGGCCTTCTCCCTGCGTGAGAAGAAGCGCCCCGAGGCCGAAATTCAGGAAAAGGTTACTGAGATGCTCTCCATGGTTGCTCTCAGCGGCTTTGAAAAGCGCAGTGTAAACAGTCTTTCCGGCGGTCAGCAGCAGCGCGTTGCAATTGCCCGCGCACTTATCAATCAGCCCAAGGTTCTGCTTCTGGACGAGCCTCTTGCAGCTCTTGACCTGAAGCTCCGCAAGGACATGCAGCAGGAACTGAAGAAAATCCAGAAGGCTACCGGTATCACCTTCGTTTTTGTTACCCACGATCAGGAGGAAGCGCTCTCCATGTCCGACACTGTTGTTGTCATGTCAGAGGGCCGTATACAGCAGATCGGCACCCCTGTTGATATCTATAACGAGCCTGAAAACGCCTTCGTTGCCGACTTTATCGGTGAGAGTAATATTCTTGACGGCGTGATGATGCAGGATAAGCGGGTTCTTTTCTCCGGCCACGTCTTTGATTGCCTTGACTCCGGCTTTGGCCGCCGTGAGCAGGTTGACGTTGTTGTCCGTCCTGAGGACGTGGATATTGTTCCTGTTGAGAGAGGTATGCTCTGCGGTGTTGTCACCTCTGTCACCTTCCTCGGTGTTCATTATGAAATTATCGTTGACATCAACGGCTTCAAGTGGATGATCCAGACCACCGACTTCTGTGATGTGGACGAGCATATCGGCCTTTATATCGAGCCTGATGCAATTCACGTTATGAAAAAGTCCGAATACTCCGGCATGTATGGCGACTACTCCTCCTTCTCCAATGAGCTGGACGAGCTTAGCGACGCAGAAATGGAGCCGGAAGAATGAACAAGAAATCCAACAGCCTTGTGCAGAGGATAACGCTTCTGCCCTACAGTGTGTGGGCAACGCTGTTTATCCTTGTGCCTCTGGCCTTTGTGGCCTATTATGCCTTCACCGACTCTGACTTTAACTTCACTATGGACAATGTCATGCGCTTTTTTACCGCAACTTCCATGGTGGATGACGGCGAAACCGTCCGTGAAGTACATACCTATCTGCTGATATTTGGCAGATCCCTCAAGCTGGCGGTAATCTCCACCGCTATATGCCTTGTTATGGGCTATCCTCTTGCATATATCATGGCCCGTTCCAAGGACCGCACCCAGAAGATCATGGTCACCCTTATCATGATCCCCATGTGGATGAACTTCCTTATCCGCACCTATGCATGGATGACTATTCTGCAGGACACCGGTATTCTCAATGGTATCCTCGGCATGCTGGGGCTGGGTAAGCTTAGCATAATCGGCACCGAGGCCGCCGTTGTCATCGGCATGGTCTACGACTATTTCCCTTATATGGTGGTGCCCATCTACTCTGTCATGGCCAAGATGGATGTGCGTCTGCTGGAGGCTGCCCGCGATTTGGGCTGCCCCGGTATCAGCGTGCTGCGCCGTGTGGTCTGGCCCTTGAGCCTGCCCGGCGTTATCTCCGGCATTACCATGGTGCTTATTCCCTCCGTCAGCACCTTCTATATCTCTCAGAAACTTGGTAATGGCAAGTTCTACCTTATCGGTGACGCTATCGAGGGCCAGTATGTGGCAAACAATCTCCACTTTGCCGCAGCCATCGCCTTCATCCTGATGGTGATTCTGCTTGTCTGCATGGCGCTGATGCGCAAGCTTGCAAACCGCAAGCTCATTGTTGCATAAGGGGGTGCGGATATGAAAAAGTTTTCCAAGATCTATACCGCGCTCATAATGCTCTTTCTCTTTGCTCCCATCCTCATCCTGCTGGTTTTCTCCTTCAATGAAGGCAAGAGCCTGAGTGTTTTCTCCGGCTTCTCTCTCAACTGGTATGTGGAGCTGTTCAAGGACGCTGAGACTCTGGGCGCTGTGCGAAACACTCTGGTGCTGGCTTTCTCAGCCTCCATCATCTCTACTATAATGGGCACTGCCGCCGCTGTCGGTATCAATAAGCTGCGCAATAAGTACCTGCGCGCCACCATGGACACGGTTACCAATATACCCATGATCAATCCCGATATCATCACCGGTATCTCCCTGATGCTGATGTTCGTGTTCGTGGGCCGTCTCTTCGGTGCTGCCACCAGCCTGAGCTTTGTGACAATGCTCATTGCCCATATAACCTTCTGTCTGCCCTATGTCATTTTGCAGGTGCTGCCCAAGCTTCAGCAGATGGACAAGGCTCTGCCGGAAGCGGCAATGGACCTGGGCTGCACACCGCTGCGCGCATTTTTCAAGGTTGAGCTGCCTGAAATCCTGCCCGGTATCGTCACCGGCATGATAATGGCCTTCACCCTCTCCCTTGATGACTTCGTTATCTCTTACTTTACCTCCGGCAACGGTTTCCAGACCCTGCCCATCCGCATCTACAACATGACCAAGAAGACTGTTACCCCCAAGATGTATGCTCTGGCAACCATCATCTTCTTTGTCATTCTGGCCCTGCTTATCATCTCCAATATCATTGAGAGCAGTGATGAAGCTACCGCCAAGCCCACAAAGGAACGCAAGAAAGCCAGCCGCCACAGCAAGATCATTGCCGGCAGCCTTGGCGGCATCCTTGTGGCCGGAATGCTTGGCGTGCTTATCTTCAACTCCGGCAAAACCCAGGTGCTCAATGTCTACAACTGGGGCGAATATATATCCGACGGTTCGGAAGATTCGCTGGATACTATCAAGGCCTTTGAGGAATACTGCTTTGAAAATTACGGCATGAAGGTCAAGGTCAATTACTCCACCTTCGCCAGCAACGAGGATATGTTTGCAAAGCTATCCAGCGGCGCTGTCAGCTTTGATGTTGTTATCCCCTCGGACTATATGATAGCCCGTATGCGGGATAACGACATGCTGCTGCCTCTGGACTTCAGCAACATTCCTAATTATCAGTACATCAATGAAAACTTCCATGGTCTGTACTATGACCCGGATGATCTCTACACTGTGCCCTATACCTACGGTATTATTGGCGTGATGTACAATGCCAATGTGGTTGACGAAGCCGATGTGGGATCCTGGGATCTGCTCTGGAACGAGAAGTACAAGGGCGACATTCTCCAGTTCAATAACTCCCGCGACGCCTTTGGTACTGCAATGTACAAGCTGGGACTCGATGTAAACGATCCTGACCACGCAGTATGGGATCGCGCACTGGAAGAACTGAAGGAACAGTATCCTCTGGTCAAGAGCTATGTCATGGACGAGATTTTCAACATGATGGAGTCCGGCGAGGCCGCAGCCGCTGCCTACTACGCTGGTGACTACTTCACCATCATGGATAACCAGGCCGAGAATGTTGACCTCAGGTTCTACTATCCTGAGCCTACCAACTACTTTGTTGATGCTATGTGCATTCCTTCCTGCTGTCAGAATAAAGAGCTTGCTGAGATATTCATCAACTTCATGCTCTCTCCCGAACCTGCCATCGCCAATGCAGAGTATATCTACTATGCCTGCCCCAACTCTCTTGTCTATGAGAACGAGGGATATATTGAGGACATGGGCGAGGAAGCAATGGAGATTCTCTATCCTGAGCTCGGCAACTTCAAGGAACTGTACAACCACTACGCATACCGCAGCCTGTCTGAAGAAACCCTGAATTATGTAACCTCACTTTGGGAAACCCTGAAGATAAACTGAGTTTACAAAACACAATATAAGATTAACTAAACCCCGCTGTTAATTGAAAACAGCGGGGTTTTAGATTTTTGATATACAATAAATAATATTATTAACATATTATTATTTACAAAATATAATTTACCATAACTAAGTATAAATAACTTTATATACATATTATCATTAACATAATATAGTTTGCTTAAATTATCAAATTTAGTCTTGACAGAATAGACTACAGCGCATATAATACAATTAACAATTAAGTTAAATGTTAATTGAGGTGATGAAGTGTCGCTACAAAGTACTATGAAGGCTCTGGCAGATCCTGTGCGCCGGGAGATACTGAATATGCTGAAAAAAGGCAGACTCAGCGCCGGGGAAATTGCCGAGCATTTTGACATTACTGCCGCTGCCATATCCCGGCATCTGGCGGTGTTGAAGGACGCGGGCCTTATATTTGATGCCCGGGAAGGAAAATTTATTTTTTATGAGCTTAATGCCTCCGTTTTGGAGGAAGTGCTGCTCTGGATATCTGCACTGAAAGGAGAGAAGGACAATGATTAAAAAATATAAATGGACGCTTTTGATAACATCTGTGATAATTCTGCTGCCCATATGCTTTGGCTATATGCTCTGGGATGAACTGCCGGATATGATGGCTACCCACTGGGGCGTGGATAACCAGCCCAACGGATACAGCTCAAAAGCAATGGCGGTTTATGGTATCCCGCTTATTATGCTTGCCTTGCAGTGGTTCATGCTGTTTATGACAGAGCTTGACATGAAGAAGAAAAACCACAGCATGAAGCTTATGCAGCTTGTTCTCTGGATAATCCCCATGATGACGCTGCTTGTCAGTGCACTGTGCTATGCCTATGCCCTTGGTATCGAACTGAACATGGGCTTCTGGGCTCTGTTTTTCCTCGGTGTGCTGTTTACTGTTATTGGTAATTACCTGCCTAAATGCCGTCAGAACTGGACCATGGGCATCAAACTTCCATGGACTCTCAGCGATGCTGAGAACTGGAATCATACCCATCGCCTGGCAGGCCCTGTGTGGGTGGCAGGCGGCCTGCTGCTTGTTCTGTGCAGCTTTTTCTCCCGACATCCTGTTGCACTCTATGGCAGCATAGCTGTCATCCTCCTTATGGTTACGATACCCACTGTATACTCCTACCTGTACTATAAACAGCACAGTGAAGAATAAGAGGTGTTGAGTTTGAAGGATAAGAAAATAAACGCAGTGATCATAATAACAATTTGTGTGCTGCTGTATTTTGCGCTCTACTTTGGCTTTTTGCTGAGTTTGCTTGAGGGAATATGGAAATATGTTTTTGCGATTCTACCCCTTGCATTTTCGGCAGTAATGATTTATGTCTGTATTGAAAGAATAAATGAAATAAAGAAAGGTGAGGAAGATGATATTAGTAAATACTGATTACATCAGCGGTAAGGAACTTGAAATGCTGGGCCTTGTCA
This sequence comes from Oscillospiraceae bacterium, assembly GCA_017410425.1. Taxonomy (GTDB): domain Bacteria; phylum Bacillota; class Clostridia; order Oscillospirales; family Oscillospiraceae; genus Limivicinus. Next base: position 40,555 of record JAFQQV010000010.1, read on the forward strand.
AGGGCAGCACCATCCAGTCAAAGCATGTTGGCAAGGACATTACTCAGAGCTTTAAGACCCTTGTGGGCGGTGAACTTACTGCCTATAATGAGATGATGAATGAAGCCCGTGCCATTGCAACCAAGCGAATGGTGGCCGAGGCTGAAGCTCTGGGCGCAGATGCGGTGGTCAACATCCGCTATGCCTCTTCTGCAATTTTGCAGGGAGCCGCAGAGGTCATTGCCTACGGTACGGCAGTTAAGTTTGTCTGATAAAACAGTTAAACCGACCTATGGTTACGGCCATAGGTCGGTTTTTGCGTTATGTACTACACCAAAGGGTGCGAAGTGCGCTCTTGAACTATTTGACAAATTGGAATTTATCGCACTGACAAACTGAAATTTTCAAGGGTTTGTGAAATTGAATTCTCCATTATTCATGAATTTCTAATGGTAACCCATCAGGATCAAAAAAGAATGTCATTTTCTTTTTTGTAAATTCATCTATTCT
>JAFQQV010000075.1 GCA_017410425.1 Oscillospiraceae bacterium
GCTGCCGCAGCACTTGTTAAACATCATCCAGCTCTGGAAGGGGCAGAAGAAAAGAATGCAGATCATATCGCAGACAGAATAGGCCAGAGAAATAAGAACGAGAATACCCCAGTCGATTATGCCTGCAAAATAGAGTGCAAATATTACCGCATTGAGAGCCAGCCAGGAGAGAATGACCGGGGTAATGGTTTTTGCGGAGCGGCGTCTCAAAGCCTTTCTGTCAATTTCGGCACGGGGCTGGAAATTCTGTTTGAAGTGCTTCTGGCAGCCCATGCTCTCAAGCTTGGAAGGAAAGAAACGCAGCAGCATTTCAAGGGAGAATATAACCGTATATATAACAGGCAGAATGCTGAACTCAAAGCCGGCGAACATACCGCTGCTGCGGAGCTTGCCGACAATATAAAGAGCAAGAGCCAGAAGAAACATCAGGCTTCTGCCAACAAGCTTCAGATAGTGCATAATGGAAGTGGGGGAAAGTTTCATAAAAAGGGACAAGAAAAAACACTTCTCTTTCTGAAAAAGATGAAAAGATTATACTACAAATACAATGACAAAACATCAAATTACGACAAAAATGGTACATTCAATAAAGAATGTACCATTAGAAATTAAAGTCTGCCATAACGGGCGCTTATTTTTTTTATGTAAGAGGCAAGAGTATCGCTTGCAAAGCCGGGCAAAGCACGCCAGGTCCAGTTGCCGCCCAGAGTACCGGGGGTATTCATACGGGCCTCGGCTCCAAGCTCCAGATAATCCTGCATCTGAATAATGCAAAGCTGGCTGACGCTTCCCATGCAGCCGCGGATAAAGCCCTTGACAAAGCCCTCCTGCTTGTTAAGACCAAGGTAGTCAATGGCGCACTGAACGTCCTCAGGGAGAGACTCATCAAACCACTGTTTGATTGTCTGATTATCATGGGTGCCGGAGTAGCATACAGACTCCACAGGATAGGTATGGGGCAGATAATCGCTCTCCTCGTGGGAGTCAAAGGCAAACTCCAAAACCTTCATGCCGGGGTAGCTGGAGTCCTCCTGCAGCTTGCGTACCTCGGGTGTAACGTAGCCCAGATCCTCAGCAATACAGTTAAGCTCCGGCAGAGCACGCTGCACAGCGGAAATAAAATCCATACCGGGGCCCTGAACCCACTTGCCATAGGCGGCGGTAGGAGCATCGGCGGGGATGGCCCAGTAGCTTTCAAAACCGCGGAAGTGGTCAAAACGGACTATGTCATACATGCGCTGGGCTGCGGCGAGGCGCTCTATCCACCAGGCATAGCCTTCCTGATGCATACGCTCCCAGTTGTATAGGGGATTACCCCAAAGCTGACCGTCTACCGTAAAGGAGTCCGGAGGACAGCCTGCCACACCGGTGGGGCGGCAGTTTTCATCCAGCTGGAAAAGCTGAGGTGCGGCCCATACATCGGCACAGTCCAGAGGAACGTAGATGGGTACATCGCCAATAATGCTCAGACCCTTGCTGTTTGCATAGCTGCGCAGTTTCTGCCACTGGCTGTAGAAAATAAACTGGACAAAACTGTGATACCCGCACTCACGGGAGAGCCTTTCTCTGTATTCCTGCATGGCTTCAGCCTTGCGGAGCACCAGCTCCTCGGGCCAGTTCTGCCAGGGGACACCACCGAAATGTTCTTTCAGAGCCATGAAGAGACCATAGTTTTCAAGCCAGGGATTCTCGCTGACAAAATTATAAAAAGCCTCGTCAGGGGTGAAGCGCTCATAAGCCAGCTTCAAAATACGGCCGCGGTTTTCATAGAGACAGCCGTAGTCAACCTGAGACTCAGTTTCAGACCAGGAGACACTCTCAAGCTCTTCACGCTTGAGAAGCCCTGCGTCGATCAGTGCATCAAGGTCAATCAGATATGGGTTACCTGCAAAGATAGAAAAGCTTTGGTAGGGAGAATCTCCATAGCCGGTAGGGCTGAGGGGAAGAATCTGCCAGCAGCTCTGTCCCGCTTTGCAGAGGAAATCAACAAAGTCATAGGAGCACTTGCCCATGCTGCCGATGCCATAGGGGCCGGGCAGGGAGGAAATGTGCATTAAAATACCGCTTTTTCTCATAAAAAGCTCCTTAAATAGCCCGCGTGCTCTCCCTCTGCCAAAGAGTAAAGGGCACAAATATGTGGCGCGCCGGGGCGCCTTCGGTAATCTGTGAGATAAGCATATCCATGCTTATCCTTGCCATTTCAAATACAGACTGGCGCACTGTGGAAAGCTGTGGTACGAGATAGGAGCCAAGAGGCAAACCGTCAAAGCCCATGACGGAGACATCCTCAGGAACTCTCAGCCCGCAATCTCTAAGTGCACGGATGGCACCAATGGCCATAACGTCTGCGGCGGCAAAGAGTGCGGAGAATTTACAGCCGCTCTCCACAAGTTCTTTTGCGGCCGCATAGCCGTTTTCGTAGGAAAACAGGACGCCGCGGTAGCTTTGCTCCTCGTCAAAACTGATGTTATGGCTTGAAAGAGAATCCATGCAGCCCTGATAGCGTAAAAGACTTGTGGTGGAGGTTTCTTTGTAACCGCCCACAATGGCAAAGTTTCGATGCCCGAGAGCAACCATGCTGTCCATTGCGGCTCTGGATGCCTGTCTGTTGTCGGTGCAGACACTGGACAGATTGGGAAAATTCAAATCAGAAGCATCGTTTGTAACAAGTACACTGGGAACGTCAATGCTGTGGAAGCCGGAGATAAAATTCTGGCTGTCTCCGCCGAGGAACAAAAGCCCGAGGGGCTTCATTTCGCGGCAGAGCTGAACGGCACGCTGGACTTCATTGAGACTTTCCTCCATGTAGTCCACATGCAGAGGGTAGTGGGCCTGGTCAGCCATACCCTGTACGTACTCAAGCAGCTCTGAGAAAAGCTCATTTGCGCGTCCCTTTACCACAACGAGTATTGCGTTTGAACGCTGCTGCTTGAGCTGCTTTGCATTGGAGTTGAGCTGAAAACCGCTCTCCTCGGCGGCGCGCAGTATTACACTGCGCGCCGTTTCGCTTACACTGGGCTGACCGTTAAGAACTCTGGAGACAGTAGCCACGCCATATCCGGTTTTTTTCGCCAGGTCCTTTATGGTCATAAATAATCAACCTTTGACTGCACCAGCCACAACACCCTTGATGATGTGCTTCTGGCAGAAGAGATAGATAATGATGATGGGGAGAACGGTCAGGATGATGCAGGCCATCATGGGGCCCATTTCAACGCGGCCGAAGCTGCCCTTGAAATACTGGATAAGGATGGGGACGGTGGAATACTTCTTGCGGTCCAGAACCAGATAGGGCAGCAGGTAGTCATTCCAGACCCACATGGTCTCAAGGATACCGACGGAAATCATAGTGGGCTTGAGTATGGGCAGAACAATCTTGAAATAGGTCTGGAAGGGGTTGCAGCCGTCAATCATGGCAGCTTCTTCAATTTCCAGAGGGATGGACTTCATAAAGCCGGTGAACATGAACACGGCAAGGCCTGCGCCGAAGCCCAGATAGATGACCCAGATATTGTAGGGGGTGTTCAGGTTGAGCATATCGGAGGTGGAGGCCAGAGTGAACATCAGCATCTGGAAGGGAACGACCATGGAGAAAACGAAGGAGAAGTAAATAGCCTTGGTCAGGATATTCTCAACGCGGGTGATATACCATGCGCACATGGAGCAGAACAGAAGGATTGCTGCAACAGAGGTGACAGTGATGATAAGGCTGGTGACGAAAGCATCAATAAAGCCCTTGCTCATGACGGCGTTGACAAAGTTTTCAAGGCCGGCAAAGCTCTCAGCGTTGGGGAGCTGGAAGGCAGTGTTGGTGGAAATGGCGGTCTCCTTTTTCAGGGAGTTGAAGAGGATCATGATGATGGGGTATACCCATACGATGCACAGGGCACCAAGAAAAGCGGGCAGAATCTTGTCTGCAAGAGAAGGCTTGTTGTTCATTACTGCTGTACCTCCTTGGAGCGGGTTGCGCGCAGCTGGATCAGGGAGATGGTGATGACCATGATGCAGAAGATAACTGCCTTGGCCTGACCGATGCCCTTCCATGCAGCGCCGGAGCGGGCGTAGAAGTTGTTGTAAATGTTCAGAGCCAGCATCTCAGTGGCGTGGTTGGGGTCGCCGCCGGTGAGGGCCAGGTTCTGGTCAAAGAGCTTGAAGGAGTTGGTAAGGGTGAGGAACATACAGATGGTGATGGAGGGCATGACGTTGGGAATTTTGATTTTGAAAAGGATCTGGGGAGAGGTGGCACCGTCAATGCGGGCAGCCTCAATATAGTCGTTGGGGATAGACTGGAGGCCGGCAATATAGATAATCATCATGTAGCCTATCTGCTGCCAGCACATCAGCACGATAAGACCCCAGTAACCGGCGGAAGTGTTCAGGGCTATCAGGGGCTGGCCCAGTATGCTCAGCAGGCAGTTGATGAGGATGTTCCAGATATAGCCCAGAACGATGCCGCCGATAAGGTTGGGCATGAAGAAAACGGTGCGGAAAAGGTTAGTGCCGCGCAGGCCACGGGTCAGTGCCAGAGCGATGGCGAAGGCCAGCACGTTGATAAGCACGGTGGACACAACGGTGAAGCTTGCGGTGAAGGTGAGGGAATCCCAGAACTGGGCATCCTGAAAAACCTTTACATAGTTGCTGATACCCACCCAGCTTGCCTTGTTGATGGTGGTGAACTTGCAGAAGGACAGATAAAGACCTTCAAGGAAAGGGATAACGAAGCCGATCATAAATGCGGCAACGGTGGGCAGTACAAATACCGGCCACCATTTCTTGGTTGCTTTGACCACGGTAATGATCCTCCTTATATTTCTCTCAAAAGTGTTCTAAAAGTAAAAGACAAACGGCATGACTGCCGCCTCTCTTTTGCTGTTAAAAAATGAGGGTGGGCAGGAAGCCCACCCTCACAAAGGTATCTCTTATTGAGTTATGCTTGAATTAGCCAAGCAGAGCGTACTCGGAAGCCCAGCCGTCAACGAAAGCGGTGACAACAGCATCCCAGTTAGCATCGGTCTGGTCAGCAGCGTAAGCGGTCAGAGCAGAGCCAACAACGTTCTTCCACTCTTCGGAAGGCATGGTGGGGAAGTTCCAGGAAACGGGAGTCTTGCCCTCTGCGGTGTAAGCAACGTCCTGCTTAACGAAGAGGTTGGGGGACTCAACAGCGGTGTCGAAGGGGATAACGAAGCCCATGTCGTTAGCCATAGCTTCTGCGCCCTCGGTAACGCACCAGTTCATGAATGCGAGAGTTGCAGCGATGTCTTCCTCGGAAGCATCCTTGTTGACACACCAGTAGTTCTCAGTGCCGGTGCACAGACCCTGATTTGCCTCGTCGCCAGCGCCGATGTAGATGGGCAGCATGACCAGATCGTCGTCAGAGTAAACAGCGCTCAGAGAACCGTACTCCCAGGAACCGTTCTGGAAGAAGACAGCCTCGCCGTTGAGGAACTCGTTGCGGGAGTCGTCGCCGGTCTTAGCGGACAGCTCTGCGGGTGCGCAGGTGGAGTTGTTGATGTACAGATCCCAGATCTGGCGGTAGTTGTCAAGGTAGTCGCCCTTGATCTCGGTGGTGGTGCCGATGCCATCTGCCTGGTACTCAAAGTAGATGGGCAGGTTTGCCAGGTGGGTCTTGAAACGCCAGTCAGAGGAAGAATCCATACCGGCGGAGGAGAAGGCAGCGAAGCCCAGCTCAGCGGAGCGAGCGGTGATGTCTTCAGCAACGGCCTTCAGGGTCTCGAAGGAGTTGATGTCCTCAGCTGCGTAGCCAGCCTCAGCCAGCAGAGCCTTGTTGGCGATGATGCCGTAGGACTCGATAACGTATGCGATGCCGTAAACAGCGCCGTCCTCGGTGTGGGCGACGGCATCAGAGGTCAGGTGGCTGTACAGCTCGGAGCCGGACATGTCGTAGCAGTAGTCGATCCAGTTGGCAAGGCCGACAGGGCCGTTGACCTGGAACATGGTGGGAGCTTCCTGCTTGCCCATTTCAGCCATCAGGGTCTCTTCGTAGGTGCCGGAAGCAGCGGTCAGAACAGTTACGGGAACGCCGGTAGCGGCGGTGTACTCTTCAGCCAGCTTCTGCCAGGCTTCATCCTGCTCGGGCTTGAAGTTCAGGTAGTAAACAGAACCTGCAGCGACTTCCTCAGCGGGAGCCTCAGCAGCATCTTCTGCGGGAGCTGCAGCGGGAGCCTCTTCCTTTGCGCCGCAAGCGCAGAGGGAAAGAACCATAACGAGAGCGAGCAGCAGTGCGATAAGCTTCTTCATTGGTGATCCTCCTAAAAAATTACCAGATCAAATCTGGTGGTATTTATGTTTGGAAACGTTTCCAACGGTTTCCGAAAATTAATATAATACATCCAAATGTTTAAATCAACGGAAAAAGTGCGGAATGATGAAAATTCCGCACTTTTAACAATTACTATAATGGGCTTTTGTAAATTTTGACAATGACAGAAAGACAGTGTCTTTTGTGGACAACTATGTAGTGAACTAAACTGTAAAATCACATGAACATATAGAGAAGAAAATCAGCGGCGATGGCAGCCAGAACACAGGCCATGACAGGACATTTGCGCCATGCCAGCACTGCGGCCACGAGGGCGCCCACGATGCCTATGACAGGTCTTGCCGTATCCACACTGAGCACACCGGGGAAGATGAGCGCAGCCATAGCGGTATAGGGAATGAGCTTCAGGAACTTCTCTGTCTTTGGGCCGAAGTTCATCTTGTCGGCAAGAATTGCGGGGATGGCTCTGGGGATAAAGGTGACTATGGCCATGCCCAGAATAAGAAGCATTATTTTATTGCTGTCCATTTTCTGCCTCCTTCTTCTCCTCTTCCAGGTCCACAAAGAAAACTCCGATGAATGCACAGAGCAGTGTTGAAACAATAAGCGCCCAGCTTGAGGCCATAAAGCTGCACAGCAGGCTGTTGCAGACGGCTGTCATTACAGCCAGCAGCAGAAGCCTGAAATTTGTTGTCAGGCTGGGCAGCAGAAGCCCTATAAACAGCGCGTAGAGAGCAATGCCGAGACTCATGGACACAATCTCCGGCAGAAATGAGGAGAACACAGCGCCGATAAAGCTGCTAAATACCCAGGCGCTGCAGGTTCCGGAGATAAGACCGAGGAAAAAATACACGTCCCGGTTGTCGTCGGACTCAGTGGTGAACACGGCAAAGCTTTCATCCGTGACACCGTAGGAGGCCAACAGGCGCAGCCAGATCGGGCAGGGCTCCATACGGTTCATGACGCAGGTGCTCATGATAAGATGGCGGAGGTTAAGGATAAATGTGGTTATAACCATGGTAATGATGGTGGCCCCCTGAGATACCATGCCAGCAGCCATCATCTGGGATGCGCCGGCAAAAACGGCGGCACTCATAAAGGTGGTCTGCCCTATGCTGAAGCCTGCCTGCCGGGCAATAATTGCATAGGCGATACCAATGGGTACAAATCCGATAATAACGGGCACGGATGCTTTGAGGCCCCGAAGATACCGGGCTTTTTTGCTGATTGTCATATGCGGCGCCTCACTTGCAGAAGATACCCCGCTTCTCACGGAAGGTCCGGATACGCTCGTCGCGGATGGAACCATCCTTTATAACAACGGCTTTTTTCAGATTCTCGGGATAATCTTCAAACTCGTTTTCAACAATGATGTCGATGTACTTGCCGATGCCCCGGCTTAGTACCTTGGTGACGGTAATGGGGAACATGCCGGGGGTGTTGTCCACGGCATAGTGGATGACTCCGTCTACGGTATATACGGGGTTTTCGATGGTGGTGGGGCGGGAAGTCTCTATCTCCAGCTCAGGGTCACAGCTGACGTCAATAATCAGTGTGCCGGGTTTGAATTTCTTCAGGTCTTCTCTGTAAATTATCCTGTCTTCCCGGGAGGTGTCCCACATGACACAGTTTACTAGCACGTCGTATTCGAACATTTTTTTCCTGAAAAGCTGCTCCTGACGGCGGCCATAGACGTCCACCGTGGCGCCCAGTCCGTGGAGGATACGCATTGCCCCCTTTGCGGTCTGGCCGTTGCCGAGGATGGCGACTCTGGAGTCATAGGGCATTCTGCCGCTGTAGCGAAAAGCGTGGAGAACGGCGGCTTCGCCGGCAACCTCGCGGTTGCGGTAGAAGATATAGCGTCCGTCCTCGAAAATTTCTTCCCATGCTATGACAGTGTGATTGTTTTCCAGCATTGCGCTGGTAAAATCAATATTCTGTACAGTATGGGCCCAGCCAAACATCAGCTTGTTGGGGGCGATTTTATCCAGATAGTCCGCATCGCCCAGCTTGACATCGGCGATGATGTCGCAGGCCATTGTCTCCTCACGGCTGACGATATGACAGCCTGCGGCGATATAATCTTCATCGGAGGCACCTACGGAAAGACCGTAGCCGCTTTCAAAATAGAGCTGGCCGGGGTGCTTGAGCGCAGTGATATCTTCGGGAAGGATTGCGCGTCTCTGTTCGCCGTTTTTGTGGCTGATAACAAAGCCTATTGTTTTCATATACGTCACCTTGTTTCGGAATAAATATGGGTCAGTTTAACATGATAAAGGGCAAATTGCAATGTTGCTCAGCTCTATTTTGCTTTTAAGGGGATGCCTTTTTCACAGGGGACTGCTGTCTGGCACAGGCCGCAGCCATAGCGGGGAGCGTATGTCTGCTTGCTCTTGTCTACCCAGGGGCCGCAGATTTTGTGATCCTTACCCTGCTCAAGACTGATAGCCTCCACCGGGCAGCGGCGGATGCATGCTCCGCATTTTGTGCAGTAGTCGTAGATTCCGGTGTATGGGCGTACGTCAGCTTCCAGTTCAAGGGCGATTATGATGCTGGCAAAGCGGCCGGCTATGCCCTTTTCTGTAATGAGGCCTTTGGACAGGCCGAAGGTGCCCAGACCGCAGACATAGGCTGCGTGGCGCTCGGACCATGTGCTGCCGAAGGAGCTTTCGTTTATCTCCGCGTAGCCCTGAATTCCTCCCCTGCCGCCCTGCATGGCCTTGAAGCGGGGATCAATGGCGGGCACTAC
>JAFQQV010000076.1 GCA_017410425.1 Oscillospiraceae bacterium
CCACCTCGTAGCCCTCCTCCTTGAGGGCGAGGCAGGCCTGAGTTCCCGCATAGTCAAATTCGGCTGCCTGACCTATAACTATAGGCCCGGAGCCGATTATCATAATTTTCTTGATGTCACTGCGTTTTGGCATAATATGGGCCTCCTTGAATATTCTTTTAAATCCACAAAAGCCTTCCCCTCGAGGGGAAGGTGCCGAGCTTGCGAGGCGGATGAGGTGTTTAAAACCCCTCATCAGTCTGCTTCGCAGACAGCTTCCCCCAAAGGGGGAAGCCTTTAAATTTCTTATATATCTGCCAGTGTCGCTGCCATTACCGCCTTAATCGTATGCATGCGGTTCTCCGCCTCGTCGAAGACGATGGACTGAGCGCTTTCAAACACCTCGTCGGTAACTTCCATCTCGGTGCGACCGAACTTCTCGCCCATCTCGCGGCCTACGCTGGTCTTGAGATCGTGGAAGGCGGGCAGGCAGTGCATGAACACAGCAGTGTCCTTGGCCCCTGCCATCAGCTTAGCATTCACCTGATATGCGCCCAGCTCGTTTATACGCTCCTCCCAGACCTCCACGGGCTCGCCCATGCTGACCCAGACATCGGTGTAGATAACGTCGGCGTTTTCCACAGCCGACCTGGGCTCAGTCTCAAAGCTGAGACTTGCGCCGCTCTCGGCAGCCAGCTTTTCACACTCGGCAATAAGCGCCTTGTCGGGGAAGTATTTTTCCGGAGCGCAGGCCACAAAGTCAAGGCCCAGCTTGGCGCAGCCAACCATCAGGGAGTTACCCATGTTGTAGCGGGCGTCGCCCATGTACACAAGCTTGATGCCCTTGAGCTTTCCGAACTTTTCCTTGATGGTGAGGAAGTCTGCCAGAATCTGGGTGGGGTGGAACTCATTGGTAAGGCCGTTCCACACGGGCACACCTGCATACTTTGCCAGCTCCTCCACACGCTCCTGCTCGAAGCCGCGGTACTCGATACCGTCGAACATGCGGCCCAGAACTCTTGCGGTGTCGGCAATGCTTTCCTTCTTGCCGATCTGGGAGCCGGAGGGATCCAGATAGGTCACGCCCATACCCAGGTCATGGCCTGCCACCTCGAAGGAGCAGCGGGTGCGGGTGGAAGTCTTTTCAAAAATCAGGGCAATGTTCTTGCCACGGCAAACATCGTGGGCAATGCCGGCCTTCTTCTTGGCCTTCAGCTCGGCAGCCAGGTCAATAAGGCCCTCTATCTCTGCAGGACTGAAATCCAGCAGCTTGAGAAAGGATTTTCCTTTAAGATTCATAATCGTGTATCTCCGTTTAATCTATCTTGCCTCCCCCGCTGGGGGAGGTGCCCCGAAGGGGCGGAGAGGGTGACGCCCGTCCCCCTCTCAGTCAGCCTTGCGGCTGCCAGCTCTCCCAATGGGAGAGCCAAGTTCAAAGTACCTTGCTCAGAAAACTTTTCAGTCTCTCGCACTGGGGATTATTGAACAGCTCCTCAGGGCTGTTTTCTTCCATGATAATGCCCTCGTCCATGAAGACGACTCTCTTGCCCACCTCGCGGGCAAAGCCCATCTCATGGGTGACAACTATCATGGTCATGCCCTCGTGGGCCAGCTCCTTCATAACGTCCAGAACCTCGCCAACCATCTCCGGGTCAAGGGCGGAGGTAGGCTCGTCAAAGAGCATGACCTCAGGCTCCATGCACAGGGCGCGGACAATGGCAATACGCTGCTTCTGACCGCCGGAGAGCTGACCGGGGTAAGCATTGGCGCGGTCAGCAAGACCAACGCGCTCAAGTAAGCTCATGGCCTTGGCCTCGGCGTCCTCACGGCTGACTTTTTTCAGCATCATGGGCGCGCAGCAGAGGTTTTCCATCACCGTCATATGGGGGAAGAGATTGAACTGCTGGAACACCATGCCCATCTTCATGCGCTGGGCGTTGATGTTGACTTTCCTGTCGGTCAGCTCCACGCCGTCAAGGCAGACAGAGCCGCTGTCGGGCTTTTCAAGCAGGTTCAGGCAGCGCAGGAAGGTGGACTTACCTGAGCCGGAGGGGCCGATGATGCACAGCACGTCGCCCTTTTCGATTTCGTAGTTGATACCGCGGAGTACCTCCACGCCGCCAAAGCTCTTTTTAAGGTTCTTAACGCTGATCATTTCTTGTTCAGCCTCCCTTCAACCACTTTCAGCAGCTGGCTGAGCAGAACCACCAGCGCAAGGTAGATTATAGCCACGCACATCAGGGGGTTGACTGCGTCATAGGTGTTGTTGCGAACCAGGTTGCCGGCTCTTGTCAGGTCGACCACAGCCACATAGCCTGCAACGGCGGTCTCCTTCAGCAGGGCGATAAGCTCATTGCCGATGGCGGGCAGTATGTAGCGCAGCGCCTGGGGCAGGATGATCTTGCGGGTGGCCTGGAGCTTGGACATGCCGAGGCTGCGGCCTGCCTCCATCTGGCCCTTGTCAACAGCGTTGATGCCGGAGCGCATAAGCTCTGCCATGTAGGCGCCGGAGTTGATGCCGAAGGTGAGGATAGCAACGGTGATACCGTCGGCAGAGGCCATGACGATAAAGTAGAATATCAGCAGCAGCACAACAACGGGTATGCCGCGGATAACGGTGACATACACATCGCAGAGCCATGCCAGGGGCTTAAGTGCCGGGGCATCGTCGGCGAAGTATTTTACCACCGCGATAAGCATACCGATAACCACGCCTATCATCAGTGCGCCGAGGGTTATAATTATAGTGTTCTTAAGACCCTCGATAATCAGCTCGTAGTAGCCGGTCTCGATGAAAGTCTCGTTGAGTTTTTCAAACCATGCAGTCAAATTTACGTCCTCCTGTGCGTCGCCCTCTCCGCCTCGCTAAGCTCGGCACCTCTCCCAAGGGGAGAGGCAAGTTTCTTGGCTCCCCCTCTGGGGGAGCTGGCACGGCATAGCCGTGACTGAGAGGGAAACAATTATCAAAAACCTACTCAAGCGGGATAAGGATAATCCTTATCCCGCTTCAATATTTCTTTTTAATATTGTGTTTTAGCTATCAGCCGAGCTGGGGCTGGGTGTAGGGTGCGTTGTTGTTGGCGAAGATCTCAGCTACGGTGCCGTCCTTGACAAGCTCAACCAGGATGGCGTTGATCTCATTGACCAGAGCCTCGGACTTCATGGAGAAGGCGAAGGCGTAGGGCTCGGTGGTCATGGCCTCGTCAAGGATGACCAGAGCGCCGGGATTGGACTCGTTGTAAACTGCAACCATGTCTGCTGCGGTCAGGTCGTCGATGACCCAGGCGTCAACCTTGCCGGTGGTCAGTGCGGTCTGAGCGTCGGAGTTTGCCTCGAAGGAGGAGACGGTGTAGCCGTTATCCATGCAGAAGCTCTCTGCGGTGGTGCCGGTCTGAACGGAGACGGTCTTGCCTTCCAGATCAGCCTTGCAGGTGATGGTGCTGTCAGCGGTTACAACGATGGCCTGAGCTGCCAGGCAGTAGGGATCGGTGAAGAGAACGTTCTTCTCGCGCTCGGGAGTGACGGAGATGCCGGAAGCGCCAAGGTCGAACTTGCCTGCCTGAATGCCGGGCAGAACGGAGTCAAAGTTCATCTGCTCGATAACCAGTTCCTTACCCATCTTTTCGCAGATGATGTTGAGAAGGTCGATTTCGATACCGACGACTTCGCCGTTTTCAAGGGACTCGAAGGGGGGGAAGTCGGGGCTGGTGGCAACAACCAGCTTGTCGGACTTTGTAGCGCCGCCGCCACAGCCGGTCAGCATACCGATAACCATAACGATAGCAAGAATAAGAGCAATCTTCTTCATTTTTGTATTCTCCTTTTAATAAATATAGTTTTCCTTGTAGGCTCCCTTGTGTAAAGGGAGCTGTCAGCCGTAGGCTGACTGAGGGATTGTTATTATTTCAGTGTTTCTCTCACATAATCTACCTGCATCTGCACCGAGGCGATGGAAGTTCCGCCCACGCTGGTGCGCTTTTCCATGCAGTTTCGAAGATTTATGGCCTCATAGAGGTCATTTTCAAAGAGCACGGAGTATTCTTTATACTCCTCAAGGCTCAGGTTTTCAAGTATTTTTCCTTCCGCTATGCATCTTGCAACGATGCGTCCGGAAATTTTGTATGCGCTTCTGAAGGGCAGGCCCTTCACAACCAGGTAGTCAGCCAGATCGGTGGCGTTTATGAAGCCCTCGCCTGCGGCCTTGAGCATATTCTCCCGCTTGGCCTTCATGCCGGGGATCATGCCATTTGCAACCTCGAGACACATCTTCACGGTGTCCACCGCGTCAAATACGCTCTCCTTGTCCTCCTGCATATCCTTGTTGTATGCCAGGGGCAGGCCCTTGAGAACTGTGAGTATACCCATCAGATCTCCGTAGACACGGCCTGTCTTGCCGCGTATCAGCTCTGCCATGTCGGGATTTTTCTTCTGGGGCATGATGGAGGAGCCGGTGGTGTACTCATCACTGAGCTCGATGAACTTGAACTCCCAGCTGGACCAGAGGATCAGCTCCTCGGAGAATCTGGAAAGATGCATCATCTCAATGGCGATGGCGGAGATTAACTCTGCGCAGAAGTCACGGTCGGACACACCGTCTATGGAGTTGAGGCAGATGCTGTCAAAGCCCAGCTTCTCAGCCTCGAAGTAGCGGTCGGTGTCGTAGGTGGTGCCGGCAAGAGCACAGCTGCCGATGGGGCTGACGTTCATACGTCGTCGCGCATCCTTGAGTCTCTCAATGTCTCTCAGCAGCATCATGGCGTAGGCCATCAGGTGGTGGCCGAAGCTTATGGGCTGAGCCCGCTGCAGATGGGTGTAGCCGGGAACTATGTACTCCTTGTACTCCTCGGCCTTGTCTGCAATAGCCAGAGCCAGAGTCCTGGTCAAGGCGATTATCTCGTTGGCCTGGGCTCTTAAGTACATCCTGGTGTCCAGCGCCACCTGATCGTTTCTCGATCTTGCGGTGTGCAGCTTTTTACCCACATCGCCTATGCGCTCTGTGAGCACCGCCTCCACGAACATGTGGATGTCCTCCGCTTCCATGTCGATGGGAAGCGCGCCGGACTGGATGTCACTGAGTATGCCCTCAAGGCCAGCGATTATCTCGTCGGCCTCATTGGGCTTTATGATACCCTTGGCCCCCAGCATAGCGGCATGGGCCATGCTGCCCGTGATATCCTCTTTGAACATGCGGCAGTCCACCGCAATGGATGAGTTGAAATCATCCGCTATCTTGGCCGTGGCAGTCTCGCTTCTGCCCGCCCACATTTTATTGGAAGCCATGGAAATCACATCCTTCCTTCTGTAGGGACCGCCCTCCCGGGCGGTCCGTTAAGTATTCCCTGTTTTTGCGGACCGCCCGGAGGTCGGTCCCTACGTAGGGCGGGGGCTTGCTCCCGCCGCCCGGGTTTACTCGTGATAGTTATTATTCAATAATCCCTGATCCAGCATTGCCTGAACCTTGGTGGGCAGACCCCAGAGATTGATAAAGCCGGTGGCCTGGTTCTGGTCGTAGTCGCTTTCGCCGAAGGTGGCAATGTCCTCGGAGTAGAGGGAGTAGGGGCTCTTGATACCGGCCTTGATGATGTTGCCCTTGTAGAGCTTGAGCTTGACGGTGCCGGTAACGGTCTTCTGGGTCTCGGTGACGAAGGCGGACAGAGCCTTTCTCAGAGGAGTGAACCACTGGCCGTTGTACAGAAGCTCTGCAAAGCATACGCTCAGCTCCTGCTTTTTGTGTGCGGTCATCTTGTCAAGGCAGATGGTTTCCAGTGCCTTGTGGGCCTCATAAAGGATGGTGCCGCCGGGAGTTTCGTAAACGCCGCGGCACTTGATGCCGACAAGGCGGTTTTCAACGATGTCCAGCAGGCCGATGCCGTGCTTGCCGCCCAGCTCGTTGAGCTTCCAGATCAGATCAACGGAGTCGATCTTCTCGCCGTTGAGCGCTACGGGCACGCCCTGTTCAAAGTCCAGAGTGATGTACTCGGGGCTGTCGGGAGCCTCCAGAGGGCTTACGCACATTTCCAGGAAGCCGGGCTTTTCGTACTGGGGCTCGTTCCAGGGATCTTCAAGGTCCAGACCCTCGTGGCTCAGATGCCAGATGTTCTTGTCCTTGGAGTAGTTGGTCTCGCGGTTGATCTTGAGAGGAACGTTGTGGGCCTCGGCGTAGTCGATCTCCTCGTCACGGCTCTTGATGTCCCACTCTCTCCAGGGGGCGATGATCTTCATGTCGGGGGCGAAGTGCTTGATAGCCAGCTCGAAACGAACCTGGTCGTTGCCCTTGCCGGTGCAGCCGTGGCAGATGGCGTCTGCGCCCTCGGCCTTGGCGATCTCAACCAGAGCCTTGGCGATGATGGGTCTTGCAAAGGCGGTGCCCATCAGGTAGTCCTCGTATATTGCGCCGGCCTGCATGGAGGGGATGATGACCTCGTCAACCATTTCCTTGGTGCAATCTGCTGCATAATATTTATCTGCGCCGGTCTTGAGAGCCTTCTCCTCCAGACCCTCCAGCTCATCGGCCTGACCCACGTTGCCGGATACGGCGATGATGTAGGGATTGTTGTAATTTTCCTTCAGCCAGGGGATTATGATGGAAGTATCCAGACCGCCGGAATATGCAAGAACTACTTTATTTATAGACTTTTTATTCATTTTATTTGCCTCCAGAGCAATTATTATTCATTTGATGTGTATATTTATACTCTCATCAAATGAAAAAGTCAAGCCTTCCGGAGGGGCATTTTGCATTTTTATCAACTTTGCACATTGCCCGTGAAAACATCCCGCATTTTTTGTGCGGGATGTGTAAAGCTGCACAAAGGAGATTGCATATTTATTTGTATAATACAGAATAATATGCGCGTCAAAACAACATCATAAGGTCATGTGCCGTCGCAAGCTTGGCACATCGACCGATGATATTGTTTTTCCTTTTCCATTCAAAGCGCAAGGCTTTGAATGGAGTTAACACGGACCGTAGGGACCGCCCTCCCGGGCGGTCCGCAGTCCACATTATTCGCAAATCTCACACGGACCGTCGAGGACGCCGGTCCCTACGAAATCACTTTCTCCGCCTTGCCGCATTTGCCGTTCCCGCTTCACTCTCGTTTGCGGTCACGGCGCGGCTGCGGTGATAGCGATGCCCCTTCTTCCGCCACCGGCGGCGGGGCATCACTTTCTCCGCCTTGCCGCTGTTCTTGGCTCCCCCTTCGGGGGAGCTGTCAGCGAAGCTGACTGAGGGCTTGCAAGCTCAAGTGCATCTCCTTCGTTTACAATCCCTCCGGTTTCGCTTCGCTCAACCACCTCCCTTTACACAAGGGAGGCTTTAAAGCCTTCCCCTCGGGGGGAAGGTGGCAGCCGCAGGCTGACGGATGAGGGGTTTTAAATCACTTTCTCCAAGCGGCAACTTCGTCTCTCAGCCACTGAGCAAATTCCTCCACGCCTTCGCCGGTCTTGGCGCAGATGGGGATAATCTTCATTTCGGGCTTGAGGCGGCGCACATACTCCACGCACTTGTCCATATCGAAGTCGAAGTAGGGCAGCACGTCGATCTTGTTTATCAGCAGCACATCGCAGATGGAGAACATCAGGGGGTACTTGAGGGGCTTGTCGTGTCCCTCGGGCACGGAGAGGATCATGGCGTTCTTGACGGAGCCGGTGTCAAACTCGGCGGGGCAGACCAGATTGCCCACGTTTTCAAGGATTGCCAGCTCCACATCATCGGTGCCCAGACCCCGCAGGCCCTGACGGGTCATGTCCGCATCCAGATGGCACATGCCGCCGGTGTGCAGCTGAATGACCTTGACGCCGGTCTTTTCGATGGCGGCGGCGTCCACGTCGGAGTCAATGTCGGCCTCCATAACGCCGATCCCGATCTCGTCCTTCAAAAGGGCGATGGTCTTTTTCAGGGTGCTGGTCTTGCCTGCACCGGGGGAAGACATGAGGTTGAGAAGAAAGACCTTCTTCTCCTTCAGCTCCTGACGCAGCAGCTCTGCATCCCGGTCGTTGTCAGCAAATACGCTTTCCTTTATTTCAAGAATTCTGTAGCCTTCCATATTGTTCTCCTTATTTTAATAATGTAGCTTTCGTAGGGACCGGCCTCCCGGACGGTCCGAAAAAAATTTGTCGCCATTATACCACGCTTTGCCGAACTAAATCAATTCGCATTCCCTCCACAATTATTTGCCTTTTGCTCGCCGCCGTGGTACAATTTTACAGATATTCATACAAATGAGGTAATCTACATGAAATACAAAGCTGTGCTTTACGATATGGACGGCACCGTGCTGGACACGCTGGGCGACCTGGTCAACGCTGTCAACTACACTATGGAGCATTTTGGCTGCCCCGCTCATGGCGAGAAGGAGATTATGAGCTTTCTTGGTAACGGCGCCAAGAATCTCATCACCTGCTCTGCCCCTGCCGGCACCGCTCCGGAGAAAATTGATGAAATGCTGGAGTTCTACCTGCCCTGGTATAACAGCCACTGCACCATTCTCACCGCCCCCTATGAGGGCATCATTGAGCTTATGCAGGAGCTGAAGGCCAATGGCGTCAAGCAGGCTGTCATCTCCAACAAGCAGGACTCTGCTGTCAAGCCCCTTGCCGCCCAGTACTTCCCCGGCCTTCTGGAGTCTGCCCTGGGCGAGAGCGAGAAGGTAAAGAAAAAGCCCAACCCCGACGCTGTGCTGGCAGCGCTGAAGGAGCTGGGCGTGGACAAGTCCGAGGCTATATATGTTGGTGACTCTGAGGTGGATGTAGCCACCGCTATCAATGCCGACATGGCCTGCGCCGCCGTAAGCTACGGTTTTAGATCCGAGGAAGAACTCATCGCCGCCGGCGCAAAACTAATCTGCCACAGCGTCAAAGAGCTGAGAGACTATCTGATGGCATAAAACAAACAAATCTATACAAATAACACATTGTCGGGAACATTGTTATGGAAAAAATAGTTTTAGTCAGAAGTACACCAAGAAAAGACGGTCTGGATACAATTAACAAATATTTGGAACTCGGTTGGGAAGTCAAACACATTTCTGCTACCAACGTTGGTGTTAGTGGTGACACTTTAGCATATGTTGTTTTGGAATATGTAGCGGAGGAATAGTGGTGGAACTTTTTCTTTGCAGCATAGTGGTTTTTATAATCATCTTTGTTGTTATAGTCTACACCACTAAGCCTGAAACTCCGGCGCAAATAGGAGAGCGTGGCGAGCGCAAAGTGTCAGGTATTTTGCATAATCTCCCGGAAAACTATTATGTAATAGACGACCTTACCATTCCAACGCAATACTCCACCACGCAGATTGACCATGTTGTCGTTTCTGTCTATGGTATATTTGTAATTGAAACCAAGAATTACTCAGGCTGGATATTCGGTGCTGACAATACAAAAAAGTGGAAGCAAACATTCCGCTCAAAAAGCAATTATTTCTATAACCCCATCAAGCAAAATTGGGCGCACATATATGCCCTGTCAAAATTATCGAAAATTGACCTGTGGTGTTTCAGACCAGTCGTCGCATTTTCCGACGCTGCAACGCTCAATGTGGAATCAAGCACCCCTGTTATCAATATGCACCAACTTAAACGGCACATTTTAAGTTATACAAACGAAATTTTTTCGCCTGAGCAAGCAATAGAAATATACAACTACCTCTACAACATGGATATTATCGGAGATAATTTGGATAAGGACATACACGTCCATAATGTCCAAAACCGCATCGAAGCTCAAAACGAAGCCATACAGCAAGGAAAATGCCCCCGTTGTGGTGGGAATCTGATGTTACGCACAGGGCGATACGGACAGTTTTACGGTTGTTCCAATTATCCCCAGTGTAGATTTACCTGTGACATTTGAAGATAACAATGAAAAGCACCCCGATTGGGGTGCTTTTTCATTGCTTTTTGTCTTTGAAACCGTGCCGGATAGTGACGGAGAAAATCATATCACAATTTACCTTCCCAAGGTGTCATGTTCTTTCTTAACGCTTTTGCCAGAGGGATATTCTCTTTGTTGTAGTCTTTCATATTCTCTCCCTCCGCCCCTACGGGGCACCTCCCGCCTGTGCCCCAGAGGGTACGTCAGAGGGAGGCTTTTTATAAGGCTCCCCTTGTCAGGGGAGCTGGCAGCCGCAGGCTGACTGAGGGGTAGTTTTTCTCCCTCCGTCAGCCCAAAAAGCTGCCACTTATCTTTTCCTGAGGATGCTTTTTACGACAAGGCCTCAAACAGGCTTGCGCAGTCCACCTGCATCTTCTTGTAGATCTCATAGCCCTTGTCGTAGATGGCCTTGTTCTCGGGATTGGGCTCATAGCGGGCGATGACCTCCACCATGCTGTCGCAGGCGGCCTCGATGCTGTCGAAGATGCCCACGGCCTTACCGGCAAGGATGGCGGCGCCCAGACAGGCGGCCTCCTTGGAGCTGGTGACGCAGATGGTTTTCTGCAGGATATCGGCCTTTATCTGGTTCCATGCCGGGCTCTTGGAGCCGCCGCCGAAGGCGCGGATCTCGTCCACCTCAATGCCCATGGCAGAGAGGGCGTCCATATTGCGCCGCACCAGATAGCCCAGAGACTCCATGATAGCCCTTATAAAGTGGCCCTTGTTGTGTATCATGGTCATGCCCATGAACACGCCCTTGGCGTAGGGGTTCACGTCCGGGGCCAGCGAGCCGCTGAGATGGGGCAGGAAGCTGAGTCCCTCTGCTCCCGGCGGGGTACGCATGGCCTCCTTGGTGAGTATGTCATAGCTGTCCATGCCGGTAAGCTCGGCGGTGGTGATCTCGTACTGGCAGAAATTGTCCCTGAACCAGCGCAGGCAGATGCCGCCGGAGGTGAAGGTGTGCATCATGTAGGTGTCCTTGATGGGGTAGTAGTGTACCGGCATCTGCATATTGGGGTCATAGACGATGTCCTTTGTGGGCACGCAGACTGCAAGGGTGGAGCCTATGGACTCGGAGAACATACCGGGTCGCACAGCGCCCACGCCCACCGCGCCGATGGCGTTGTCCATTGCGCCGGTGCAGACCTGCACATCCGGGCTCAGGCCCAGCTTCTCTGCCATCTCGGGGAGGATGGTGCCGGCCACCTCGCCGGGCTCAAGGATTTCGGGGAAGTTTTCCTCGGTCATGCCCAGCTCATCCAGCATGGGCTGCCAGTATTTCTTGGTGGTGATGTCCCAGTACAGCGTGGAGCAGAGCATGGAGCAGTCGGACACATAGCGTCCGGTGAGATGCCAGATTATAAAGTCCTCGATAAGCAGGATTTTCTTGGTCTTGGCAAATACCTCCGGCTCATTTTCCTTTACCCAGAGCGCCTTGGCCACAGGCCAGTTTGCGCCCCAGCTCACCTGACCGGTGTGCTTGTAGCAGTACTCGTCGCCGTATTTTTCCGTCAGGTATTCCGACTGCTTGACGGCGCGGTTGTCCATCCAGCTGATGGAGTTTCTCAGGGGCTTGCAGTTTTCGTCCACGAAGAACATGGTCTCGCTCTGCAGGCTGAAGCCTATGGCTACAATGTCCTTGAGTTCTATCCCTTTTCGTCCGAGAGCTTTGAAACCCTTTTCGATGGCCTCCATGTAGATGTCCGGGTCGGACTCCACATAGTAGCTCTGGGGCGTGTAGAGCTTGTATTCCAGAGTCTCGTTTCCCAGAATCTTGCCCTTTGTGTCAAAGATTGCGATTTTCAAAGCGGTTGTGCCAAGGTCGATGCCAGCGATAAGTTTAGTCATTGGTATGCCTCCTTCAATCGTTTTGGAAATATTCAACTTAAATTAGCCTTCCCCCTGGGGGGAAGGGGGACCGCTTGCGGTGGATGAGGGGTTTTCCCTACAGCTCCACTTCCTGTGCTGCCACTATGTCAGCGCCGCTTTCAAGTATGTTCTCTATCAGCACATCCCCCACATGTACAGGCAGACGCTCCGCTGCAATGGGATGGGCGTAGATATACTCCGCGCAATTATGCATCATGGCCTTGGGAATGGGGCTCTTTGTCCTGACGGCAAAAACCCTGTCCTGACCTGCAACTCTCATAAGGCAGCTCATCATGCGCATGGGCGAAACCGCCTCCTGCCTTGCAAAGGCCTCGCCCTTGGGGCAGGAATTGCCGCTGACATTGCCCTCGGCATCAATCACCAGCCTGCAGCCCTTGGGGCAGCCAAGGCAGATCATGGCCTTCTTCCCCGGCTCATACGCGGGCTCGGAGACAAAGACCGGCATCTCTGCCGCGCCATCGCCATAGCCCAGATACTTTGCCGCGCATGCCCCGGCGTAAGTACCCTCCGCCGCCACATGGTCAACCAGATCGTGGATGTGCAGCACATTGCCGCAGGCGAAGATGCCCTCCGCCGAGGTCATAAGCTCTGCATTCACCCTTGGGCCCGGCCCTGCCATTTCGATCTCCGCCGCCTTTGTAAGCTCATTTTCCGGGATAAGCCCGGCAGAAATAAGCAGGGTGTCGCAGGGGATAATTTCCTCCGTGCCGAGGATGGGCTTCAGGCTTTCGTCAACTTTCGACACCGTCACGCTCTCCACCCGGCCCCGGCCCTGAATGTCGGTAACGGTGGAGTTGAAGCTGAGGGGAATGTCAAAATCCTCAAGGCACTGGCTGATGTTTCTTGCAAGGCCGCTGGAGTGGGGCATGATCTCCACAACCCTTATAACCTCCGCTCCCTCCAGGGCAAACTGCCTTGCCATGATAAGGCCGATGTCGCCGGAGCCCAGAATAACGATGCGCTTACCGGGCAGATAGCCCTTGAGGTTGAGATAGCGCTGGGCGGTGCCGGCGGTGATAACGCCTGCAATGCGCTTGCCGGGTATCATCAATGCGCCACGGCTTCTCTCCCTGCAGCCCATGGCCAGGATTATTGCCCCGGCCTGAATCTGAAACAGGCCGCGCTCAGGATGCACAACGGTGAGCAGCCGCTCTGCGCTCATGTCGATAACGAAGCTGCCGCAGAGATATTCAATGCCCAGCTCCTTTATCTCGCTTCTCAGCCTCTGGGCAAACTCCACGCCGGTGAGATCGGTCTTGTACTTGTGTACGCCGAAGCCCGCGTGGATGCACTGGCGCAGAATGCCGCCCAGCTCCTCGGAGCGTTCAAGGATCAGTATGTCCTGCACGCCCTTTTTCCGCGCCTCGATAGCCGCGGAAAGCCCGGCCGCTCCCCCGCCGATTATAACAAGTTCTTTTTTCATTGAGCTTCCCTCTTCGTAGGGACCGCCCTCCCGGGCGGTCCGTTTTCATTTACGCTGAATCTGCATTGCGGACCGCCGAGGACGGCTGTCCCTACAGATTGCCTTCCGCCGCTCTGCCCAACAGCACCTGAGAGCCATTGCCGCTCTGCCTTACCTCCAGCGCGCCGCAGCCCAGCTCCTCAGCGAGGATTTCCAGCACCCTTGTGCTGCAAAAGCCGCCCTGGCATCTTCCCATGCCGGCTCTCGTTCTCATCTTCACGCCGCTTATGCTCCTTGCCCCGTTGGGACGGCGTATAGCGTCGCGGATCTCCGCCTCGGTTATAGTCTCGCAGCGGCAGACGATTTTGGCATAGTCCGGGTCAGCCTCAATGGCTTTGAGCTGCTCCTCTCTTGTCATGTCCCTGAAGGGCTTTTTGATCTTCCGCCCGGGCCTGTAGTCCGGGTTTTCCTCCGCGCCTTCCCGCTCCACCAGAATCTTCACCATGTCAATGGCGATGGCAGGGGCCGCGGTAACGCCGGGAGACTCGATGCCCGCCAGATTAATAAAGTACTTTGCATCCTCCGGCTCGCCAAGGATGAAGTCATCCCTGTCGCTGTGGGGTCGGCTTCCGCCGTAGGCGGTGATAACTTTATCCCTTGGAAACTCCGGCACATACTTTGAAATCGGCAGATATTTCCACTTTTCCTCAAAGTAGCTCACTATCTTGCCAATGCCCTCTGCGGTGGTGTCGGAGAAGTCCTTGTCCTCCACATCGTCGGCGTTGCAGCCCAGGATCACCGTTCCGTCCACCGAGGGCATAAGGCCCATGCCCTTGGTGTGGCCGCCGGTGGGCAGCTTCTCCGGTGTCTGGCTCAGGGTGGTGTTCACATACTTTATCAGCTCCCGGTCCAGCACCAGATGCTGGCCCTCACGGGGGATGATTTTGAAGCTATCCTTGGACACCATGTTGTTGAAAATATCCGCGTGGGTACCGGCACAGTTGAAGATGTACTTTGTCTCAAATACTTCCCCCCCTGCAAATACCTTCCAGCAGTCATCGCCCCGCTCTATCTTCGTCACCTTGCAGCTTCGACGAAATTCGACACCGTTCATTGCCGCGTTCTCGCTGAGGGCAAAGCAGAGCTGATAGGGGCAGACCATGGCGCTTGTGGGCACCCAGAGCCCGCCGATGATACCCTCGCCCATGTCCGGCTCGATCTCCAGCAGCCGCGCCCTGTCGCAAAGCTCGGTGGGCACAGTGTTGAGATCGCCCGTCTTTTTAAGCCTGCGGCACTCCTCCATCTGCTCCTCATTGGTGGCAAATATCACCATGCCGTTTCGGTTGTAGGGCACCTCCAGCTCCTTGCACAGCGCCTCATACATGCGGCTGCCGCGCACATTGTATATGGCCTTGTTGGTGCCGGGATCCGGGTCATAGCCCGCGTGTACGGTGGCGGAGTTGCCCCTTGTGGTACCGGCGGCAATATCGTGGCCCTTTTCCAGCACGAGGCTTTTAAGCTTGTATCTCGACAGCTCCCTTGCCACCGAGCAGCCGCTTATGCCCGCGCCGATTACTATTGCATCATACATATGCACCAGTCTCCTTTCTTGTTAAAAGCAACTAAACGAGATTGGAAATTCATGTTTTTATTGTATTCGATTTGTGCGTTTTGTTCAATACTCCTGCCAAATTTACTTTTTCACAAATAAAACAAAAGGCCCCCTCTGACGAGGGGGCTGTCGAGCTTGCGAGACTGGGGGAGAGATTCTTCTCTCCCTCCGTCTTTTTGCTTCGCAAAAATCCACCTCTGCATTTTGCCAAGGCAAAAGCCGTCAGAGGGAGGCTTTTTTCAAAGTGGTGATTTTTTTATCTGTGCCCAGCGGCGGGGATATTTCTTCGGCGTGTCTGAAACCTTACGCAGCACCACTGCCTTATGCACAATATCCGTGCCGGGGATGGGGTAGTCTATCTTCTTTTCCACCACCGCACCCATGGTCTTGATGGCGGTGTAGGCTTCCTTTATCTCTGTATCCATTTCCTGCCCCTTCATGGCGATGAAGGCGCCGCCCTTTTTCACATAGGGCAGGCAGAGCTCGCACAGAAGGTTGAGCCTTGCAACGGCTCTGGACACGGCAAAGTCAAAGCTCTCCCTGTAGCCCTCGGGAATTTCCTCTGCCCTTGCGTGGATGCACTTAACGTCATCTATGCCCATTTTGGCACAGCTGTCGCGGAGGAAGTTTATGCGCTTGTCAAGGCTGTCCAGCAGCACCAGCTCCATGTCGGGCTGGGCAATCTTCATGGCAAGGCCGGGGAAGCCCGCGCCGGTGCCCACGTCGATGATGCGCTTGCCCTTGAAATCCTCCATCTTCAGCACTGCCGCGCAGTCGAGAAAATGCAGCCGCGCCACATCCTCCTCGCCGGAGATGGCGGTGAGGTTCATGACCTTGTTGGTCTCTTCCAGATTTTCAAAATATATGCGGTAGCGCTCCAGAGTCCTGGCGTCGTACTCTACGCCCAGCTCCTCAAGCCCGCTCTCCAAAAGCTTTTCAAGCATATTAAAATCCTTTACAACATTACTTGCCTCTCCCTCCGGGAGAGGTGCCGAGCAAAGTGAGGCGGAGAGGGCGACGCCCGTCCCCCTCTCAGTCAGCTCCGCTGACAGCTCCCCCAAAGGGGGAGCCAAGTTACTTATACCTGTAAAAATTGTGATCCCCGATCACATACGTCAGCTCCAGCTCTGTATCAAACCAGTAGCTTCCATAGGCAGGGTTTACGAAAAAGAGGCTGTCGCCCACGGTGTTGCAGCCCTCAAGACAGAGGTAAGCCGCCACATAGGCCCGCTCATCGGGCTGGGCCTTGATGCTGCCGTTTTGCACCGGCTCAAACTGTATCACATGTTCCCGGTCAAAAATCACATTGGTAATGGAGTTTGGAAACTTTTCCGACTCCATCCTGTTCATCACCACATTGCCCACGCCTATAAGCCCCGCCATGGGCTGCTGATAGGCCTCGGCATGGATGATCTGGGGCAGCCAGTAGAGCATGTCCATGTCGAAATTGAGCTCATAATAATCCTCGCCGCCCGGCAGAAGCTCAGCGCTCTCAGGATCGGCAACAAGGCTGCCGCCATCAACGCGGAGATTCAGAATTTTCCTTGCGGCCTCCGGCTCAAGCCAGAGCTCATCGCCTCTTATCGCAAAGCCCATTGGTGCGTAGAGCCAGCGCCCGTCAAAGCAGAGCGTGCCGTCCGCCGGGATGTATTCAAGGCCCCTGCCCTCAAGCAGGGCGGAGTTTTCCCCTGTCAGCTCCAGCTCATAGCCCAGCGCAGCGCAGATTTCATGCATGGGCAGCATGGCGCTGTCCGCCGCATATTCAAGCCGCGGCTCCTCTGTGGGCGCAGGCGTAGGTACAGCCGTGGCAGTGGGCTCCACCGTGGGTATAGGCTCAGCGCCGCCGCAGCCTGAGAGCATCAGGCACAGCAGCAGCGCCGCGACAAGGCCCTTAGAGGGCGCCATCCCTTATAAGCTTCAGTGCCTGAGCAACCTGGTCAGGGCAGGAGGTGGGGCGCACCTTGCAGGTGATGCCTTCCAGACGGGAGATAGCCTCGTCCACCTTCATGCCGCGCAGCAGAGCGGTGAGACCCTTGTGGTTACCGTCGCAGCCGTCAAAGAGCAGCACAGTGCCGATAACGCCGTCTTCAACCTCCAGCTCGATACGGCTGGCGCAGATTCCTCTGGGCTTGTATGTATACTTCATGTTTATCTCTCCTTATGTTTTGTACATTTAAATATAGCATGTGAAAATGCTCATTGCAAGGTTTTAAAGCCTTCCCCCTCGGGGGAAGGGGGACCGCTTGCGGTGGATGAGGGGTTTCACACCACTGGCATTACCATTCCACCCTCAAGCCTCAGCTCCCCGTTGAACAGCAGGCTCTTTATCCTGACGCGCACCGTGGCCCTGTAGCCCCGGGAGGAAAGTATGGCCTTTGATCTGATGCCGCAGTGCTTCATAAAGGCTGTGACCAGCTCCTCCATCTCAATGGGCTCTGTCACAAACTCCCTTATCATCCGGTACAGCTCCAGCTCCTTGTCGATGTTGGCATCAATAAGCCCGTCCAATTCTTCGGGCCATACCATAGCCTCATGGCAGAGCAGATAGCCCTTGCACTGGCTTTCCCTTATCACTTCCATGCTCTCAATGGCCTTGTCCACATCGTCAAAATAGGGCACCTTGGCATAGCGCAGCACAGACTCTGACATGAATGCATCGCCCACGCAGCAGATGCCCTCCGGCGTCACAAAGGCCAGATGCCCCTTTGTGTGGCCCGGTGTGGGGATCACCTCAAAGCGCTCCCCCTCTATGATCAGAGGCTCCGTGCCGGATATGGGGATAATGTCAAAATAGCGGGTGGGAAATTCTTCCTCCAGCGCCTCAAGTTCCGATGCATAGCCCGGGCAGCCGAACTCATCGAAGATAATGCCGGCGGAGGAGATATGGTCAAAGTGCAGATGGCTGCAGAGCATGGCCACAACTGTAAGGCCCCGCGCCTTTATGTCCTCCAGAAACTCGGGGCACTCCATGGCCCCCACGTCCAGCAGCACAACCCGGCTTCCGCCGCCCAGATGGTAAACGCCGATAAGCGAGCCGTCCACGCTGACATATTCCATTCGCTCTGTGACCTTATGCCAATCCATGTCAGGCCCTCCTTCCGCAAAAATCAATCAGTTGATTATAAAATAAAAAAGCCCCCCTTGTAAAGGGGCAGTCATTTAAAGCCCCCCTTGTAAAAGGGGGGTGCCGAGCATCGCGAGGCGGGGGGATTCTTAAGCCCGCAATCCCATATTCCCACCGTTTAAATCCCTTCCCTACATGCATCGCATAAAAAAGGCCCCCTTGTAAATGAAAACTTACAAGGGGGCGGGGAAAATGAAGAAAGAGAGGATTCTTTGTTCTGTTTAGCGTGCCAGCCAGCCGCCGTCCACAGCTACGGTGTAGCCGTTGACATAGTCGGCTGCAGCGGAGGCCAGGAAGATTGCAGCGCCCTGCACGTCTTCGGGAGTGCCCCAGCGTGCGGCGGGGATGCGGGCGAGAATGTCCTCGCTGCGCTCTGCATCCTGTCTGAGCTGAGCGGTGTTGTTGGTAGCCATGTAGCCGGGGGCGATACCGTTTACGTTGATGCCGTGCTTTGCCCACTCATTGGCAAGGGCGCGGGTGATGCCCATGACTGCGCTCTTGCTGGCGGTGTAGGCGGGTACGCGGATGCCGCCCTGGAAGCTGAGCATGGAGCAGATATTGATGATCTTGCCGCCCTTGCCGTCTGCCATCCAGTCCTTTGCCACTGCCTGAGAGAGGAAGTAGACCATGCGCAGGTTGATGTCGATGACGCTGTCCCAATCCTCTACGGGCACATCGATGGCGTCGCAGCGCTTGATGATGCCGGCGTTGTTGACCAGGATGTCGATGCGCTGGGTCTGCTTCTTGACCTCGGTAAGGATAGTCTCAATGGACTCCAGCTTGGACATATCGGCCATGACCTCGGTGAACTTGCCGTCCAGGGCCTCAACCTTCTGTGCGGTCTCTTCGCAGCTTCTTCTTGCTACGCCGAAGACATGGGCGCCTGCTGCAGCCAGAGCAACGCTGATGCCCTGACCAAGGCCGGTGTTTGCGCCGGTGACGATGGCGCTCTTGCCCTCGAGAGAAAACTTATTCATAATGCTGTTCATAATAATACCCCTTTCCGGAATTGACTTTTTGTCCTTCTGCGAATATTATTATATTGCATAGTAAACCGGTTTCACAGCCACCATAGTACGAAAAAATATCATAATCGTAACATAGGAGTGTTTTTTATGGCACAGCTCAGAGGTCAGGACACCATAGTTGACTCCAGCCTGATGGAGACCAGCAGCCACGGCACTGAGACTTTTCCCTTCGCCTTGTATCTGGATGACTTTTCCTGCTTCAAAAATGAGGGCATCTGCTGGCACTGGCATGACCAGGCCCAGATCACCCTCATCACCGAGGGGGACTTTGTCTGCCAGTTGGGCAGCGAAAAGCTGCTGATGCATCCCGGCGATCTGGTTTTCATCAACAGCCGGGCCCTGCACCAGATTTATCCCCTGCAGCCGCGCCGGGGCAAGCTCTACGCCTTTCTCTGGCGTCCGGAGCTGCTGGGCGCTCCCGGCAGCGACCTGTATGAAAACTGCATTGTCCCCATCACGGCCTCTGCCCTGCGCTGCGCCTTTTATCCCACAAGCCATGCCATGAACCGCCGGCTCTACAGCTCGCTAATGATGATCGTCAAGGCCGCGCAGGAAAAAAGCCCCTTCCACGAGCTGCATATCTGCGCCCAGCTGTCCCGCATCTGGCTG
Organism: Oscillospiraceae bacterium; assembly: GCA_017410425.1. GTDB lineage: Bacteria > Bacillota > Clostridia > Oscillospirales > Oscillospiraceae > Limivicinus. The sequence goes on from JAFQQV010000076.1 coordinate 19,521, forward strand.
CATATCTGCGAGCACTGCAGTGATAAAGCCCTGACCCCGGACTCCGACAGCTTCATCGCCCAGGCCCGGGAGGAGGAGCGGGTCAAGCAGGCCATGCGCTATATTCAGGAAAATTTCTCCCAAAAGCTGAGCCTGGACTCCATCGCCCAGGCCGCCATGACCAACCGCTCAGAGCTCTGCCGCTGCTTTCGCCGGGTGCTGGATCTGACGCCGGGAGAATTTGTGCTGCAGTACCGGCTGGAGCGGGCCCTGAGCATGCTGGAGGATCCTCAGCTGCACATTGCCGAGATCGCGGAAAGCTGCGGCTTCTGCAGCCCCAGCCACTTCGGCAGCCAGTTTGCAAAGCATCTGGGCTGTACCCCCCTGCAGTACCGCAAAAACCTCCTGGGCTGAATAAGCCCACACGCATAAAAGCCCCCCTTGTAAAGGGGCAGTCATTTAAAGGCCCCCTTGTAAATACCCTCTGGGGCACAGGTGGGGCTGTCTGCGAAGCAGACTGGGGGATTCCCCTCACTACGCCCCCATATTTCCACCGTTTAAAGCCTTCCCCTTGGGGGGAAGGTGGCAGCCGCAGGCTGACGGATGAGGGGTTTCAAGTCCGCCGCCCCTTTCAGCGGCGGGAGCAAGCCCCCGCCCTACATACAAGGCACAAAAAAATCCTCCCTTGTAAAGGGAGGATTTTTTCAATAATCCGCAGGCATTATCTGCTGCTGCACATCAATTATATGTGCGATGAGCTTGCGCTCAAACTCGCTGTAGCGGCGGTTCTTGCGGGTGATGATCAGGTCCACGAACAGGCCCACATCCTGCTCCTCAAAGGGAATCTGCACCAGGTCATTGGCCTGCAGCACGTCCCTTGGCAGGGGCGAAACCAGCATATAGCTGCCATGGATATTTCTCAGGAAGTCAAACTGGCTGCCGCGCTCAAAGAGGGTGATGGAGTTGTCGCTGATATCGCGCAGATACAGGCTGTCCGTCTCCTTATTGGAGAAGTTTACCGAGTGGTTGTCGCCGTGGGTGAGGATTATGTAGGGCTTCATGTCGCCAAGATTCAGCCTTTTCTTTCCCGCCAGGGGGTGCCGCCGGCTCATGGTGGCTACAAAGCGGAAGGTCAGCAGCTCCTGAAATCTCAGCTGCATTTCCACAAGCCGCTTTTTGTAGTCCGACTCAAACTCAATGGGAAAGCGGATGATGCCTATATCATAGCCCTTGAACAGGACCCGGTTTATGATTTCCTCGTTGGAGGCCTCCATATACTCAATGTCCAGCAGCTTCTCCCCGGCATTGGCTGAGACTGCCTGGGTGAAGGCATTGGCCAGATAGCTGACTCTGGGCACGGCGATCTTGAAGCTGAGCTTGTCCTTGTCGCCGTGTTTGAAGGAGTTTTCAAATTCCTCAAACTCCGCCACCATGCGCTCTGCCTGCCGCAGAAACTGCAGACCGTCGTGAGTAGGCTCCACGCCGGAGGAGGTGCGGGAGAAGAGGGTGATGTTGAACTCCTCCTCAAGGCTTGTGATGCTGCGGCTGAGATTGGGCTGATTCATATAAAGGTGCTTTGCCGCCTTGCTTATAGAGCCGCACTTCCACACTTCTATTACATTTTTCAGCTGCTGAATATTCATAGCATCTCCGTGTAGGGCGGGGGCTTGCTCCCGCCGCAACTTTTATCAGAATATCTTAAGTGCTTCCTTGTCCTTGTTGCCCACCTTCAGGGTGACGGCATCGTTGCTGACGCCTCTTGCATCCATCATGCCCATCAGCTCCTCAAAGTCCAGAACATAGTCCACCTTCAGACCCTTTTCCCGCTCAAAGACCAGCTTGCTTCTGGTGCAGGCGGAGATCAGCGCCACCTTGCAGTCGGGAGACTGCTGCTTGAGCGCTGCCACGGCAAGGCGGATTTCCTTGTTGATGGCGGCCAGATTGCTGATCTCGCAGATGCGGTGGGCCTTGGTCTGGGTGGAGCGCCACATGTCAAACTGGCAGTCGGCAAGCAGACCGTCGCCCACTTCCTTCAGCTCGTATGCATCGGTGAAGCCCAGCAGTCTGAATGCCTCGGTGATCGAGTCATCATCGAAGAAGACATTGCCGCTCTCGGCCTTTTTCATTGCGGGGGCCACAGGCTGCTCGATAATTTCCTCGGCCTGGGCAAAGCGGATGCTGCCGTTTTTGACGCTGGCATTCTTAAGCTCAATGGCCTGGCCCTTGACGACAAGGCTCTTGCCGGCCAGATCCAGGGTCTTGTCCTCCAGAGAGAAGGGCTTGTCCTCATTGAGCACCACATCCTCCAGCAGCACGATGGTGTCGCCGGCTTTGGTGGCGGCGTTGGCGGTATAAAGATCAACATAGTCGCTCACATTGCCTTCGGCATCGGTGACGGATGCTGCGCCGCAGGGCGCTCTCTTGGCCTTTGCGTCCTCTGCAAGGCTGGCCTTCTCCTCGCCCAGGTGGAACTGCTCATGCAGGCCGGGGCACAGCAGGGCGTAAACCTCGCCGCCGCTCTTGATGCTCTGGATCAGCTGGAAAATGTAGCTCTTGTCGATGATTGCGCCGTAGGGGCAGGCCAGCATGCACTTGCCGCAGGAGATGCACTTTTCCTGGTCGATGGTGGTGCTGCCCATATTGTCCACGGTGATAGCGCCGGTGGGACAGACCACTGCACAGTGGCGGGTGGGGCCCATGGTCTGCACGCACTTACGGCAGACGCTCTTGAGGGCGCAGAGATTGGAATGACCGCCCTGGGTGTCATTTTCCACCTGGCTGAGGGCCGCCATAATATCGGTGCTGATAACGTCCTTATAGTTCTTGGGCTCAAGATTCAGCGCAGCGCAGCAGGCCTCTGCTGCGTAGTCCAGGTCGGAGCTGAACTCTGCCTCGTGGCTCTGGCTGCCCATCAGGGATACGATGGTCTCCGGCAGGCGCTTGAAGTTTTCCTCGCTGGACTTCTTCCTGTAGGCAAGGCTTGCCACGTTCTCATATATTTTTCTTCGATACTTAATCTGGATGGAATTGTTGCTGTACATATAAAAACCCTCCTGAAAAAATATTTTTTTACATTAACTGTATTTTGATTATATTTCTTCATTCAGGATTTGTGAAATGCCAAAGCATGATAGGGCTATATCACGCAAGTAGGCTCTATATATATTTTTTATTATAGCGCAAAGCCCCTGAATTGTCCAGAATACGGCTATTTTCCACTATTTTCCGGCATGCTGTATATCACCAAAAACATACCCTCCTCCCTACGGCGATATGTGCCCGGACAAATTTTTTCTCCCCTCTGTGACACGAAGGAACATGAGCTCCGGATTTTCATCAAAAAACTCCGGAAGATTAAAGTTCCGGAGTTTTGTGATTATTTTATTTCAGTATTTTTATAACCCCGGGCTCATTGAGCTTATACTTCATTACATAAAGGGCAAAAAGCAGTCAATGTTGCAGGCTGACTGATGAGGTGTTTGAAGGCCACATTTCACTTTGCCTCCACCCCTACGGCATATGATCTGAAATGCTGCTTGTAGGGAAGGGATTTATCCCTTCCGATAGCACCAACGCAATGCGGAATGCATGAATGCATTCCCTACGGCCAGCAACTATTTAAAGGCTTCCCACCTGTGCCCCAGAGGGTATTGAAGCGCAAGCGAAGCGGCTTCAATTTGGAAAGGAGTCACAGCGGAACGAGTGCGGGATGACTTTTTGATTTGAAAAATAAAAAAGTCGTCACAAGCAATGTGTAGCTTGTGACGACGTGGCAGCGGGTGGCCGGTGGACCGGCGCTGCCTGCGGCAGATGAAGCCGGGCCGTCCGGCTCTGCAGCCGCAGCTTTTGCGCAAACGACAGTGCGGCGTAAAAGCTATATGCGGCAAAGCGGGGGATTCGAACTTGAAAGCCTTCACCTACAAGAATTTTTTTAATCAAATTCTGTGATATTCAGTTCAGAACCAGGATTATTTCGTACCAATCAGTCCATTGATTTTATGTAGCGCAATTCTGTTAAGGGTCAAAAATGTGGTATGGCTTATTTGACCCCATAGAAAAAATTGGTCGAACTCGAAAAATGCAGCTGTTTTGAGTTTTCAGAAGGCGCTGAAGTGGGCATATCCAAAAACCGAACATTAATTTTTAATCAGTCTCGCCCGGACCTGAATCATCTGCCCTGCAATGGATACGGCAATTTCTGCGGGAGTTTCGGCATCAATATCAATACCGATGGGTGTGGTGACAATGTTTAGTTCTTCTTCCGTCAAGCCATATTCTTCTTTGAGTATCTGCCGTACACCGGCAGCTTTCTTTTTACTGCCTATCACACCTACATAGCAGGGCTTGTGTCTGAGTACCTGAGCCTGAACCACAGTATCAAAGCCGTGACCACGGGTCATAATACAGACATAGTCATCTTCATTAATACTGACGGATTCATCAATTTTAGTAAAATCTATCAGCTTGACTTCTTCAGCAGTGGGAAAGTATTCCCGCTTTGCAAATTCCGGGCGGTCATCCATCACCACACAGCGGAAACCAACATGGCTAAGAACCGGCTCAAGCTCCTGTGATACATGACCACAGCCAAAGATGTAAACCCTGCCGGAACCGTTTATCTGCTCAACGCAGTATGTTTCATCCCTGTTCTGGAGTACTTTGGGTTGCCGGGGCAGTTGTGTGAAAACCCAATCGGAAACCTCTGCTCCATACAAGCCGTACTTCTTTGTATAAAGGCTGAGCTCTCCGCTCTTGCCAATGTTGGAAACAAGCCAGAGTGCATCTCCTGCGTTCAGAAGCCTCAAAGCTTCGGCCGAAAGCTTAGCGGTACAGGTATCCCCTTCGGGGATATACTGAAAATACACATGTACATCTCCCCCGCATATCATGCCCAGATTCTGCACATCATCCCGTGTCAATGAAAAGTCCTGTTTTTCTGAAGTTCTGTTTTCCAGAACCTGCAAAGCGATCTGCTCCGAACGATACTCAACTGCGCCTCCGCCGATGGTGCCATATAAACGACCCTCTTTGCCTACAAGCATGCGTGCGCCGGGACCTCTTGGCGTTGCCCCGGATGAGGCTGTAACAGTGACAAGAACCAAAGCCTCACCAGCGTTCAAACGTTCACGGATAATGCTAAACATTTTTTTCATGGATAAATCTCCTGTCAGTAAAATTCTCTTTCCTCAACACACTCGCTTTTTATTCTGCCCACAATGTATTGAAGGGCATCCACCACATGGGGCCGGATATCTCCACCGATGAGCACATACATGATATCGTCACCTAAAACCAGCTCGCCCTCGTTGAGCCAGACCCGGATGTAATACACGCCGGGCAGCTTGTAGCCATCAGCAATTACAGCCTCAACTTTCTCACTGTCGTAGTGGAAAAACATTCCCTTTACGTCCGGACTGTCTTCCTGCCCGGCACGAACTTTAGCCTTGGCAGTCCGGCGCACGGTGCCGTTGTGAGTCAGATACATACCTATCTTCGCCGCGCTTTCATGGGTCTTGGCCTCACGAAGCCATGCATCCATAGATGGAATTTCTTTCTTCATAACTCCTCCTTATTTTGCACAATCGGCGGAACCTTCACTAAGAAGCATCTCCAGACCGTGGTCAAGGGCACCAATGACGGCGAGGATGTTCTCCTCACTTGCCTTCTTGCTGCCGGGGAGATTGATTATAAGGCTCTGCTTTCTTATGCCTGCGGCGCTGCGGCTGAGGCAGCCCTTGGGGGTGATGCGCATGGATTCTGCCCGCATGGCCTCGGGGATGCCGGGGGTGGGGCGCTCCACCACTGCCATGGTGGCCTCGGGGGTAATATCTCTTGGAGAAAAGCCGGTGCCGCCGGTGGTGAGGATGAGGTTTATTTTAAGCTCATCACAGCACTTTATAAGCTCGGCCTGAATCATCTCATTATCGTCCGGCACGATGGAGGTGTGTACCAGCTCGTAGCCCTTCTCTTTCAGAATACGGCAGAGGTTGGGTCCGCTGGTGTCCTCACGCTGGCCTATATAGCCCTTGTCGCTGACGGTTATAACTGCTGCGGTATAGCTCATTTTTCTTCCTCCCTGTAATA
>JAFQQV010000077.1 GCA_017410425.1 Oscillospiraceae bacterium
AATGGACAAGGTAATTGCAAGAATCAACGAGCTTGCCAGAAAAGCAAAGGCAGAAGGACTGACCCGGGATGAGCTGGAGGAAAGAGACAAGTTACGCAGGATCTATATTGATTCCGTCAAAGCAAGTCTTACCGGTCAGCTGGATAACACATACATTGTCTATCCTGACGGCACAAAGAAGAAGGTCGAGCCCAAAAGCAAAAAGAGCTGACTTGACTTTTTGACTCCGGAATGATATGATTGTCCGCACACGGAGAGTTGTCCGAGCGGTTTAAGGAGCTAGTCTTGAAAACTAGTGATTCCGAAAGGAACCTAGGGTTCGAATCCCTAACTCTCCGCCAGAAAAGAACGGTAATCGTGATACGATTACCGTTCTTTTCAGTTATATTCGCCTTCGGCGAGTTATATTGGCTGCGCCAGTTATATTTGCTTCGCAAGTGATATTGGGCTTCGCCCAGTTTTGGAGGCGAATATAATATAACTGCTGCGTAGCAGCAATATAACTTTTGCGTAGCAAAAATATCACTCCGGCAAAGCCGGAATATAACTTTAAATGCCCAACCTGGAGTAATTTCCTGGTTGGGCATTCTGCATTTTTTTCGTAATTTTCCACAACAAATCGTTGGATTTATGGGGTTATCGTTGGATTTGTGGGGTAATCGTTAGACTTATGGTGCTATCGTTGGATTTATGGGTTATCGTTAGAATTGTGGGTAATCGTTGGAATTATGCGATACAGCACCGCAAACACGCAGAACCGTCCCCTGTGTTAGACGCTAATGATGACGACTTCGCCTAATGTTTTGTGGCAAACATCGTATCATTGCAAAACGAAGTGGAGCAACATCATTTTGAGCGTAGCGAAAAACATCATACCGCCGCAGGCGATGCATCATTGAAATTTGCTGACTTTTATGATATAATCTGTTTGATAAATCCTTATTTGACAAAGAGGTGTTTGATACGAAAGAGAACAATACTGTATTCGAGATAATTATTTTTTGGTTCGAGCTTGCACTATTCATAGTTATACCCTTTGTTATTTGGTGGTCTACTACGCCTACAAATGTTTTAAATTCTAATTCTCTGTATAAGTTGCTGGAGACTGTCGGCATTTGGGGAAGTAGCATTATCTTGTTAATAGGTATACCTGCTGGTATTATTGGAATTATCAAGGCAAGAAGAATGATAAAACTAAGAAAGACTACCTTTGTATTGTCTATCATCAATTTAGTTGCAGGAAGCATCGAGATTCTCATGTTATTAATAATTTTTTGCGCAGTTGTGTTTGGCGGAGCATCTGTCTAACATCAGCTCACTAAATCTCAGTTTCTCGAGCAACGAAATTTGCCCTGACGGGCAAGTGAAATAGCTTCGCTGTGAAATATTTACTTCGTAAATGTGAAATATTCGCTGACGCGAATGTGGGCAAATTTCATTTCACATTCGGTGAAATACCGAATATTTCACAATGACCGCAGGTCGTTATTTCAAATCCGCAGGATATTTCACTTCAATCATCCACCGCCAGCGTAACATCATTGTTTACAGTTACAACGCAGACAGCGGGCCTCAAAACTTTATCCTTGATTTGGTGCGGCAGAGTGTTATTATATATCTATCATTCCAGCCGAAAGAAGGCTTTTAAGTGAAACTGGAAAATGCAGAGCTGTTTGAGTCGGCGCCGGTATCCCGGGCCATGGCAAAGCTTATTCTGCCCACAGTGCTCAGTCAGCTTGTCACAGTTGCATACAACATGGCCGATACCTTTTTCATCGGTCAGACCGGCGACCCAAATCAGGTGGCGGCTACAAATCTCTGTCTGCCATTGTTTATTTTTCTGGGTGCAATTTCAAATATATTCGGCATCGGCGGCTCCAGCCTCATTGCCCGCTGTCTTGGCATGGACAGGAGGGACAAGGCCAGAAATACCTCCGCCTTCTGCCTCTGGACTGCGCTTTGTGCGGCTCTGTGCTACGGCCTCTTGCTGCAGCTTTTGCGTGAGCCTTTGCTGAGACTTCTGGGCGCGGATGAATATACCACAGCCTACTGCCATGACTATCTCTTCTGGACGGTTACAATCGGTTCTGTGCCCACGGTGGCAAGCTCCCTCTTTGCGCTGCTTCTGAGGGCGGAAGGCCTATCCAAACAGGCGGGCTTTGGTGTTGCGCTGGGCGCGATACTGAACATCATTCTCGACCCAATATTTATTTTTAGTTTTGGGCTGAATGTCAAGGGCGCTGCGATTGCCACAATGCTCTCAAATCTCCTTGCAGCGCTGTACTTTGTGCAGCTTATTCTGCGCCGGCGGCAGGAGCTTGTGCTGACCCTCAATCCCCGCTGGTACTCATGCGCTCAGGGCATCCCGGCTGAGGTTATTCTGGTGGGCCTGCCCAGCTCCATCATGAGCCTTATGGCGACTCTCTCCAACACCGTTCTCAACAAGCTGATGGCCAGCTACTGCAACGAGGCTGTGGCCGGTATCGGCATTGCAAAGAAGATTGACCTGGTGCTTTTCTTCGCCTCCAACGGTATTGCCCAGGGCGTGCTGCCTTTGGTGAGCTACACTTATTCTGCCAAAAACTACAGCCGAATGCTGGAGACGGTGAAAAAGACCTTCATGCTCAGTGTAGGCGTGTCGCTGAGCTGTTCTGTGCTGCTCTTCACCTGTGCCGGGCCCCTTGTAAGGCTCTTTATCGACAACGACCTGACCGTGGAGTACGGCCGCTACTTCCAGCGTATCATCGCCATTACAGGCCCCTGCATCTCCGTGGTGCTTCTGACAACGACGCTGTTTCAGGCGGTGGGTATGAAGAAACGACCCTTGATTCTGTCCTTTATGCGAAAGGGCGGCTTCGACATACCATTTATGCTGGTCTATAACGCCGCCTTTGGTCTCTACGGCATTGTCTGGGCCACCACCACGGCGGAAATTCTGGCCATGGTCTGCGCCCTTATAATGCTTATCCCCTTTATAAAAAGATTCGATATTGAAAGGAAAAGTGAAAATGAACTTTGCAATTAAGCCCGGCTATGACAGGCCCGAAGAGGTCAAGGAGCTTTTTATTGAATATACCGACATGCTGGTCAAAGGTGAGCCTGCCTTTGAAGAGTATCTGGGCATCCAGAACTTTGAGAAGGAACTGAAGCACCTGGAAAAGAAGTACGGCATGCCCGGCGGCAGGCTCTATCTGCTCTATGTGAACGATGAACTGGCGGGCTCTGTGGCCTTGCGCAAGATGGACAAGGAAAAGTGCGAGCTCAAGCGCCTGTATGTCAAGCCCCGCTTCCGCGGCGAGGGTCTGGGCGATATGCTGTTGGAGCGTATTATGGGCGAGGCAAAGCGCATAGGCTACAAGTATATGTACCTTGATACCCTGCCTTTCCTTGAGAGGGCCATAGGAATGTACAAACGCTGTGGCTTTGAGGAGATTGAACGCTATAATGACAGCCCTCTGGACAACACTATTTTCATGCGTAAAGCCCTGTGAGAAAAAGTTGTTGACAGTAAAATTTTTCGGTGATATAGTGCAAATGTTAAAAAGACTGTGACGAAGACGCGGATGTTTCCTTTGTGTACAGAGAGGGCGGCCATAGGCTGTAAGCTGCCCCGCGGAGAACATCGCTGCCACCACTTCCGAGTCGGCGGGCGAGAAACTAAGCCTGCACGTTTGACGCACGTTATAGCGTCGCTATGAGTTAAAAATCAAGGTGGAACCGTGCAATAGAGCACCCTTGACGCAAAGCGCGTCAGGGGTGTATTTTTTCTGGCGCGGCAGAAAGAAATAAATCCAATGGAGGATAAATCAATGGACGAAAAGAAATTCACTTTTGAAAGCGAAGAATACCGCAAGACTTATTGGCACACCTGCTCCCATGTTCTGGCTCAGGCTGTCAAGCGCCTTTACCCCGAGGTAAAGCTGGCTATCGGCCCCTCTATCGACAATGGTTTCTACTATGACATGGATTCTCCCTTCCCCTTCACTCCTGAGATTATGGAGAAGATCGAGGGCGAAATGCGCAAGATCTGCAAGGAAAAGCTGAAGCTGGAGCGCTTTGAGCTGCCCCGTGAGGAAGCTATCAAGTTCATGGAAGAGAAGGAAGAGCCTTACAAGGTAGAGCTTATCAACGATCTGCCCGAGGATGCCATCATCAGCTTCTACAAGCAGGGCGAGTTTGTTGACCTCTGCGCCGGCCCCCACCTTGACTCCACCGGCCGCATCAAGGGCAACGCCATCAAGCTTACCGCCTGCAACAGCGCATACTGGCGCGGCGACTCCAACCGCCAGACCCTGCAGCGTATCTACGGCATCGCCTTCCCCAAGAAGGACGAGCTGGACGCATACCTCGAGCGTATCGAGGAAGCAAAGCGCCGCGACCACCGCAAACTGGGCAAGGAGCTTGGTCTGTTCATGCTCCGCGACGAAGGCCCCGGCTTCCCCTTCTTCCTGCCCAAGGGCATGGTTCTGCGCAACACCCTTATCGACTACTGGCGCGAAGTTCACAAGCGCTACGGCTATGTCGAGGTTTCCACCCCCATGATGATGAACCGCGGCCTCTGGGAGAAGTCCGGTCACTGGGGACACTACAAGAACAATATGTACACCACCGTCATTGACGATGTTGACTTTGCAATCAAGCCCATGAACTGCCCCGGCGGCATGCTGGTCTACCAGTCTGAGCCCCACTCCTACCGTGATCTGCCCCTGCGCGTGGGCGAGCTGGGCCTGGTTCACCGCCATGAGCTTTCCGGTGCTCTGCACGGTCTGTTCCGCGTCCGCTGCTTCACTCAGGACGACGCACACATCTTCATGACCTGGGATCAGATGAAGGATGAGATCAAGAACGTTGTCAAGCTCTTTGACGAGGTTTACTCCGTATTCGGTCTGAGCTACCAGATCGAGGTTTCCACCATGCCCGAGGACCACATGGGCGACGAGAAGGATTGGGACTTTGCTACCGAGACTCTCAAGGCCGCTGTTGAAGAGATGGGCAAGGATTATATCATCAACGAAGGCGACGGCGCATTCTACGGCCCCAAGCTGGACTTCCATCTGGCAGACTCTCTGGGCCGTACCTGGCAGTGCGGTACCATCCAGCTGGATATGCAGCTGCCTGAGCGCTTTGAGCTTGAGTATGTTGGCGAAGACGGCGGCAAGCACCGTCCCGTCATGATCCACCGCGTCGTTCTCGGCTCTATCGAACGCTTCATCGGCGTTATCACCGAGCACTTTGCCGGCGCATTCCCCGTATGGCTTGCTCCTGTTCAGGTCAAGGTCATGCCCATCACCGACAGAACTGCAGACTATGCCAAGGCTGTCGCTGAGAAGCTCAACGAGCTGGGCTTCAGAGTTGAAACCGACCTGCGTAACGAGAAGATCGGCTACAAGATCCGCGAGGCTCAGATGCACAAGCTGCCCTACATGCTGGTCGTTGGCGACCGCGAGGCTGAGGCCGGCGCAGTTGCAGTCCGTACCCGTACCGGCGAGGATCTGGGCGCAATGCCTCTGGATGATTTCATCGCAAAGCTGGGCGAGGAAGTCAAGACCAAAGCAAAATAATTGGAATAAACAAATCAAACCCTCACAGACTATTAAAAAAGTCTGTGAGGGTTTTCTTATGAGCAAGTACAGGAAAAAGATTATACTGACTCTCAGCGTGCTGCTGTCGCTGAATATATTTATGCTGGCTCTGTCACAGCAGGCCTCTGCGGATCTGTATAAGAAAGGCTCCAGCGGTGCAACAGTGCGGGAAATTCAGACCCGACTTAAAAACTGGGGCTATTATACAGGCTCTGTAGATGGTATATACGGCAGCCAGACGGAGAAGGCCGTGCGCTATTTCCAGAGCAAGAACGGTTTGAGCGTGGATGGGCAGGTGGGAGATCAGACTTTGGCTGCCTTGGGCATACAGCCAAGCGGTAACTCCGGCGGTAATTCGGGCAGCAGCGGGGATCTGGCGCTTCTGGCAAGGCTCATATCAGCTGAGGCTAGAGGTGAACCATATGAGGGGCAGGTAGCTGTCGGTGCGGTGGTATTAAACCGTGTGCGCCATCCGTCCTTTCCCAATTCTATCTCTGGAGTAATATATCAGCCGGATGCTTTTACCTGTCTGTATGATGGACAGTTCAACGAGCCTGTGGCAGAGAGCGCTTACAGGGCGGCTCAGGACGCTCTGAACGGTTGGGATCCCAGCTACGGCGCTATATACTATTTCAATCCGGCTACTGCCACAAGCAAGTGGATATGGTCAAGGCCGCTGATAGTTACTATCGGGAGACATCGATTCTGCGCCTGAAACATTGAAAAATTAAAAAATTAAGAGTATAATGTAGCTAATCAATACTATGGGAGGCTACTATGGCATACTGTAATGAGTGCGGCGCCTATATCCCTGATGGGCATACAAAATGTCTGGCCTGCGGTTATGATGCTGCGGAGGCTGAAAAGAAAGCCAAGCAGGAATCTGCCCAGGCTCAGGCCTATGATTATAAATACGAAGAACCCAAGCGCGTTAATACTGATTTTCTGCGTGAACAGCTGGAACAGCAGCGCAAACGCCAGCAGGAGAACAGCCGTAAATGGGCGGAGGCAGAAAAGGCACAGAGAGAGCATGCAAAAAGTCAGAGCAGAAGCTATAGCTCCAATAATGCAACACGCTCCACAGATACGAAGAAGTATACTACACCAAGTAATGTAGACAGCAGTAAAGTGCTTTCCGCTTTGAGCTATTTTGGTATACTCTTTGTGCTTCCTTATTTATTCTGTCAGAATGATGACTTCGCAAAATTCCATGCAAAGCAGGGAATGATCCTTTTTGTTGCTTCTATTGTAGCAGATATAATAGCCTCTATATTTGGCTTAAAGTTTATTGCCACAATAGCAAAGCTGTATTTTATTTATAAGGGAGTAACTAATGTACTTAACGGAAAGAGAGAGCCACTTCCTTATATTGGAACTCTGATCTGATGCTATCACAGCATTTTGTGGCGCAAAAAGCGATGAAACCACAAGATTTAGAAAATCAAAAAAACTTGAAAAAAAACGAAAAAAAGTGTTGACAAATGGCGCTTATAGGTGCTATATTATCCAAGCACTGAGGCGAACGCCTCTGGTTCTGAAAAAGAGACACCGAAAAAATTCAAAAGAATTTGAAAAAAGGTGTTGACAAACAAAGAACGATGTGCTACAATAACAAAGCTGTCGCTGAGAGGCACAGCGGGATGTACCTTGAAAATTGAACAATGTAAGAAAACAAGCTTATGCTAAAATAAGCACCAGAAAAGGGTTTTCGGTTGTGTGAAGACACAACTTAATTAATTTCTTTTGAGAGCTAGAAAGCTTCAATAATGATTTGAGCAGATGTAAAATGCATCTGTTTAGATACAAACTATTGAGAGTTTGATCCTGGCT
>JAFQQV010000078.1 GCA_017410425.1 Oscillospiraceae bacterium
ACGGCCGCGGCGAGATCAACATCGTGGCAACACTGGAAGTCCCCATTGAGCTTGGCAATGAGTATGCCGACCGCCTGGGCGAGATCGACTGGGTCTTTACCGTGGATGAGTACTATGCAGGCGATTCCCCCAAGACCGCTGACAACAGCAATCTGGCCCTCTACACCGGTCTGCTGTGCGGCAGCGTGGTTGTAATGGGCTTCGTCCTCTTCCTCCTCCGCAGAAAGAAAAAAGCTGAATAACAAGCAATAAAAAAGACCGATACTTGTGTATCGGTCTTTTTATACGTAAAACACGCGTTAGACACGTGGTTAAACAGCTAAAGCAATGGGGAAAAGAATAATCCCCCAGTCAGCTTCGCTGACAGCCCCCTTTACAAGGGGGCCTTTAAACTATGGAGTAAACACTTAAAGCCTCCCTTATAAAGGGAGGTGGCCGAGCGTAGCGAGGCGGATGAGGGGTAAAAGAAAGCAGTAAAAAACCTCATCAGTCAGCCTGCGGCTGCCAGCTTCCCCTCGAGGGGAAGCCTTTAAAAGTCCCACCGCCAACTTCGTTAGCAGTGGGGCATGTGTGCAAAAATAGAATTGTTCGTAAACCTTAAGGCTTAGGCGGTACTATGCCCTTATAGAGCTCGTGAAGGGCACAGTACGAACGGTCTTGATTTCTAAGCCTGTTTTGAGGCCGTTTCAGGGGGCTTATGCGAAAATGATGTACAGACCCAGCAACATGCCAACAATGGCGGAAAAGGCCGGCAGTTTGCTGTGGTACATAAGTATTGCCTGGGGCAGAATCTCACCAAAGACAACGTAGAGCATTGCACCGCTGGCAAAGCCAAGGCTCAGCGCAAGTCCCATGGCACCCAGCTCGCCAATGGCAAAGCCCAGCAGCGCGCCAATGATAGTGGGAAGGCCGGAAAGAGCGGTCATGGTAACTGCCTTGACCTTGCCCATGCCGCCGCTGATAAGGGGCACGGATACCGCCATGCCCTCAGGAATATTATGCAGGCCGATGAGCACCGCCAGCACAAGGGCGGAGCTGCCCATAACAGCGTCGTTGCTGGCGTAGGAAGCGCCGATGGTCATGCCCTCGGGCACATTGTGCAGGGCAATGGCACAGGCCATAACGATACCGGCGATCATAAGGGCGAATTTGTTGTCTTTGTTTGCATAGTGTACAGAGTAATGGTCGCTGTGAATAAGTTCGTCCAGGTCGTCCGCGGTTTTGGGGTGGCTTGCGTCAATATGCGGCACTTCGTGGTTGGTGTGCTTGTCGATCAGGTAGTTGAGCGCGTAAATTACGGCAACGCCAATGGCAATAGAGGCAATGACGGTCAGGATACCAACGTTTGTCTCGATAGCCTCAATAACAAGGTCAAAGCATACAACGCTGAGCATTACGCCGCCTGCAAAGCTGAGCAACAGGCTGACGGTGCGGTTTGAATCCTTCTGCAGCAGCGCGCCGATAAGGCCGCCAAGGCCGGTGCCGCCTATGCCGGCGATTGCGGTGGTAAGTATGAGTGTTCCAATGACTCCCATGGTGTCTCTCCAATCATATGTATATAGCATGAGAATAATAGCATAATGTGTTGGATAATACAACGCTATGGGCGCAATTCGTACGAATAATAAACAGTGGAAAATTGCTGCGGGTTAAATTATAATGGATGCATAAATTTATCAGGAGGGCGAAAAATGACCTTTGTTTGCTATACCAGGTGCGGCACCTGCCAGAAGGCACGCAAGTGGCTGGAGGAGAAGGGGATTGAGTATATCTACAGGGATATAAAGAGCGAAAATCCCAGCCTTGAAGAGCTGAGCGCGTGGCATAAAATGAGCGGACTTCCGCTGCGTAAGTTCTTCAATACCAGCGGTCAGCTGTATAAGACTATGGAGCTTAAGAATAAGCTGCACGGCATGAGCGAGGAGGAGATGCTTGCGCTGCTCGCTACAGACGGTATGCTGGTCAAGCGGCCCATACTCGCGGGCGATGGCTTTGTGCTTGTTGGATTCAAGGAAGCAGACTGGGCAGAGAAACTGCTGTAAATTAAAAAGAAACCAGCCCTGATGCCTTTGGCATCAGGGCTGGTTTGGTCCGAGTGTCATTAAAGGATCTGGCGAAACCCAGTAAAATCAATGGTTTGCAAGCAGCAAGCAAGGTGCGTTTATCCTAAATACCATATTAATTGAAAGAAGCGCCGCTCTAAAACAAATTTCGAGCGGCGCTTTTCACGGATTAGGCCAAAATTGAAAGTGCTCTCAATGATGGAATTGTCAATTTGATCCCTTTCCAAAAATGTAACCGATGGAAAGCGTGATTACTGGAACAATCGTATTGACCAGATCCATATTGATACTTTCGTTGACAATGTACGAATGAACAAAATCTATTCCCATCAAAAGCACCAAAAGAACACAAAGGATAAATCCTATGTGCATAGATGCATTGGCTGGTTTTGTTCCCAAAAATTTTCCCATGACACCGCCATCCTTCTCTTTATCATTATGTACGGTATCAATGATTTTATTCTGAATGTCAGTATCAAGGCTTAAAAAAGTTTCTGACCCAATGATAGAAGTGATGGAGTCTACTCCATTTAGATTTTGATTAATCCCATTTGCCATCACTATCACCTATCTTTCGGAGTAAAAACTATATACAATTTTTCTAAGAGCTTTATCTCCGAGTGCGTATACGAAGAAATTAAAGTATATTTTTTTGCCGTTAAATGTAGCCAGTTCGATAGGCTTTGTGGTTCCTGTTCCTAATGGATTATCAAAGTTGAAGCAAGTCAGCGTAATTGTATTTCCAGATATGCTTTGTTTCAAAACGTGTTGTCCATCACCATTACTCTCAAATTGAAGCACAAGTGAAAAACTAAAAGTGTCATCCATTTTGCACGAAAGGGATAATTCAGCAGTGCTGTTGAACGTAATTGCTGATCCAGAATCTAAAATAATATGATTTGAAGATGTTTTTTCGATAATCATGGTAACCCCTCTTTTCAGAAGCTGGTGTAATATGCAAATTTAGTTTAACACTATTTTTCTCTTTTTTCAATATCTCTCATGATGTCTCAACTTGTCTGTAAATAACGCCCTTAATAAGACTATGAGCGGCGTTTTCATATACCACAACTCGAAAGGAGGAGTCCCTTATCTGCTGCCAGCAAACGGCTGGCTTTTTTTATTTCACGAAAAGGAGGTTTGACATTGGCAGACGAAAAAAAGAATATAGGCCCCGAGGCAGAAACCTGCAGGGCCGAATATAGTAAAAATGAAAAAACGGGCGAGTCCTTTAATGACTCACCCGATGGTCGGAATGTAATTATAGGGTTTAGGTAGTCAAGCGAGGGAGATAACTAAAAAGTAAAATGAGGGATGACATAAATTCAAATTATAAAAAGCACCTCTTACACTGAAATCATGTGAAATCCAATATTCTCAAGTTCTTTCCGCCTTGTATAAATGGATAACAGATTACTGACTCTGAACGTCTCGTTTCGCCATAAACGCTAAGTATGGATTAATAGCCTCAAGCTTCTTTAGTATAGATGCTGACTTAGGATTATTAGTTTGCTTAAACAACTTGTACGCTAATTCTAAATGATCTTCATCGTTTTGAGTGTTCATCTCTATACATTTTTCCATTAAAGCAGCAGCTTTGTCAGCATCATCATTCCGAATAATTGTGGCGTAATTGAAATAAAACGATGGCTCTTGAGGGTTAATCTCGATGGCTTTTTGAATTGCACTCAAAGCTTCTGTGTAATAAGTCTGATTCTTACGATCTGTTGTAACATAAGCACCAAAATATATACGATTCTTTTGGTTATACACGCCAGCCTGGATATCTGCGCTGGGCTTTGTCTTCAATATTGACTCTATACAATTGTCAACAAACCCCAAATGCGTTTCTTCAGTGTTAGATCTATTACAATAAGTGACAAAAGATGGGAAACTGATCTAAGAATTCTATGGCAAATACCAATAATTTTTCCCATTGGGTGACTTGCCCCATTTGTAAAGGCAAGACCCGGACTATGCTCCGCAGTGATACAGTGCTTATAAACTTCCCGTTGTTCTGCCCCAAGTGTAAAAGCGAAACCTTGATTAACGCAGACAAACTGAATATCACCGTTATCACAGAGCCGGACGCATAGACGCAGAGCTGATAACCCGCAAGCCTAATGGCGCGAGTTATCGGCTCTTTTAATTTTATATCGGCAAGTAGCCGGGCAAAGAAAAAAAGACTTCTTTGGCTGGCTGCTTTTAATGCACAAAACGGTATAGCTGGAGAGTCTTGGAGGACATCCGACTATGCCGTTATTCTTTTTCGCTCTTAGTCTGCGGTCAAAAAAAGCCGCGCCTGCGAAAAGGGGTATTACGGCCTACAAGGTGAAATAGAATACACCTTAAAACGAAACTGCGTTTCACCTTGTCCCCGGTGCCGGTCACCGCCGGGCTTCGTTCAGAAAACGATCAACAACAATCTGAACGGAGGAAATATATGACCACCATAAATTTGAAAGAGTTTTATCCATGGTATGACCATGCTGAATATATAGAGGTTCCTGATGATGTGGCAGAAGAATTGAAAGCAGACAAGCGTTATGAGCACGCCTACATACGCCGCGTCATGCGAAACAAGGCGCAGTATTCCCTGGACTGTGACGATGGCATTAAATACTCTGCCTGCGTATTTGAAAAGTCCCCGGAAGAGCTTGTCATTATGAAAGAACAGTATCAAATGCTATGCCGTGCGCTGAACTCACTGCCGGACATACAGGGGCGCAGAGTAGATGCAAATATCATCATGGGAAAGACCCTGCGAGAAATAGCAAAAGAAGAAAATGTGGCTAAAAGCTCTGTGGGCGGCTCCGTAAAAATCGGTCTTGCCAGCATGAAAAAGTATATGCAAGAAAACTGGTAATCAGACTGTCCATTTAATCATTTTCTGTCCTTGGTATATAGGGGGAAGTATTGCCTGTAAAGGGACTACTCAGGCAGTCTTCCCCTTGGGACAAATTGTACCAAAGGGGGCATTGAATGGAGAAAGGCGAAAGCTACATTTATGACATAGGAAAAATGAAATTCATCGTTAAGCCAGTCTACAAAGACAAGGGCGAAACGATATGGGATATATTACTGAAACTGATGCTGGCTGAGCTGGGATTGGAGTAAACCACATCCTTAACAGGTACGGTCAGCGGAGGTATAATATAACTAACCTCTCGCTTGACTGCGAAAGGAGGAAATTTGAAACAGTCAAGTACAAATAAAACCTACGGTACGGCGGCTCTTTACTGCCGTCTGAGCCGTGATGATAATATGGATACAGAATCCAACAGCATACAAAACCAGAAGCAGCTTTTACAGAAAGTGGCGAAAGAAAAAGGATATACCGATACCATTTTCTTTGTTGACGATGGTGTAACAGGTACTACCATGAACAGGCCGGGATTTCAGAAGATGCTAAATGCCATAGAGGCAGGGTATATCTCTGCGGTACTTGTAAAAGACCTTTCCCGCCTGGGCAGAAATTACATTGAGGTCGGAAAGCTGACAGAAGAGTTTTTCCCAATGCACGATGTCAGGCTAATTGCCGTATCTGATGGGGTGGACAGCGATGAGGGCGACAATGAGTTTACGCCATTTCGCAACATTATGAATGAGTGGTATGCCAAGGACATTTCCAAAAAGCGCAAGATAGTGAACAAGCTGAAAGGTAATGCGGGCATACCTCTTTCACCACCTCCATACGGCTACATAAAGAATCCCGAAGATCCACGCTTTTGGATAATTGAGCCGGAGGCTGCGGCTGTCGTAAAGCGAATATACCGCATGGCATTAGAAGGACATGGCCTTAATGAGATTGCAGCGGCATTACAGGAAGACGGGATAAATAACCCTAGCTATTATTGGCTTAGCCGTGGAACAAGCCGGAGCGGGTCAAAGAGTACACTTGAACCTACCAAATGGGGACACACTACCATCAAGAAGATACTGACACTACAGGAATACTGTGGAGATGTAATAAACTTCAAAAGTTATTCCAAGTCCTACAAGATAAAGAGGCGCATAGCAAACCCGGAAGAAAACCGGGCAGTGTTCCTGAATGTCCACGAGCCTATTATTGACCGTGTTACTTGGGAAAAGGTACAGGCTTTACAGAAAGGGACACGCCGAAGGAAACCGACCAAGTCCAACGTGCCAAACATCTTTGCGGGCAGGCTTAAATGTGCTGATTGCGGCGGTAATCTGAACTTCCACTTCAATCAGCTTAATCCTGAGATAAAGTATTTCAGTTGCCAGAGCCACAACTCAGGGCTAAGGAAATGTACAGGCACCCACTACATACGCCTTGATTTTCTGGAGCAAATTCTTCTCAGCGAAATAAACCGCCTTGCTACCTTTGCCGCAGAGTATGAGGACGATTTCCTAAAAGCTATCATCGGACTATCTGCCAAAACCGCCGAAAGCAAGCGACAGCAGAAAAAGAAAGAGCTTGCCGCTCTATCCGCAAGGGATAAGGAACTGGACATGCTCTTTGAAAGGCTGTATGAGGACAATGTGTCCGGTAAGATTGACGATGCGCGATTTTCCAAAATGTCCAAACGCTACGAAGAAGAACAGGGCGAAATCCAAAAGAAACTGAAGCTGCTGCGGCAGGAGCTTAAAAAACTGGAAAGCCGACATGTAGATGTTGATGATTTTCTGCAAAGCATCAGACGCTACAGAAATGTGACGGAGATAACCCCGCGCATGGTGGGCGAACTGATAGACCACATAGATGTGTACCAAGCGGAAAAGTCCGAGGGAATACACACTCAGCGCATTGTCATCCACTACAACTGCATCGGTCAATTTGCTGTGCCAAGTGCAAAGAACATCCCCGAAACAAACATTGTTGTAGAAACAAGAAAGGGAGTAGCTGTCAGCAACTCCCCTGAAAGGTCTGCGTAATAAAAATAATACGGAGTGTCCTCAAATCCTTTAAGGACACTCCGTATGGTCCGAGTGACAGGATTCGAACCTGCGGCATCGTGGTCCCAAACCACGCGCGCTACCAGCTGCGCTACACCCGGATATAGATTATGCTAAATTGAAACCACGCGCGCTTCCGCCTTGCCACGGAAGCATTCCCGGGCCTGCTTCACGACGGCCCGCCAATGCTGTGGCTGCGGTATGCTCGCCTCGCTGTATCTGCCGCCGGCAGCGCTCGGCTTGCATTCCAGCTGCGCTACGCCCGGATATTCAATTAAGCCAAAATATTATACTACAAGGAAGCAGAACAAGCAAGGGGAAATATAAAGAAAAACACCGCGGATGTCCGCGGTGTTTTTTGTAGTTGTATTTTCGGCTTAAGCCTTCTTCTTGCCGGAGGTCTTCCATGCGTGCATTGCAAGAGAGACAGCGATGACACCGTAGGAGAAGAACATACGGATGTACTCGGAAACGGCAGAGTCGCCAACCAGCTTAGTTGCTGCAAGAGGAGCAACAACGAAGAGGGTGTGGAACAGAATAACACCGATGATGGCCTGCTTGTTGGTGGCCTTCTGGACGTTTGCACCGCCGACCAGGATAGCGGCAACGGCGTAGAGACCGACGTTATCCTGCTGCTGGACAGTGTTGAAGGTACCAAGGTTCTGCAGGAAGATCAGCTGACCCCAGGCTGCAAGAACGGTGGAGATGCAGGTTGCAATGATACGGGTCTTGTTGACGTCGATACCGGCGGAGGTGGCGACAGCACGGCTCTGACCGACGGTACGCATGTTCTGACCCAGGCGGGTGTTGACCAGCCAGTTGTTGAATGCAGCGAAGAAAGCGATCAGGGCAAAGGCCATGGCGGGAATGCGGGTGCCCAGATAGACGGTCTTGACTGCGGGAACAAAGCAGCTTGCCAGCAGAACGACAGCCAGCACTGCAGAAGCAACGAGCTTCTTGGGCTCCTTGCGCTTGAGAACAAGCATCAGAGCAAGGTAAACAAGATAAATGATGGAGCCGAAGAAAACAGCATCATAGGTGATCAGACGCTTCTGACCGAAGAGCTGGTCGAGCATGGGGACGGACTTGCCCACAAGGCCCACAGCCAGCAGAACGATAGCAGCGACGAGCTTGCCAAGGACCTTCTTGGTATCAATGGCGTTGCCCTGCTTCTTGTCGTGGAGAGCGACGATAACGGTAGAAACGAAGAGCAGAACAGCCAGAACGCTGATAGTGGTCAGCAGGCTGATGTCATCAACAGCATACTTGATGTTGCCGGTCAGGTCGAATGCGTTACGCAGACCGAAGCCGCGGTCCAGCAGGTAGGGGCTGTTGTAGGGGATAACGCCGCCCATGATGTACAGGACGAAGAGACGGTACAGACCTGCAGCAAAGAAGCCCAGGACCAGACCTGCGATCATCTCAGCACCCTTGGTCTTGTTGAAGAGCTTACCAAGCAGCCAGCCGAAGAAGATGGCCAGAGGAGTGCTCATCAGGACGCAAAGCAGGAAACCGGTGATACCGGTGAAGCCCCAGTGTACAATCCAGAAGATGGAGATCTGGGCTGCGATAGCGCCGACAACGATACCGAAGTTCATGCCCAGACCTGCCATGCAGGGGATGATCAGGGCCAGAACGATGCAGGTATTACGGGCGAAACGGGAGATAACCTCGCCGGCTATGTAGGAAACGCTGGAGCCGGAGATTGCGATACAGGCAATGCTCAGCAGGACGAAGAGCAGAATTACCTTGTTATTGAAGATAAAACGCTTGAAGGAAGCGCCGAGACTTTTCTTTTCAAGAGTATTGTTATTCATCAGTCGGAACCTCCTTTAGTCTGAGTAAGTGCATAGAGAATAACGCCGTTCTGAATGATCTGGCGCATGGTATCGGAAATGTCGGTACCGGCCAGCAGATGGTTGGATACAGGGGGAGTGAAGATGATCAGACCCTGATAAATGAAGGTACCAATCAGAACGTGGGCGATGGAAGCCTTGGTGGTGGTGGCGCCGCCGATGAGGACGGAAGCAACACACACAAAGCCCATCTGCAGAGGTGCGGTGTAAGCCTGCAGATAACCGAAGCCCTGGGTGTAGACAACGATACCGAGAGCGCCAAGCATGGTGGAAATGGCGATGCCCTTTACACGCATCTTGTCAACGTTGATACCGCTGGCACGGGCGAAGGTGGGGTTGGAGCCGGCAGCAGTGATGGCGATACCGGTCTTGGTGCGGAAGTAGAGGTGTACGCACAGGCAGGCAAGAATCATGACCAGCAGGATGCCGGTGGGAATGTAGATGCCGCCGATGGAGAAACCGAGGAAGTCATTGAACAGGGAACCGAAGCTGGACTCCATGGAAACGGAGTTACGGACACCGGCGCCGATAACGGGCCAGATGATTTCGCCGCTGCGGAAGGGAGCGCGGAACCAGACAATGCACATCAGGTAGATGGCAGAATAGCCGATGTAGGTGGTAACGGTCATCTCAGAGCCCTTGACCAGGTTGAGGATCTTACCGTAGCCAACGCCCACAAACCAGGAGGAGACACCGGCGAAGACCATGGCAAACAGAATGGCAGCCCAGGGGCCGAAGCCGGGCAGAACAGCATCAACACTGGCGCCGATATTCAGCTCGATAGCCAGCAGGGAGCCCAGCAGACCACAGACGATACCAAGGGAGACACCGAAGTTGGGGCCGATGCCGCACTTGATGGAGGGGATCATTGCCAGAACGATGATGGCCCACATGCCCCAGTACTTGAGAGTAGAGGAGAAGTAGGATGCAACGTCGATGCCGCTGACAGCGGCGGTGATAACGATTGCGAAGAAGAAAGAGCAGACAATCAGTCGGGGCAGGCCGATGACGTCAAGAGCCTTCTTGAATTTTTCCTTAGTCATTATGCCTGACCTCCTTCTGTCACGCCGGACATGGCGAGACCGTATTCTGCGTCGGATGCGTCGGGAGCGAAGATGCCGGCCAGCTTGCCGTCGGAAACGATGGCGATGCGGTCGCACAGGCTTCTAAGCTCGTTGAGCTCGGAGGAGACCATGATGATGGTCATGCCCTGCTCACGGTTCATCTTTGCCAGCAGCTCAAGCACCAGCTTCTTTGCGCCGATGTCGATACCGCGGGTAGGCTCGGAAACTACGAGGAGCTTGGGCTCCATGGTGATTGCGCGGGCCAGGCAGACCTTCTGCTGGTTACCGCCGGAGAGGCGGCCTGCATACTGGTCGGGACCGGTGCAGCGGATGTCCAGAGCCTTTATCATATTGAGGGTGTGCTCCTTGGCGGCCTTCTTGTCAAACTGAGTGATGGGGCCGAACTTCTTGAGGAACTTGCCCTGAATCTGCATGGAGGTGAAAATGGTGTTCTGCTCGATGGATTCTTCCAGCAGCAGGCCAACACCGCGTCTGTCCTCGGAAACGAAGGCAATACCCTTGTGCAGAGCGTCGCCCAGCTTGGAGGGTTCAACCTTTTCGCCGTCGAAGATTATCTCGCCTTCGGCGGGGTAGAGGCCCAGAATACCGTTGGGGATACCAACCTTGCCTTGACCGGCCAGACCGCCGATACCCAGAACTTCGCCGCGGCGAACCTGGAGATCAACGCCCTTGACCTTCTCACCGGGCATCTCAACATAGAAGTCCTTGAGGGAGAGCATGATGTCGTCATCGGAGATAACGCGATTATCTTCATCGGTGTCGTCAACCAGCTTTTCAACCTTACGGCCAATCATCAGCTCAGCGATGCGGGCGGCAGTGGTGTCCTTGGTCTCCAGACGGTCAACAAAGGTACCGTCACGCAGAACGGTCATGGAGTCGGTGACGTCAATGACCTCGTTGATACGGTGGGTGATGAAGATGATGGCGATGCCCTTGGAGGCAATGACGCGCATGGTGTCCAGCAGACGCTCAGCTTCAGTCTCGGTAAGAACTGCGGTGGGCTCATCGAAGATGAGCAGCTTGATACCGGTCTTGTCGATCTCGCGGGCGATCTCAACAAACTGCATGTAGCCAACGGGCATGCCAGCGACCATTGCATACTCCTCAACGCCCAGACCGATAGTGTCCAGAGCCTTGCGGGTGTCAGCTGCCATGGTGGGCTTGTCCAGCTTTTCAAGGGACTTGCCGAAGATGGAGCTTGCAACGGTGGGCTCAGTGATCTCACGGCCCAGCTTGACGTTTTCGGTGACGGTGAAGCCGGGGATGAGCATGAACTCCTGATGTACCATGCCGATGCCCAGTTCCATTGCAGTGTGGGGATTGTCGATGTTGACAGGCTTGCCGTCAAATTCGATGGTGCCTTCAAAGCCACCGGTGGAGTGGATGACAGGCATACCGAAGAGGATGTTCATCAGCGTGGATTTGCCCGCGCCGTTTTCACCCATGAGGGCATGGATTTCGCCGCGCTTTACCTTCAGCTCAACGCCCTTGAGGACGCGGTTGCCGTAGTATTCCTTGGCGATACCCTCCATTTTCAATACGTATTCGTTTTCCATTTAATAACTCCTTCGAGCTTTTTCTCTCAATTAAATGCTCAAGGACGGACACGGGGCAGGCTTGGTCACTGGCCGGTGTCTGTCCTTCAGCATTTAAGAAAAGTTAATAATTGTAAAGTCGGGAAAATGCGCCCACCAGTTAAACCGATGGGCGCATCAATTAACCCGTTAGTTTATGTACTTGTTTCAGAATCCAATTCCACTACTTGATCAGAAGTTCATGTAAGTGGTGGAGTTGATCATGAAGAAGTTGTCGAGGGTGCCGTTGTCGTCGGAGTAGTTGGAGATTTCCATGCCTTCGCCGCCGACAGCCTGGATCTCAGCAAGCAGAGCATCTGCATCGCAGCGCTCGGTGATCTCACCGTTGATCCACTTGTTGGCGTAGTTGAAGCCAGCCTCGATCATGGTCATGTTGACAGAGATGGGCCAGGTGGACATACGACCGGAGTTGCCGTACTCAGCAACCTTAGCAGCGATCTGCTCGTTCAGGTAATCGATGTCGCCTTCGTGGCCAGCGGTGTCAATGTTGAATGCGGAGGGGTATGCGTGGTAGGGGGAGGGGCAGCACTGTACGGGGTAGATTGCGCCCAGCTCAGCGATCTGCTGAATCAGGGGAACCTGCAGAGAGCAGTTGGTGGAGAAGAAAGCGGTGTCCTTGCCGTACTTCTCAACGTAGGGCTTGATGTTCTCGGTGATCCAGGCCTGTGCACCGGTAACGCCAGCGTCGCCAGTGGGATCGGGAGCGGTGGCCTCAACGTACTCTACACCCAGCTCAGCGCAGCGATCCTTGAACAGCTGCTGACGAGCGGAGATGGTAGCGTAGCCGAGGTGACGCTCGAAGGAGATGTGAACGAAAGTCTTTGCGCCCTGAGCAACAGCCTGGTCGATGACGGAAGTGCCCATGGTGATTTCGTCAACGAGCATGCAGATGTCAGCTGCAGCAGCGATGACAGCGGGGTCCT